>NZ_JBWKQZ010000029.1:0-120917 GCF_059419025.1 Cupriavidus sp. GW821-FHT07C08
CGCACTTCAGGGCATCTTCAGCCGCAACATTCCAACATTCAACTGTGAGAGGTGCATTATGAAATCACCGTCGGGATGCCAAGCTCTCGCTCGCCTCCGTCCGGCTTCGGGATCGTGACCCGCCGTACCGGGCTGGGCCGGTACGTCCCCTTGAGCAGTTGCTCGCGAATCGCCGGCCACGCCGTCACCAGATGGCGAGCGGTCTGATCAATATCCAGACCGTCCACGCCAGCGGCGCCTTTGTTGCGTCGGACCCGCCTGAACGCCTGCTTCATGTTCTCTCGCGTCAGCGCCGCTGCCAGCAGCGCCGACCCTGTGTCCTCCGGTTCGCGTCGCGGGCCGCAGGCTTCGTCGCAAGCGAGTTCCCGGGCGGCTTCACCGTCCGTTTCCCTCGCTCGCCCCGCTCGCGCGGGCTTCTGACGCAATGCCTGTTGCATCGACACGGCTTCGAACACTCCCTCTCGTTCGGTCCTTCGTCGGCGGATTCGAGCCTTGCCGGCGCTACCCCCAACTACTTCGACCTCTGCTAATGGGATGGACGCCCCCACCCGTCACGGCATCGCTGTGCCAGAGTGGAGATTCCCACGTCACCACCCGAACCGAACAGGAGCGTCCACCATGCAAATTACGACAGTCGGTATCGATTTAGCGAAGAACCTCTTCCAGGTTCACGGCATCAACGGACACGGCAAGACCGTATTGAAGAAGCAGCTCAAGCGCGACCAAGTGGTTACCTTCTTCGCCAATTTGCCTCCGTGCCTGATTGGCATGGAAGCTTGCGGCGGAGCCCACCACTGGGCGCGCAAGCTGCAGGCATTTGGTCACACCGTCAAGCTGATGGCGCCACAGTTCGTCAAGCCCTACGTCAAGACCAACAAGAACGACGCGGCCGATGCCGAGGCGATCTGCGAAGCGGTCGCGCGCCCCAACATGCGCTTCGTGCCTCTTAAGAACGTCGAGCAGCAGGCCGTGCTGGCGTTGCATCGGGTGCGCCAGGGCTTCGTCGGTGCACGAACCGCCCAAGCCAACCAGATCCGCGGACTCTTGGCAGAGTTCGGTCTTGTCGTCCCGCAGGGCCTGACCCACGTTCTCGGCCGTGTGCGCGAACTTATCGAAGACGCCAGCAATGAGCTGCCTGGCAGTTTCCGGCTGTTGATCGAGCGCCTGCTCGATCACCTCAACAGACTCGATACACAGGTCGCGGAGCTCGAGGCCCAGATCAAGGCATCGCATCGCAACAGCGAAGCAAGTCGCAAGCTCGAGAAGATTCCCGGCATCGGCCCGATTACCGCGAGCGCACTCGTGGCTACGGTCGGGGACGCCAAGAACTTTAAGAACGGCCGGCAACTCGCGGCCTGGATGGGCCTCGTACCCGCCCAGTCGTCCAGCGGCGGCAAGACGACCTTACTCGGCATCAGCAAGCGTGGCGACACCTATCTGAGAACCTTACTCATCCACGGGGCACGATCAGCAGTCAGGGCGTTTCAGAGCAAGCCGGATCAGCGCAGCAACCCCTGGCTGCAGAAGCTTCTGGGACGACGGAACCTCAACGTCGCTGCCGTCGCTCTGGCGAACAAGAACGCACGAATCGTCTGGGCACTGCTTGCATGCGACCGGGAGTACGAATCAGGCTTCTCGCCAGCAACGGCCGGCACACCCGCGTAGCGACGGCAGACAAGAAAACGCATCCAACCAACCCGACCCCGGAGAACTTCCCCCCAAAGATTGCTCAGGCAGACACGCAGATTGATGGCAGGATAGGTCAGACCGTGGCCAGCACAACCCGCAGGAAGTCAGGGCACCTCGAGTGCGCTCTGCTGATAGAGGAGCCGGCCAGCGGATTCCATCAGGGACCAGCGGGCATGTGGCCCGAGCGAAGTCCGGATACATGGCTGCAATCTCCTTCCCCACCGTCGACGACGCGCGAAGCTTGGCAAACCGGGGGCGTCCATACATGACTTCTCGCTCCGACTCGACGCCGTTACCCTTTCAGGCATGAGGCGAGATCTCCCCAGGTAAGAACGCACTCCTTCGCTGCACAACCGCCGGATTTACGCCACCTTCCCTTGATCACAAGAATTTCGCGGTTTATGGCCCGCTCGTCCTGGTTGGCACCGCCTTCTATCCGGTTCGTGTTCCTCGGCTCGCAGCTTCGCTCCACGCTTCCTCCCCACGGTCGGTCACCCTTTCGCAGTTGCGCTTCGCTTCGTTCGCTGTGATCAACTTACGGTGGGACTTGCACCCACAAGAGTGCGCCCATGCTGGGCGCACCACAAAAAAGGCGCACCATGGTGCGCCTTGCATCGTATCCCGGCCCCTTTACAGCACGTAACGCGACAGATCCTCATTGCCAGCCAGATCCCCAAGCCGCTCATCCACATACGCCGCATCGATCGTCACAGTCTCGCCCGACGACCTGGTGGCGTGGAAAGACAGGTCCTCCAGCAGCCGCTCCATCACCGTGTACAGGCGCCGCGCGCCGATGTTCTCGACCTTCTCGTTGACCGAGAAGGCGATCTCGGCCAGCCGGCGGATGCCGTCCGGCGCGAACACCAGGCTGACCTCTTCGGTGTTCAGCAGCGCCTGGTACTGTTTGGTCAGGCTGGCATCGGTCTGCGTCAGGATGGCCTCGAAGTCCTGCACGGACAGCGAATCCAGCTCGACCCGGATCGGGAAGCGGCCCTGCAGCTCGGGAATCAGATCGCTCGGCTTGGACAGGTGGAACGCACCCGAGGCAATGAACAGGATGTGGTCCGTCTTGATCATGCCGTACTTGGTGCTCACCGTAGTGCCCTCAACCAGCGGCAGCAGGTCGCGCTGCACGCCCTGGCGCGACACCTCGCCGCCGCCGATCTCGCTGCGGCTGGCGATCTTGTCGATCTCGTCCAGGAACACGATGCCGTTCTGCTCGACATTGGCGATGGCCTTGTGCTTGAGCTCTTCGTCATTGACCAGCTTGGCGGCCTCTTCGTCGATCAGCAGCTTGAAGGCTTCCTTGACCTTCATCTTGCGGCGCGCCTTCTTGCCCTGGCCCAGGCCGGCAAACATGGTGCGGATCTGCTCGGTCATGTCTTCCATGCCCGGCGGGCCCATGATGTCCATGCTCGGCATGCCGGCGGAGAGTTCCAGCTCGATTTCCTTGTCGTCGAGCGAGCCTTCGCGCAGCTTCTTGCGGAACACCTGGCGCGTGTTGGAGTCCTTCTCTTCCGGCTGTGAGAAGCCGATATCGCGCGCCGGCGGCAGCAGTACGTCGAGCAGGCGGTCCTCGGCCGCGTCCTCGGCCTTGGTGCGCACCTTCTTCATCTCGGACTCGCGCGTCTGCTTGATCGCCATCTCGGCCAGGTCGCGCACGATGGTGTCGACATCGCGGCCGACGTAGCCCACCTCGGTGAACTTGGTGGCCTCGATCTTGATGAAGGGCGCGTCGGCCAGCTTGGCCAGGCGGCGCGCGATCTCGGTCTTGCCGACGCCGGTCGGGCCGATCATCAGGATGTTCTTGGGCGTGATTTCCTGGCGCAGGGGCTCGGCCACCTGCTGGCGGCGCCAGCGGTTGCGCAGCGCCACCGCCACGGCCTTCTTGGCCTTGTTCTGGCCGATGATGTGCTTGTCGAGTTCGGAAACGATTTCCGACGGGGTCATGGTGTGCGACATGGTATCCGTTCAGTGGGGGCGCGCCGGCCTGCGCGGTGGCCGGCCTGCGCTTATTCCAGCGTCTCGATGACGAAGTTGGTGTTGGTGTAGATGCAGAGCTCGCCGGCAATGGTCAGCGCTTTCTCGACCACGTCCTTGGGCGCCATTTCGGTGTTCTCGACCAGCGCCTTGGCGGCCGACTGCGCATACGCGCCACCCGAGCCGATCGCGGCGATGCCGCCCTCGGGGTCGAGCACGTCGCCGTTGCCGGTAATGACCAGCGTGGTGTCGCGGTCGGCGGTGATCAGCATGGCTTCCAGCCGGCGCAGGGCGCGGTCCGAACGCCAGTCCTTGGCCAGGTCGACCGCGGCGCGGGTCAGGTTGCCCTGGTACTTTTCCAGCTTGGCCTCGAAGCGGTCCAGCAGCGAGAAGGCGTCGGCGGTGCTGCCGGCAAACCCGACCAGGACCTTGCCGTTGTAGATGCGGCGCACCTTGCGCGCGGTGCCCTTCATCACGATATTGCCGAGCGTGACCTGACCATCACCGCCAAGTGCGACCTGATTGCCGCGGCGGACGCTGACGATGGTAGTGCCGTGATACTGTTCCATGGTGGCTTCCGTGAATATGTCAGGACCGTAGTTGGCGACGCCCCTGGCCGGTTTCAAGGCCTGTCGCGTGCTCCGGGAAGCGCCGCCCGGTCTGACCCAATATAGGATGCCTGCCGGCAGGCTGCCGGAGGTCGCGCCAGAAAACAAAAAGGGCCATGCGCTGCCGCATGGCCCTTGTCCGGCAACGCGCGGGCCAGGGCCCGCGCGCCTTATGCATCACGCCACCTGATCAGTCGGCATATACGCCGGCCTTCTTGATCACCGGCGTCCACTTGTTGATTTCGGCGGTCAGGTAGTTGCGCAGCGAATCCGGCGTGGCGCGCTGCGCCGGCACCGCTTCGGCACCCAGCTCGGCCATCTTGGCGCGGAAGGCCGGGTCGGCCACGGCCTTTTGCAGCGCCGCCGACAGCTTGTCGATCACCGGCTTGGGCGTGCCCTTGGGCGCGTACATGGCGTGCCAGACCTTCACTTCCACGCCCGGCATGCCCTGCTCGGCCGCGGTCGGGACGTCCTTGAACGCTTCCACGCGGCGTGCCTGCATGGCCGCGTACGGCTTGACCGAATGGGCCTTGAGATGGCCGGCGAGATTGGTGGTCTGGTCGCACAGCAGGTTGACCTGGCCGCCCAGGATATCGGTCAGTGCCGGCGCAGCGCCCTTGTACGGCACGGTGGTCAGCTCGGTCTGGATCGCGCTCTGGAACAGCAGGCCGCACAGGTGCGAGGCCGAGCCGATGCCGGCGTTGGCCAGCGACAGCTTGCCGGCGTTGGCCTTGATGTACGGCAGCAGGTCCTTGAAGGTGTTCGGCGGCAGCGACTTGTTGCCGACCAGGATCATCGGCACGTCGGCGATTTCGCCGATCATCTCGAAGTCCTTGAGCGGATCGAAGCCCAGGTTGCGGTACAGCGCCGGGGCCGTGGCCATGCCGATATGGTGGATCAGCACGGTGTGGCCATCGTTCTTGGCCTGTGCCACCTTCTTGGCGCCGATGGTGCCGCCGGCGCCGCCCAGGTTTTCGATCACGATGGTCGAGCCCAGGTGCTTGGACATGATCGCGGTCAGTTCACGCGAGACCTTGTCGGTCGGGCCGCCCGCGGAGAACGGCACCACGGCCGAAATCGGCTTGCCGCCCGGGAATTCCTGCGCATACGCGCCCGCCGCCACGCCCATCGCGCTGACTGCCAGCGCACCCGCGACCATCTTTACCACTCGTTTCATGCTTTCTTCTCCTGGTTCCCTTCAATACCCGTCTTGCAATGCGTTGCCGCCGGCCCGGCCCCTGCTTGTGCGGGGGGCGCATCTGGCGCGGTTTCTGTGACCGCGCTCTTGGACCATGCCGGCTGGCTCCGCTGCCCTGCCGTAAACGGCAAGGGCGGGCCTTGATGTTAGCAACACCAGACAATACGCAGGTATAGGGGCTAACCCGCCTGCAATCAGCCGCATATGGCGGGAAACGGGGAAGATATGGCAGAGATCGGCTACAAAGGCGTGCGTTTGTGACACCCGGTGCGGCCTAACGGAAGAAACCGAGCATTTCCTCAAGCAGCGGTTCGGCCGCCTCTTCCGGGATGTAGTGCCCGCACGGCAGCGCCTGGCCGCTGATGTCGGTGGCCACCTCCTGCCACAGCGCCAGCGGCTCGAAGCAGCGCGCCACCACGCCGTGCTCGCCCCACAGCACGCGCAGCGGCAGCGCCAGCCGGCGCCCGGCCTCGCGGTCGGCGCGGTCGTGCTCCAGGTCGATGGTGGCGGCGGCACGGTAGTCCTCGCACATGGCATGCACGCGCGCCGGGTCGCGCATCGCCGCGGTGTAGGCCGCCATGGCGTCGGGGGCGAAGGGCGTCAGGCCCGCGTGGCGCAGGCCCATCAGCTTCTCGATGTAGAAATCGGGCTCGGCGTTGATCAGCGTCTCGGGGAACGGCGCCGGCTGGATCAGGAAGAACCAGTGCCAGTAGGCGGCGGCAAAGGCCATGCTGGTGCGCTCGTACATTGCCAGCGTGGGCGCGATGTCCAGCAGCATGGCGCGGCTGACCGCGTCCGGATGGTCCATGCACAGCCGGTGCGAGACGCGGGCACCGCGGTCGTGGCCGCACAGCGCAAAGTGCTCGAAACCAAATGCCGCCATCAGCGACACCTGGTCCTGCGCCATGGTGCGCTTGCTGTAGTGCTCGTGGCCGGCATTGCCGGGCGGGGCCGAACTGCTGCCGTAGCCGCGCAGGTCGGTGGCGATCACCGTGAAGTGATCTGCCAGCGCCGGCGCCACCCGGTGCCAGATCAGGTGGCTCTGCGGGTGCCCGTGCAACAGCAGCAGCGGCGGCCCCGAACCGCCGCGCACGCCGGCGATCTCGACCTCGCCGACACGCTGCCGGAAAGTTTCGAAGTTCGGGAACAGCAGCGCGCTGGCGTCATTCAGCATGGGTCGTCTCCGCTCTGGGGGGTTCTAAGGGTTGTCCTGTGCCGATCATAGGCGCAAACCGCCCCATCGGCGTGGCTGCGCCGGCGTCGCCATTCGGCGCGCTGACGCAACTGAATTGCATCAACCGGGGGCCTATGGTTAAATCTGCCCATGACCCGTCCCAGTCCGGACCGGCCGGCCGCTGTGCCGGAACCGGCGATCCCCACCCCTGCGTCCCTGGAAGCCGCCCACGAGCGCCTGCGCCAGCTGGGCGCGCGCGTGACCCAGCCGCGGCTTTGCATCCTGGCCTGCCTGATCGGCAGCGATGAGGCGCTGACGCACCAGGCCGTGATCGACCGCCTGCCCGAAGCGGGCGAGACCATCGACCGCGTCACCGTCTACCGCGTGCTGGACTGGCTGGTGGAACAGGGCGTGGCGCAGAAGCGTGCCGGCAACGACCGCGTATTCCGCTTCAGCCTGGTCGAGCACGAGGCCGCGCGCGCGCAGGAGCACCGCCAGCACAGCCATTTCCACTGCACCCGCTGCGACCGCACCTTCTGCCTGGACGATGCCAGCGCACCGGTGCAGCCGGCCGCGCCGCGCGTGCCCAGCGGCTTTTCCATCGAACATGTCGAACTGACCGTGAACGGCGTCTGCGCCGAGTGCGGCAAGCGTGCGCCCGCCTCGCCCGGCGGCGCTTCGCACTGAACGGCAATCTCTAATACCCGGAGAACAACAATGTCCAAACTGACCCCGGTCACGATCCTGACCGGCTTTCTCGGCAGCGGCAAGACCACCCTGCTCAAGCGCATCCTGAACGAGCAGCACGGCATGAAGATTGCCGTCATCGAGAACGAGTTCGGCGAAGAGAACATCGACAACGAGATCCTGGTGCAGGACGGCCGCGAGCAGATCGTGCAGATGAGCAACGGCTGCATCTGCTGCACCATCCGCGGCGACCTGGTGCAGGCGCTGTCGACGCTGCTGACGCGCCGCGACGCCGGCGAGATCGGCTTCGACCGCGTGGTGATCGAGACCACCGGCGTGGCCAACCCGGGCCCGGTGGCGCAGACCTTCTTCATGGACGAGGAAATTGCCTCGCGCTACCTGCTCGACGCGGTGATCACGCTGGTCGACGCCAAGCACGCCCACCTGCAGCTGGACAAGCAGGAAGAGGCGCAGCGTCAGGTAGGCTTTGCCGACGCCATCTTCATCACCAAGTCCGACCTGGTGACCGAAGCCGACGTGGCCGATCTGCGCCACCGCCTGCTGCACATGAACCCGCGCGCGCCGATCCGCCTGGTCAACTTCGGCGAGGCGCCGATCGACACCATCTTCGACCTGCGCGGCTTCAACCTGAACGCCAAGCTGGAGATCGACCCGGAATTCCTGCGCGCCGACGACCATGATCATGACCACGATCATGACCATGAGCACGGCGAGCATTGCGGCGACGACTGCGG
This sequence comes from Cupriavidus sp. GW821-FHT07C08, assembly GCF_059419025.1. Lineage (NCBI taxonomy): Bacteria > Pseudomonadati > Pseudomonadota > Betaproteobacteria > Burkholderiales > Burkholderiaceae > Cupriavidus > Cupriavidus sp. GW821-FHT07C08. The sequence goes on from NZ_JBWKQZ010000029.1 coordinate 8,092, forward strand.
CCATGACCACGGGCACGACCATGCGCACGGCCACGGCCACGGCCACGCGCACGACCACCACCATCACCACCACCATACCGACCGCATCGCGTCGTTCGTCTTCCGCAGCGACAAACCCTTCCACTATGGCAAGCTGGAGGAATTCCTGTCCGGCATCCTGGCCGTGTACGGGGAAAAACTGCTGCGCTACAAGGGCGTACTATATATGGACGGTGTGGACCGCAAAGTGGTGTTCCAGGGGGTCCACCAGCTGATGGGCAGCGACATCGGCGCCAAGTGGGAGGAAGAGACCCCGGGCACGCGCATGGTGTTCATCGGCGTGGACCTGCCCCGCGACGCCATCCTCAAGGGCCTGGAGAACTGCCTGGCCTGAGTGCACCAGTCGCCCCATCGGCGACGCCCCCTGCAGACACCACTGCGCGGCCGCCCCCCGTTCGGGGTACCGGGGAAATACCGAAGCGCCAGCCGGTTTTCCCGGTATCTCGGAGAAATTTGTTCAAGTACAATAGGCCGGATTTGATACCGGTGGCGCACCTTTTTCCCGCTGCCGGCATTTGGTCCATCGGATCTGGTGGACTTGCAGGGCGGCGGTTGTCGTCAGCATGAGGCAGGCCGCCGGCAGGTGCGGTCGCAGTGCTTCGTGCGGAGACCGCCTTTTTTCCGCCTGGGGTGCCCCGACGCGCGCCGTCACTGACTGACGCGAGAGAGAGGTGTCCCCATGACAGCCGCAACGAAGACGAAAGAAAGCCGCAGCAAGACAGGTAGTGCAGCGGCAGAGACGCTCAAGGCGCAGCCTGTGAAGGCCGCGCCCGCTCCCCGCGGCAGTACGGCGAACGCCGAAGCGGGCGCAACGAAGGGAGGCCCGCGAAGCAGCAAGACTGCAGCCAGCCAGAGTGAAACAGCCGTGGCGCGCAAGCGCGCGGACAGCGCACCCGAGCGGACCCAGACGCCGCCGGCCGCATCAACAAGAGAATCAGCAGCAACCATGAGCAGCAACAAACTTCTGACTGAAGCTGAAATCCTGAAGATGAGCGACAAGGATTACATGAACGAAGCGCAGCTCGCCTTCTTCAAGCACCGTCTTGAGCAGCTGCGCGACGAAATCCTGAAGAACGCTGACCAGACCACGGAACACCTGCGCGAAACGGTCATCGTGCCGGATCCGGCCGACCGTGCCACCATCGAGGAAGAGCATGCGCTGGAACTGCGCACGCGCGACCGCGAGCGCAAGCTGCTGAAGAAGGTGGAGCAGTCGCTGCAGCGCATCGAGTCCGGCGACTACGGCTGGTGCGAGGAAACCGGCGAGCCGATCGGCGTGCCGCGCCTCCTGGCCCGTCCCACGGCCACGCTGTCGCTGGAAGCGCAGCAACGCCGCGAACTGCGCCAGAAGCTGTTCGGCGACTGATGCGCCGCGCGCCGGCACGGCCGGTGCGGCAGACGTAACGTGACGGCCCGGTTACCCGGGCCGTTTGCTTTGGCGGGGCCGCGTCCGCTTTGTCGTGCCGTCGCCACGGCCTACCATTGAGAATCGTCCGGCTGTTGCCGCCCCGGCCTTTCTGGTAAATTCGCAACCTTGTTGCAACAACGCAGCCAGCGCCTGGGCTGTGTAGTCCCTCGTCACTTCCACTTCTCCTGCCATGGCTGATCGCCTGCCTGTCACCGTGCTGTCCGGCTTCCCCGGCGCCGGCAAGACCACGCTGCTGAACCACCTGCTCGCGCACAGCGCGGGCCGGCGCATGGCCGTGCTGGTCTGCGGGCCGCAGGACGGGCAGGCGCTGGCGCCGCTGCCGCCCGGCTGCGAGGCCACGGTGCTGCCCGCGGGCGACGCCCTGCTCGGCGAAGCCGCGCGGCTTGCCGCCGAGGGCCGCTTTGACGCGCTGCTGATGGAAGCCGACGGCCTGGACGAGCCGCTCGCGATTGCCGAAGGCTTTCTGTTCGAGGCCGAGCATGGCGCCGGGCCCGGCGCGGCGGTGCAACCCGACACGCTGGTGACGGTGATCGATGCCGCCACCTTCCTGCGCGACCTCAACGAGGCCGAGTTCCTGGCCGACCGCGGGCTGGCGCCGGCCACGGACGATAACCGGACCGTGGCTGAAGTGCTGGTGGCGCAGGTCGAATGCTGCGACGTGATCGTGCTGAACAAGGCCGACCTCGCCAGCGCGGCTGAACTGGCGCGGCTGCACGCCGTACTGCAGGCGCTGAACCCGCGTGCCGACATCGTCGAAGCCAGCTTCGGCAAGGTGCCGCCGGAGCGCGTGCAAGGCACCGGCCGCTTCGACTTTGAAGCCGCCGCGGACGCCCCGGGCTGGCTTGCCGCGCTGCGCGGCGAGGCGCCGGCTGCCAACGCCAGCGGCGTCTCCACGCTGGTCTACCGCCGCCGCCGCCCGTTCCATCCGCAACGCTTCGCCGACCTGATCCATACCGAATGGCTGCGCGAGCACGGCAGCGTGCTGCGCTCCAGGGGCCTGTTCTGGCTGGCCAGCCGCATGGATACCGCGGGTGACTGGAACCAGTCCGGCGGCGTCTGCCGCCATGGCGGCGCCGGCGCCTGGTGGGCCGCGCTGGATCCGGCCGAATGGCCGGCCGACACCGCCGAACGCGCCGAAGTCGAAGCCGACATGCAGGTCGACGGCGCCCCCGCAGCCTTCGGCGACCGCCGCCAGGAACTGGTGCTGACCGGCCTGGACCTGGACCATGCGGCGCTGCAGGCCCGGCTCGACGCCTGCCTGCTGAGCGATGCCGAGATGGCCGCGGGCGCACAAGCCTGGGCGGCCTATGCGGATCCATTCCCCGGCTGGGTCGACGACTTCGACGACGACCACGATCATGCCCATGGCCACGACCATGGCGACAACGATTGCGGCTGCGGCGATCCCGACCACCACCACGGCAACCACGCCGGCCATCCGCATGCGCACTGACTGGTTCGCCCGCCTGCGCGCGCACGGCCCGGGCCTCTGGTCCGCGCTGTGGCTGGCGCTATGCCTGCTGCTGGCGCAGCACGCCGGGCTGACCCACCGCATCGCGCACGGCGGCCTGCTTGCGCCGTCGGCCTCCGTGACAACGGCCGACGCGGCCTCCGCCAACGACCCCGAGCCGCACCCGCTGGCGCAGAAGTTCAGCGGCCACTCGTGCGTGCTGTTCGATGGCGCCACGGTTGCCGACACCCTGTGCGGCAAGCTGCCGCTGCCACCGCTTGCCTTTGCCAAACCGGTCAAGCCGGCCAACCTGGCCTGGCGCTGGCCCGACCTGCCCGCCACCCACCCCTTCCAATCGCGCGCGCCGCCGGCGCCGGCCATCGCCCTCGCCTGATCCGGGACGCGGCCCTCGCCGCGCATCCGGCTGAACAATTCCGAGCTGAACGCCTGCCCATTCCGGCTGCGCGGCCACGCCCATCGCGGGTGGCCGGCTCCGTGCCGGGCAGCTGCCGTGCCAGCCGGGCCGATTGCCATTGCCTCGCTCCGCGCGCCATGTCGAAAAACCGTTACACCGCACCAACCAGCGCACCGCGCCTGACCCCGCTGGCGGCCCTTGCCGCTTCCCTCACCGCCACCATGGCCACCGCTTTCGTCGCCCCCGCCGCGCTGGCACAGGCCGCCACGGCACCTGCCGCCGACAGCGCACCCGCCACGGCCACTGCCACCGCGCCGGCCGGCACCACGCTGCGCGAAGTCGTCGTCACCGCCAACCCGCTCGGCAGCGACCTCAACGACATGGTGGCGCCGGTATCGACGCTCGGCGGCGACACCCTGGCCGTGCGCCAGGGCAGCACGCTGGGCGACACGCTCGACAAGCTGCCCGGGGTCTCGTCCAGCTACTTCGGGCCCAATGCCAGCCGGCCGGTGATCCGCGGCCTGGACGGCGACCGCATCAAGGTGCTGCAGAACGGCGGCACCACGGTCGACGCGTCTACGCTGTCCTACGACCACGCCGTGCCGGTGGACCCGCTCGTGGCCGAGCGCATCGAGGTCGTGCGCGGCCCGGCGGCGCTGATGTACGGCGGCAACGCCATCGGCGGCGTGGTCAATGTGATCGACAACCGGATTCCGAAGGAGCCGATCGAAGGCATCGGCGGCGCGGTCGATGCCAGCGCCACCGCGGGCGGCGACCAGGCGCGCAACGCCGGCGCGCTGATCGAGGCCGGCAACGGCAAGTTCGCCGTCCACGCCGACGCCTTCGCGCGCAAGACCAGCGACCTGCGCATCCCCGGCTTCGCCCGCAGCGACCGCCTGCGCACCGCCGATCCGCTGCCCGCAGGCGAGACCGAAGCCTATGGCCGCCTGCCCAACACCAGCGCGCAGCAGGAAGGCGGCGCGATGGGCGGCTCCTACACTTGGGCCGACGGCTTCGTCGGCGCCAACTACAGCGCCTACCGCAATGAGTACGGCACGCCCGCCGAGGACGACGTACGGCTGAAGATGCGGCAGGACCGCTTTGCGCTGGAAGGCGAGGCGCGCAACCTGGCCGGCAACACCGCCGGCTGGCTCGAATCGGTCAAGGGCAAGTTCAGCTATACCGACTACGAGCACAAGGAGATCGAAGGCGGCGAGACCGGCACCATCTTCAAGAACCGCGGCTGGGATGCGCGCCTTGAAGCCAAGCACGCGAAGATTGGCAACATGACCGGGGTGATCGGCACCCAGTTCGGCCACACCGATTTCTCGGCGCTGGGCGAGGAAGCCTTCGTGCCGAGCACCAACACCGACAACGCCGCGCTATTCGTGTTCGAGGAACTGCCGCTGACTGCTTCCGGCGACCTCAAGCTGAACCTGGGCGGGCGCCTGGACCACAGCAGCATCAAGGCCAGCGCCAACGGCAACGACCGCTTTACCGATGCCAACCGCAGCTTCAACGCCACCAGCGCCTCGGCCGGCCTGCTCTACAAGGTCAACCCGCTGTGGTCGCTGACCAGCAACCTGTCGTACACCGAGCGCGCGCCGACCTTCTACGAGCTGTATGCCAATGGCCCCCACGTGGCCACCGGCGCCTGGGAGCTGGGCGACCCCAATGCCAACAAGGAGCGGGCCACGTCGATCGACCTGGGCGTGCGCTTCAAGTCCGGCGCGCACAGCGCCAGCGTGTCGGGCTACTACAGCCGCTTTGCCAACTACCTGGCGCTGAACGCCACCGGCCGCACGCGTGACGAGGCGGGCGACGTGGTCGCCGCCGGCAGCCCGGGTGCGCTGCCGGAGTTCCAGTACCTGGGTGTGCCGGCCACACTGTATGGCTTCGAGGCCGAAGGCAAGACGCGGCTGCTGCAGAAGATGCTGACCACCAGCGACACGCTGGACTTCGAGGCGCGCGCCGACTACGTGCGCGGCGAGAACCGCGACACCGGCGAACCGCTGCCGCGCCTGGCACCGCTGCGCCTGGGTGGCGCGCTGGTGTATGGCGCGGGCCCGTGGGGCGCGCGCGTGGATGTGACCTACGCCGCCAAGCAAACCCGCGTGCCAACCAACGACACGCCGACCGATGCCTATACGCTGCTGAGCCTGGCGCTGACCTACAAGTTCAAGGTGTCGGGCACGCAGACGCTGGTGTACCTGCGCGGCGACAACCTGACCAACCAGGATGCGCGCAACTCGGCGTCGATCCTGCGTGATATCGCGCCGCTGGCCGGGCGCAGTGTCAAGGTGGGGTTCAGGACGTCGTTCTGAGGACGCGGGCAGGCGTGGTGAATCAATCCCGGTTCACCACCCACTCCCCCTCCACCGCCAGCGCCTTCACCCCCACCAGCGCGCGCACCGTCTGCGCGCAGATCTCGGCCATCGCCAGCCCCGGCATAAAGCGCTGGCGGATGCGCACCATCAGCGGCGCGGCTTCCATCCATGCCGCCAGCGCGTCCTGGGCCATGCGCTGCTGCTCCAGCAGCTTGAACTTGACCAGCACCTTGACCGCATGGCTGGCATTGCGCGCCGGATCGGCGCCCAGATAGGCCAGGCGCCCCTGGGCGCGTTCGACCGCCGCCGCCACGTCGGCAAACATCCGGCCGTGGCCCGGGATCACCAGCCGCGCGTCCAGTTGCGCGATGCGTTCCAGCACCGCCGCCTGCTCGGCAAAGCCGCTCTCGCCATCCAGCTCGGGGAAGATCACGCCGAAGCCGTTCTCCCACAGCGCATCGCCGGAAACCAGGATGCGCTCGGCCGGCGCGAACAGCATCACCGCGTGCGGGTCATGGCCAGGGGCGGCCACGACTTGCCAGTCGATGCCGCCGAGGCGCAGCCTGTCGCCATCATTCAGCACGCTGTCGAAGGTGAAGCGGTCGCACTGCTGGCCGGTGGCGTTGTAGCTGAGCGCTTCCGTGTCCCACGCGGCAACGGCTGCGGCCTCGGCCGCGGGGATCGCGGTGCGCGGCTGCCAGCGCGCCTGCAGCGCGGCATTGCCGCCGCAGTGGTCGGAGTGGAGATGGGTATTGATCACGCGCGTGAGCGGCCTGCCCTGCAAGGCCGCCGCCACCAGCGCCACCGTCTGCGGCGCGTGGGTGACGTAGCCGGTATCGACCAGCACCGTATCGTCGCCCTCAACGAACAGGATATTGTTGGCCGACAGCCAGCCGCGCTCGAACACGCGCATGGTGGCCGGCAACTGCGGGAGCAGGCGTTCGCTCAAGGGGATGTCTCCTCGCCTGCCAGCCATGCGGCGCGCTGCGGCAGTTGCGCCCAGATGCGGCGCTTGTCTTCGTCGCCGGCGGACGACCAGCCGGCAATCTCTTCGATGGTGCGCAGGCAGCCGGCGCAGTAGCCGGTGGCCGGATCCATGCGGCAGACGTTGCGGCATGGCGACGGCACCGGCGAGGCCCGCAGCGCGGCGTCGGCCTGCGCGGCCAGCAAGGCAGGCGTGGGGGCCATGGCGTTGTGCTCGCTCGCCACTCAGCCCGCCGCGCGCGCGGCCTTGGCCGCCACTTTCTGGTTGAAGCGGCCGGCGTCGATCAGGTGGCGCTCATGCACGCCCTCGGAGATCTTGTCCTCGCCGTCCCAGGCGCTCAGCTGGAAGCGCAGGCGGCGCCCGTCCACCGCCACCAGTTCGCCCTTGACCGTCACCGTCATGCCCGGCGGCGTCGGCGCCAGGTGCGAGAAGCTGACCAGCGTGCCGAGCGACTGCTCGCGCGGCCAGTCCAGGTGCTCGCGCAGCATCTGCAGGCAGGCACATTCCATGATGCCGACCATATAGCCGGTGGCCAGCACGTCGGGCATCTCGGGGCAGCCCGGGATATCGTCGTACAGGCGCGGCACTGTGGCCTTGGCCGGCACCGTGTATTGCCAGCTGAAGGTCAGGCCGGGGCGCAGGTCGGGACTCATGCCACGGAGCCTGCCGCGACGTCGGCCACTTCGGCGCCCGTCATCTGCTGCAACTGGTGCGGCGTCAGGTTGAAGACGGCATGGGGATGCCCCGCCGCGGCCCACAAGCTGTCATAGCGGAACAGGTCCTGGTCCAGCAGCATCACCGGCGCCACCGCATGGCCGATCGGGCAGACGCCGCCGATGGCATAGCCGGTCTTCTCGCGCACGAAGCGCGCGTCGGCCTTGCCCAGCGCGCCCACGCGCGCGGCCACCTTGGCCTCGTCGACGCGGTTGCTGCCGCTGGCGATCACCAGCACTGGCGCATCGTCGGCCACGCGCCGGAAGATGATGGACTTGGCGATCTCCGCCACGCTGCAGCCCAGGCCCGCCGCGGCCTCGGCCGAGGTCTTGCCGGTGGCCGGCAGCATCACCACGGGCCGGTCATGGCCAAGCCCGGCCAGCAGGTCCGCCACGCGCTGCGCGGACTCGGGCAGCGCTTCGTCATTCACCGTCATGCGTTCTTCTCCTTGTTCTGTGGCCCGCGCCTGATCCGCACTTACGCGCAGGCGGGCGCCGCATCGCTGGCGGCGGCCCACTTGGTCAGCAAGGCACGGCCCACGCGCGAGCTGTTGGTGCGGCCGATTGCCTGCGAGATATAGTCGCCGGTGCGCACCACCGCTTCCAGGTCGATGCCGGTGTGGATGCCCATGCCGTGCAGCATGTACAGCACGTCCTCGGTCGCCACGTTGCCGGTCGCGCCCTTGGCGTACGGGCAGCCGCCCAGCCCCGCCACCGACGCATGGAAGATCGCGATGCCCACTTCCAGGCTGGCCAGGATATTGGACAGCGCCTGCCCGTAGGTATCGTGGAAATGGCCCGACAGGCGGTCCAGCGCAAACTCCGCCGCCGCGGCGCGCATCACCTCCTGCACGCGCACGGGGGTGCCCACGCCGATGGTGTCGGCAATGTCGATCTCGTCGCAGCCCAGCTCGCGCATGCGGCGCACCACGTCGACCACCGCGTGCACCGGCACCTCGCCCTGGTACGGGCAGCCCAGCGCGCACGAGATGCTGCCGCGCAGGCGCACGCCCTTCTCCTTGGCTGCGGCGGCCACCGGCGCAAAGCGCGCGATCGACTCGGCGATCGAGCAGTTGATGTTCTTCTGCGAGAACGCCTCGCTGGCGGCGCCGAAGATCACCACCTCGTCGGCACCGGCGTCGATCGCGCCTTCAAACCCCTTCATGTTCGGCGTCAGCGCCGAATACAGCGTGCCGGGCCGGCGCTGGATGCGCGCCATCACGTCGGCACCGTCGGCCATCTGCGGCACCCACTTGGGCGACACGAACGACGCGGCCTCGATATTGACGAAGCCGGCATCGGTCAGCTGGTTGATCAGCGCGACCTTGACCTCGGTCGGCACCATCGCCTTCTCGTTCTGCAGGCCGTCGCGCGGGCCGACTTCAACGATCTTCACGTAGTTCGGCATGGTCATGGCTGTCTCCTGTCTCTAGTTCGTCTTGGTCGGGGCGCTCAGTAGCCCCGCTGCACGTCGACCACGCCCGCGATCGGCTGGCCCGCACGCAGCGCGCGGATCTTGCCGGCGATCTGCGCGATGCTGTCTTCGCGCAGCGTCAGCGCAGAGATATGCGGCGTGAGGGTGATGCGCGGCTCCTGCCAGAACGGGTGTTCGGCAGGCAGCGGCTCGGTGCGGAACACGTCGAGCGTGGCACCGGCAATCTGCCCCGACTGCACCGCGGCAAGCAGGTCTTCCTCAGCCAGATGCTGCCCGCGCGCGACGTTGATCACATACGCGCCCTGTGCCAGCCGCGCGAACAGCCCGGCGTTAAGGATGTTCTCGGTCTGCGGCGTCAGCGGCAGCACATTGACCAGCACGCGCAGGCCATCGAGGAATGGCGCCTGCCCGGCATCGCCATAGAAGCCGCTCACGCCTTCGATGGCGCGCGCGGTGCGGCTCCAGCCACGCACCGGGAAGCCGAAGCCCGCCAGCGTGCGCGCGATATGCGTGCCGAGCGTGCCCACCCCCATCACGCCGATGGTGAAGTCCGCACGGCGATGCGGCTTCAGGAACTTCCAGTTGCCGGCGCGCTGCTGGGCCTCGTAGGCGTCCATCTTGCGGAAATAGCGCAGCACCGCGTGGGTGACGTACTCGGCCATCTGCGCGGCCATGCCGGCATCGTCGAGTCGCACGATCGGCACGCCAGCGGGCAAGGCGTCAGGGGCTTCATCGCGCAGGCGCAGGATGCCGTCGACGCCGGCGCCCAGGTTGAACACCGCCTTCAGGTCGGTACGGCCACGCAGCATCTCCACCGGCGGACGCCAGACCACGGCGTAGTCGGCCGGTTCGCCACGGCTGTCCTCCCACGTCACACATTGCGCTTCGGGCAGTGCCTCGGCGAAGCCTGCGATCCAGGGGTCGTAGCGGCCATCGGGGACGTACAACTGCAACTTCATTTTGTCTCCAGGGGATTCTGGTGGGGGTAAAGGCGTATTTTGGCAGAGGAACGGGCGTGGGGTTGGTTGGGGCAACGGTGACCGCGCCCCTGCCACCCCTAGCGCGCATCATGTCCCCGACTTCCCCTCGAACGCCAGAAGCTGCGCCCCCTCCACAACCTGCTCCCCCACCCCGTAAAGCACCTCACTCACCACCCCATCCACCGGTGCGCTGATGGTGTGCTCCATCTTCATGGCCTCCATCACCAGCAACGGCGTGCCGCGCGTGACGGTGCTGCCAGCCTCGACCATCACGGCAATGACCTTCCCGGGCATCGGCGCAGTGAGCTTGCCGCCTTCGCTTTCAGCCTCGCCGGCATGGGCCAGCGGATCGAGCCAGGACAGGCTCACATGCCGCCCGGCATAGAAGACGTGGAAAGTCTCGCCATCGGCATGCACCTGCCCGTGCGCGCGCCGGGTGCCGAGGTTGATGCGGATATCGTCGGCCTGGCAGGTGCAGGCAAAGGGCGCCGCCTGGTCCGCATAGATCAGCGTGCTGCCGCGCTCATTGGTGCTCAGCGTCACCTCCAGCACCTGCTCGCCATAGCCGAAGCGCAGCGTGCGCGACACGCCGCCGTTCAGCCGCCACGCGCCACCATGGGTCCACGGCGAATGCTGGTCGGCGGCGTCGATGCGGCGCTCGCGGGCCTCGCGGTCGAACAGCGCCGCCACCGCCAGCGCGATGACTTCCAGGCCGACCGGCGCCGGAGGCGGGAACAACACCTTCTCGTTGCGCTCGATCAGCCCGGTATCGAGATCGGCGGTGCGGAACGCCTGGGACGACACCAGCCGCTGCAGGAAGGCCACGTTGGTCGACAGCCCCACCACGTGGTAGGCCATCAGCGCCTGGCGCATGCGCGCCAGCGCCTCGTCGCGGTCCTTGCCCCAGACGATCAGCTTGGCGATCATCGGGTCGTAGAACGGGCTGATGGTGTCGCCCTCGCGCACGCCGGCATCGATACGGATACCCGCCGGGCCGTGCGCATCCTCACCGCGCATGAACTGCACCGCCGGCGGCGTGCGCAGGAAGCGCAGCGTGCCGGTGGACGGCAGGAACTGCTTGTCGGGGTTCTCGGCGTAGATACGCGCTTCCAGCGCATGGCCGTCGATGCGCAGCTGGTCCTGCGTGAGCGGCAGCGGCTCACCGGCGGCGACGCGCAGCTGCCATTCGACCAGGTCCTGACCGGTGATCATTTCGGTGACGGGGTGCTCCACCTGCAGGCGCGTGTTCATCTCCATGAAGTAGAACGAGCCGTCCTGGTTGGCGATGAACTCGACCGTGCCGGCGCCGACATAGCCCACCGCCTTGGCCGCGGCCACCGCCGCTTCGCCCATGGCGCGGCGGCGCGCCTCGGTCATGCCCGGCGCGGGGGCTTCTTCCAGCACCTTCTGGTGGCGGCGCTGCACCGAGCAATCGCGCTCGAACAGGTAGACGCAGTTGCCGTGGGTATCGGCAAACACCTGGATCTCGATATGGCGGGGGCGCGTCAGGTACTTCTCCACCAGCACCTTGTCGTCGCCGAAGCTGGCCGACGCCTCGCGCTTGACCGAGGCCAGCGCGGCCTCGAAGCCGTCGCCCGACTCGACCACGCGCATGCCCTTGCCGCCACCGCCGGCGCTGGCCTTGAGCAGCACCGGGTAACCGATGCGGTCGGCCTCGCGGCGCAGCAGCGCCGGACCCTGGTCCTCGCCGTGGTAGCCGGGCACCAGCGGCACCGCGGCCTTCTCCATCAATTGCTTGGCCGCGCTCTTGCTGCCCATCGCGTGGATGGCAGACGCCGGCGGACCGATGAAGACCAGCCCCGCCGCGGCGCAGGCCTCGGCAAAGGCTTCGTTCTCGGACAGAAAGCCGTAGCCCGGGTGGATGGCCTGGGCGCCGGTCTCCTTCGCCATCTCGATGATGTGGTCCGCGCGCAGGTAGCTGTCGCGCGCGGCCGCGCCGCCGATATGCACGGCCTCGTCGCAGAAGGCGACGTGGCGTGCGTCGGCGTCGGCATCCGAGTACACCGCGACGGTGCGGATACCGAGCCGGCGGCAGGTCGCGGCCACGCGGCAGGCGATTTCACCGCGGTTGGCGATCAGGATCTTGTTGAACATGGCTCCCTCCTCGTTATCCCTGTGATTGGGATCTTACGGCGGCGAGCTGTCCAGCGGGCTATCTCCTACCTCGTCATCCCGCATGGCCCTCTGCGCGGATATCGAGGCGGGCCAGCAGGGCGCGATCGCGGTCGGCCTGCGGGTTGCCGGTGGTCAGCAGCTTTTCGCCGTAAAAAATGGAATTGGCGCCGGCCATGAAGCACAGCGCCTGCAACGCTTCGTCCATGGCCTCGCGGCCGGCGGACAGGCGCACCATGGCGCGCGGCATAGTGATGCGTGCCACGGCAATGGTGCGGACGAACTCGAACGGGTCCAGCGCCTCGGTGCCCGCCAGCGGCGTGCCCTCGACCTGGACCAGGTTGTTGATGGGCACCGACTCCGGATACGGGTCCATATTGGCCAGCTGCGCGATCAGGCCGGCACGCGCTTCGCGCGCCTCGCCCATGCCGACGATGCCGCCGCAGCAGACATTGATGCCGGCGTCGCGCACATGGCCGATGGTGTCGAGCCGGTCCTGGTAGGTGCGCGTGGTGATGATCTTGCCGTAGAACTCCGGCGAGGTATCCAGGTTGTGGTTGTAGTAGTCCAGCCCCGCGTCCTTGAGCTGCTGGGCCTGCTCGGCCTTGAGCATGCCCAGCGTGACGCAGGTCTCCAGGCCCATCGCCTTCACTTCGCGCACCATGTCCATCACCGGCTCCAGGTGGCGGTCCTTGGGGCTGCGCCAGGCGGCGCCCATGCAGAAGCGGGTGGCGCCATTGGCCTTGGCCGCGCGCGCGGCGTCCAGCACCTCGTCCAGCGCCATCAGCTTCTCGGCTTTCACGCCGGCATCGTGGTGCGCGCTCTGCGGGCAGTAGCCGCAATCCTCTTCGCAGCCGCCGGTCTTGATCGACAGCAGCGTCGACAGCTGCACGGTATTGGCGTCGAAGTGCTCGCGGTGCACTTGCTGGGCGCGGAACAACAGGTCGTTGAACGGCAGCGCGAACAGCGCGGCAACGTCATCGACGCGCCACGCGGCGTCATCGGGCAGTGCGTGCGAGCGCGCGCTCTGGCGCAGGGAATCGACGGAAACGGTAGTAACGGTGGTAGCGGTGTGAGCTTGAGTCATGATCGATGCGAATTCTGGTTCAGGCAGCAAGGCCGGCGGCCTCGGCTTGGTATTGGGTGGCGGCGGCGAACAGCGGCGCAAGGTCGAGCCGGCCGGCGGCAGCGGCGGGCGCCAGTTGCCAGGGCAATTCACCCAGGCAGGGCGCGTCCAGCGACGCGTGCAGCGTGGCGATGTTCTCGTCGGCCAGCAGCATGTCCGGGTCGACCCGGTTGGCAATCCAGCCCGCCAGCGGCAGGCCGCGCGCGCGGATGGCTTCGGCGGTCAGCACGGCGTGGTTCAGGCAGCCGAGCCGGATGCCGACCACCATCACCACCGGTACCGCCAGCATTACCGCCAGGTCGGCGGTGTTCCAGCGCACCGCGCCTGCGTCGAGCGGCACGTTGAAACCGCCCACGCCCTCCACCACCACCGCATCTGCCTGGCGGCGCAGCGCATCGAAGGCGGTGCGGATCGGCGCGCGCGTGATGCGCACGCCCTCGTGCGCGGCGGCCAGGTGCGGCGAGCACGGCGTGCGCAGCAGGAACGGGCAGGTCTGGCCCAGCGGCACCGCCACCGAGCTGGCGGCGCGCAGCTGCGCCACGTCGTCGTTGTGCCAATGGCCGTCGCGCCACTCACTGCCGCTGGCCACGGGCTTCATGCCCGCGGTGCGGTAGCCGGCGGCATGGAGCGCATGCAGCAGCGTGGCGCTGGCGTGGGTCTTGCCGATGCCGGTATCGGTGCCGGTGACAAAGCAGGCAAAAGGCGCGCGCGTGCTCATGCGACCTCCCGCTGCGCCACGGCGGCGCTCAGGGCATCCAGCAGGCGCCGCACATCGCCTTCGGTGTGCGCAGCCGACAGCGTGATGCGCAGCCGCGCGGTGCCTTCCGGCACGGTCGGCGGCCGGATCGCGCCGACGCGGATGCCATCCGCCTCCAGCGTGGCCGACAGCGCCAGCGCGGCGCCGTTGTCGCCGACGATCAGCGGCTGGATCGCGGTCTCGCTGTCGCCCAGCGTCCAGCCCGCGATGGCAGCCAGCTGGGCCAGCCCCTCGCGCAGCATGCCGATGCAGCGCGTCAGTTGCGCCCGGCGTTGCCTGCCCTCTTCTCCTTCGAGGATCGCCAGGCTGGCCAGCAGCGCATGCGCGACTGCCGGCGGCGCGGCCGTGGTGTAGATATAGGGCCGCGCGGTGTTGACCAGGTGTTCGATGATGGTCTCGTGCGCGGCGACGAAGGCGCCCGCCACGCCGGCGGCCTTGCCGAGCGTGCCGACATAGATCAGCCGCTCGGACGACAGTCCCAGCGCTTCCAGCACGCCGTGGCCCTGCTCGCCCAGCACGCCGAAGCCGTGGGCGTCATCGACGATGATCCAGGCATCATGGCGCTCGGCCAGTTCCAGCAGCTTGCGCAGCGGCGCGACGTTGCCGTCCATGCTGAACACGCTGTCGGTCACGATCAGCTTGCGCTCGCTGGTGCTGGCCGCCAGCAGCGCTTCCAGCGCGGCGGTGTCGCAATGCGGGTAGCGCTGCACGTCGGCACGCGCGAGCCGCGCCCCATCGATCAGCGAGGCATGATTGAGCGACTCACAGAACAGCGTGGCGCCCGCCGTGCCCAGCGCGGTCAGCACCGCCATGTTGGCCATGTAGCCGGTGCAGAAATACAGCGTGCGCGCATGCGGGATATGCGGGGCGAGCCAGCGCGCCAGTTCCGCTTCCAGCTGGGTGTGCGCCAGCGAATGCCCGCTGACCAGGTGCGAGGCCCCGCTGCCGGCGCCATAGCGCTGCGCGCCTTCCACCAGCGCGGCGATCACTTCCGGGTGGTTGGCCAGCCCCATGTAGTCGTTGCTGCAGAAGGTCAGCAGCGATTCCGGCTCGGACCCGTCCTCGCCCACGGCCTGGTGCGGCGCGCAGGCAGTGTGGGCAACGCGGCGGCGGCGCGTCAGGGCCAGAGCGTGGCGCTGTTCGGCGGCCTGCCTCAGTTGTTCAAGCAGCATGGCGCACCTCCCGGGCCGTAGTCACATCGGTGGTCACATCGTCGAGCGTGGCCAGCATCTGCTCGCCCAGCCAGCGTGCCTGCGCGGCATCGAAGACGTAGGGCGGCATCACGTACAGCGTATTGCCGATCGGGCGCACCAGCAGCTCGCGCTCGCGCGCGGCCTGATGGAAGCGCGCGGCAAAGTCGGCGCCGGCGACGTCATCGCGCACATCGGCGGCCCAGATCAGCCCGCGCTGGCGCACGTGCCGCAGGCGCGCGTCGGCGGCCAGCGCGGCCATGCCGTCGGCGAGCCAGTGCGCGCGCTCGCGGTTGCGCGCGAGCACGTCGTCCTGCGCGAACAGGTCCAGCGTGGCCAGCGCGGCGCGGCAGGCCAGCGGGTTGCCGGTGTAGGAGTGCGAATGCAGGAAGCTGCGGGCCAGCTCGTCGGCGACGAAGGCGCGCTGGATCTCCGGGCGCGACAGCACCAGCGACAGCGGCAGGTAGCCGCCGCTGATGCCCTTGGACAGGCACAGGAAGTCGGGCCACAGGTGCGCGGGCAGCGGCACCTCCCCGGCGCGCGACTGTTCCCACGCGAAGAAGGTGCCGGTGCGCCCGCAGCCCACCGCGATCTCGTCGGCGATCAGGTGGATCCGGTAGCGGTCGCACAGTGCGCGCGCGCCATCCAGATACGACGGGTCGTACATCGCCATGCCGGCGGCGCCCTGCACCAGCGGCTCGACGATCAGCGCGGCGATCTGGCCGGCGCGCTCGCGCAGCAGGGTTTCCAGCTCCACCAGGGCGCGGGCAGCCACGTCCGCAGCGCTCTCGCCGGGTGCGGCCTGGCGCGCGTCGGGCGACATCACCACGTGTGCTCGGCGGATCAGCGGATCATAGGCATCGCGGAAGACTTCCACATCGGTCACCGCGAGCGCGCCCACGGTCTCGCCGTGGTAGCCGTGGCGCAGGCAGACGAACTCGCGCTTGGCCGGCAGGCCGGTATTGCGCCAGTAGTGGAAGCTCATCTTCAGCGCGATCTCGACCGCCGAGGCGCCGTCCGAAGCGTAGAAGACATTGCCGAGCGCGCCGCCGGTCAGCGCTGACAGGCGCTCGGCCAGTTCCACCGCCGGGGCGTGGGTGCAGCCGGCGAGCATCACGTGCTCCAGCGTTTCCAGCTGGCTGGCCAGCGCGGCGTTGATGCGCGGGTTGGCGTGGCCGAACAGGTTGACCCACCACGAACTGGTGGCGTCGAAATAACGGCGGCCGTCGGCATCATGCAGCCACGGGCCAACGCCGCGCACGATCGCCAGCGGCACGGCGCCGTCGTCGGGGCGCAGCCGCGTGCACGGATGCCAGACGGCGTTGCGGCTGCGCTGGCCGAGTGCCTTCGCGTCGCTGCCTGGGGAAAGGGACAGGTGATCCAAGATAGCCCTCCTTTGTTGACCGTCCGCGCGCGCGCCGCTGCCGGCAAGGCCAGGCAGTGCAACGGTGGCGGACAGGTTGGGGAGGGTCATGTTAGGAATGTCTTGTCGGGCTTGGCAATGAAGGCGATATTTTTGCGTTAGCTGCGCTTTGGCCGGATTTGCCGAACGTTATCGGGGTGAAGCGCTGTTCTTGTCGCTAGCGTGCCGCGATCTCCACGCAACCTGCCAGCAGTCTTTTTTCACTGCGGCAGGCCGGACGTGTGACTCAAGCGGGGCGCCATGACGGCGAGCGCTTCTCCAGGAAGGACTTCACCCCTTCACGCCCCTCGTCCGACGCCCGGATCTTCGCAATCCGGTCCGCGGTATCGGCCAGCAAATCGTTGTCGATCACGCGCCCGGCGATGTCCTGCACCAGCCGCTTGCTTTCGCGCACGGCGTTCGGGCTGTTGGCCACCAGCGCGGTCGCCAGTTCGGCAACCTTGGCGTCCAGGGCCTCGGCCGGCACCACCGTATGCACAAAGCCCAGGCGCAGCGCCTCGGCGGCGTCGAAACGCTCGGCGGTGATGAAGTAGCGGCGTGCGGCCTGCTCGCCCAGCGCGCGGATCACATACGGGCTGATGGTGGCGGGCAGCAGGCCCAGGCGCGCCTCGGACAGGCAGAAGTGCGCGTGCTCGGCGGCCACCGCGATATCGCACGCGGCCACCAGGCCCATGCCGCCGGCGTAGGTGTCGCCCTGGATGCGCGCGATCACCGGGCGCGGGCACGACCAGATGGTGTGCAGCATCTGCGCCAGGGTCAGCGCATCGGCGCGGTTCTGGTCGTCCGAATAGCCCGCCATCTTCTTCATCCAGTTCAGGTCGGCGCCGGCGCAGAAGGCCGGGCCGCTGCCGGCCAGCACGATGGCGCGCACCTCGTCCATGTCGCCCAGCGCGCGGAAGGCGCCGGTCAGCTCGGCGATCACGGTCTCGTTGAAGGCGTTGCGCACATCGGGCCGGTTCAGCGTGACGGTGGCGACGTGGCTGGCGATATTGACGGTCAGTGCGGTGAATTCCATGGTTCGCTCCGTTGGCGGATAAGTTGTCTGGTGCGGTTCAGGTGCCGGCGTCGAACGGCAGGCCCAGCGAGCGGAAGAAGTTGCCGACTTCCGGCAACCACACCGGGATGCCTTCACGCGCGCTGAAGACGCGATGCGAGTCGTTGCCGAACTCGCCCACGTCCACCAGCCGTGATTGAGCCGCGGGACCGGTGGCGCGCGCCTTGAAGGCATTGAACATGCGGCCGGGCAAGGGCACCGGCCAGTAGCTGTCGTTGTCGCCGTACACCCACAGCGACGGGTAGCGCGCCAGGCTGCCGTAGCTGGCAAAGGCATCCACCAGGCGCTCTTCCCAGTCCGGGCAGTTCAGGTTGCGCAGCCCGCCCGCAAAATTGACCACGCCCAGCACGCCCGGATAGCCGATGGTGCTGAACGCCATCGTGGTCAGGCCCCCGTGCGACTGGCCGATCACGACAATGCGCTCCATGTCCACATAGGGCTGGGTGGCCATGAAGTCGAGCGTGGCGACGACATCGTCGGCCTGCATCATGCCGTTGGTCTCGATGTCGCAGCTACCGCCCACATAGGCGCCACCCGAGCGCGCAAAACCCTGCCGCATCGGCAGCACCACGGCATAGCCGCGGCGCAGGAATTCCAGGCTCTGCGCCGGAAAGCGCGCGCGCCCCTGCATGACGGGCCGGCCCGGCGCCTTGCCGTGGTTGATCACCACCAGCGGGAACGGCCCGTCGCCAGCCGGCTTGAATACCGTGGCTTCCAGGTCGATGCGCGACGGGATCGCCGCCTTGGGCAGCATCACCACCTGCTCCTGGAAGCGCATGCGCGCAGCTTTGCCGTTTCCGTTCGCAGTCTGCGCATGCCCGCACAGCGGCGCCAGCATGGCGAACGCCGTAACCAGGGCTAGGCTGCAAAGCAGGCGGGCGACGCTGCGCATGGGGTGGAAGGCGGTAATGGGGCAGTAGTGGCGTGGCCGCAATTACATGCGGAACACGCCGAACTTCATCTCGTCGATCGGTGCATTCAGGCTGGCGGAAAGACCCAGGCCCAGCACGGTGCGGGTCTGCGCCGGGTCGATCACGCCGTCGTCCCACAGGCGTGCACTGGCGTAGTACGGATGGCCCTGGTGCTCGTACTGGTCGCGGATCGGCTGCTTGAACGCCTCTTCCTCTTGCGCGCTCCACTTGCCACCCTTGCCCTCGATGCCGTCGCGGCGCACCGTCGCCAGCACGCTGGCGGCCTGTTCGCCGCCCATCACCGAGATGCGCGCGTTCGGCCACATCCACAGGAAGCGCGGCGAATAGGCGCGCCCGCACATGCCGTAGTTGCCCGCGCCGAACGAGCCGCCGATGATCACGGTGAACTTGGGCACCTGCGCGGTGGCCACGGCGGTCACCATCTTGGCGCCGTTGCGGGCGATGCCTTCGTTCTCGTACTTGCGGCCGACCATGAAGCCGGTGATGTTCTGCAGGAACACCAGCGGGATCTTGCGCTGGCAGCACAGCTCGATAAAGTGCGCGCCCTTGAGGGCCGACTCGGAGAACAGGATGCCGTTGTTGGCGACGATGCCGACCGGGTAGCCCCAGATGCGCGCGAACCCGCACACCAGCGTGGTGCCGTAGCGCGCCTTGAACTCGTCGAACTCGGAGCCGTCGACCAGGCGCGCGATCACCTCGCGCACGTCATAGGGCTTGCGCGTGTCGGTCGGGATCACGCCGTAGAGTTCTTGCACCGGGTACAGCGGCTCGACCGGCTCGTGCAGGCGGATCTGGTCCGGCTTGCGCCGGTTCAGGTGCTGCACGATATTGCGCGCCAGCGACAGCGCGTGGTGGTCGTTCTGCGCGAAGTAGTCAGCCACGCCCGACAGGCGCGTATGCACGTCGGCGCCACCCAGGTCTTCGGCGCTGACCTCCTCGCCGGTCGCGGCCTTCACCAGCGGCGGGCCGCCCAGGAAGATGGTGCCCTGGTTCTTGACGATGATGGACTCGTCGCTCATCGCGGGCACGTAGGCGCCGCCGGCGGTGCACGATCCCATCACCACCGCGATCTGCGGGATGCCCCGCTTGGACAGGTTGGCCTGGTTGTAGAAGATGCGGCCGAAGTGGTCGCGGTCGGGGAACACATCGTCCTGGTTGGGCAGGTTGGCGCCGCCGGAATCCACCAGGTAGATGCACGGCAGGTTGTTCTCCTCGGCGATCTCCTGCGCGCGCACATGCTTCTTGACCGTCATCGGGTAGTAGGTGCCGCCCTTGACGGTGGCGTCATTGCAGACGATCACGCACTCCTGCCCGGCCACGCGGCCGATGCCGGTGATGATGCCCGCGCCCGGCGCGGCATTGTCGTACATGTCGTACGCGGCCAGCTGCGACAGCTCCAGGAACGGGGTGCCCGGATCCAGCAGCTGCTGCACGCGCTCGCGCGGCAGCAGCTTGCCGCGCGACAGGTGCTTGTTGCGCGCGTCTTCGCCGCCGCCTTCAGCCAGCTTCGCGATCCTGGCCTTGAGGTCGGCCACCAGGGCCTGCATCGACTCAGCGTTGGCCTTGAAGGATTCGGAGCGGGCGTTGAGTTTGGTTTCCAGGGTGGGCATCTGTGTCTCTTCCTGCTTGATATTGGTTTTCGCCGTCCTGCCAGCGGCCAGACTCAGCCTGCGTGCCTGGGCAGCGGGTGCCCCGGCATCAGGTCATAGGGATGCTTCCATCCCGGCAGCGCACGGATGCGCTCGGCCCAGGCGTGGATATGCGGATACTCCTTGCGCCAGTGCACGCCGATCTCGTCGTCGAAGAAGACGTAGCCCGCCAGCGAGAAGTCCGCGATGGTGGCGCGCTCGCCCAGCAGGAATGCTCGCCCGGCCAGGTGCGCGTTGAGCACGTTCCACGCGCCTTCGCAGCGCGCGCGGAAGAACTCCAGCACGGCCGGGTCCGGCGACCTGGCGAAGTTGCGCATGAAGCGGTAGGTCGCGGTGTAGGAGGTGAACTTGTGGTTGTCGAACAGCAGCCAGCGCAGCACCTCGGCGCGCTCGGCCTCGTCGCGCGGGCCGTAGGCATCGAGGCGCGTGGCCAGCGTTTCCAGGATGGCACCGGACTGCGACAGGCGCTGGCCGCCGAACTCCAGCACCGGCACCTCGCCCATCACGTTGATGGCGCGGTACTCGGGCGTACGGGTCTCGCCATTGAAGAAATCGACGAAGCGCGGCTGCCACAGCTGCTGGCCGCGCTGCACGCCGACGGTTTCCAGCAGCAGCGCCACCTTGTAGGCATTGCCGGACTGGGCAAAGCAATACAGCAGGTACTCAGGCTCGTTCCGCTTCTCGATGCTCATGGTGCCTCCCCGATCATGTCCCCATCCACATAAAGCCAGCGCGGCGCTTCGCCGGGCGCGCGCGCTTCGCAGACAAAGCGGCTGCGCTCATGCAGCCGCCAGGCGCGCCCGCCTACCTTGTAGCGTGCCACGAATTCCACTTCGGCATGCGTGTCGTCCTGCTGCGCATGCGCCTTCACCGTAAGCCCCAGCCAGCGTGTGGCGGTATCCGGCAACAGGTCGGCCGGGCAGGTCGATGCATGCCAGG
Source organism: Cupriavidus sp. GW821-FHT07C08 (assembly GCF_059419025.1). Taxonomy (NCBI): domain Bacteria; kingdom Pseudomonadati; phylum Pseudomonadota; class Betaproteobacteria; order Burkholderiales; family Burkholderiaceae; genus Cupriavidus; species Cupriavidus sp. GW821-FHT07C08. The sequence goes on from NZ_JBWKQZ010000029.1 coordinate 29,068, forward strand.
TCTGCCGCAGCCATTCCATGTCGTTCAGCACATAGGCGCTGTAGCGCGAGCGCATCAGCGCCTCGGCATTGGGCGGCAGTGCCTCGCCACGATGGAAGCGGCCGCAGCAGGCGGCATAGTCCGCGCTGCCGCACGGGCACGGTACCGGTCCGGCCTTGGCCAGGCGGCCTGCCGCTTTCGCCGTCATCCCACCAGCTCCGGCAGGTCGCGCATATCGGTGAAGATGGTGCCCGCGCCGGCCTCGCGCAGCAGCGCGGCATCGTTGCGCTCGGCGTAGCCGAACACCGTCATGCCGGCGGCCACGCCCGCGGTCACGCCGGTCGGGCTGTCTTCCACCACGGCGCAGCGCGCCGGCTCCACGCCCATGGTGCGCGCGGCCAGCAGGTACACATCGGGCGCGGGCTTGCTGCGCGCCACTTCGGTGGCGGAGAAGATGTGCTCGCGCTCATCCTGCTGGAACAGCTCGACCAGGCCGGTCCTGGTCAGTTGCAGCTTGACCTTGATGCGGTCCGCACCCGACGCCACGCACACCGGCATGCCGGTGGCGGCGATCTTGCCAATCGCCTCGCGCACATGCGCCACCGCGACGACTTCGGCTTCCAGCACCGCGTTACGGCGGGCCAGCCAGGTCGACAGCCAGTTCTCGGGCAGCGGCGCGCCGCGCATGCGCGCGATCATGTCCAGCTCCTCGCGCACGGCGCGGCCGAGGAACAGGCGCGTGGAGTCTTCCAGCGAGATCTCGATGCCAAGCTCGTTCAGCATCTGGTTGAGCACGCGGTTGACGATGGGCTCGCTGTCGACAAGCACGCCGTCGCAGTCGAAGATCACGCAATCGAATCGGCCGGAATGGCCACGGGTTGCTGCAGTCATGCGGGTTTCTTTTCCTTGGTGTCCAGGCTCGGCACGGCCCTGAGTTCAGTCTGGCGGCGGCTCTTCAGGTAGGCCTCGACCTGGTCGAAGCGGTCGAAGCCCCAGAACGGCTCGCCGTCGATGATGACGAAGGGCGAGCCGAACACGCCCTTGGCCATCGCCACGTCGATCTCGGCCTTGAGCTGGTCCTTGATCTGGTAGCTGGTGGCGCCGGCATCCAGCGCCTGCACGTCCACGCCCAGCGGCTCGGCCAGCTTCATGATCTCGGCCGGCTCGGCGATATTGATGTCGTCGACGAACAGCGCGCGGTACACCGACTTGGCAAAGGCCGTGGCGATGTCGTCGCCGTGGTGGTTCTGCAGCCACAGCATGGCACGCGCGGCGTGCGTGGTGGGCAGCGGGAAATGCGTGGGGCGCTTGTATTCGATGCCGTGGAAGCGCGCGGTGCGCTCGAAGTCGCGCCACGAATAATCGCCCTTGAGCGGCAGCTGCGGCAGCGGCGAGGCGCCGGTGGTCTTGAACACCACGCCCAGCAGGATGGGATGCCAGGCAACGATGCGCCCGTACTTCTGCGCCAGGTCGTCGATGCGGGTACTGGCAAAGTAGCCGTAAGGCGAAGAGAAATCAAAGTAGAAGTCGATCGCTGCGGTCATGTCGGGGCCCTTCTTGTTGTGGTTGCCGGTACTGGGATCAGGGAGGCGCGCCGCCTTCGCGGCCGCACCCCCATCGTACGCGCATAGCTAGGCCAGCGCGCGCGCGATCAGGATCTTCTGGATATCGCTGGTGCCCTCGTAGATCTGGCACACGCGCACGTCGCGGTAGATGCGCTCCACCGGGAAGTCGCTGACGTAGCCGTAGCCGCCAAACACCTGGATCGCATCCGAGCACACCCGCTCGGCCATCTCGCTGGCAAAGAGCTTGGCCATGGCCGCTTCCTTCAGGCAGGGGCGGCCGGCGTCGCGCAGCGCGGCGGCGTGCCACACCATCTGGCGCGCCACGTCGATGCGGGTGGCCATCTCGGCCAGGCGGAACTGCACCGCCTGGTGCTGGAACAGCGGCTGGCCGAAGCTCTCGCGCTCCTTGGCATAGGCCAGCGCGGCCTCGAACGCGGCGCGCGCCATGCCGATGCTCTGCGAGGCGATGCCGATGCGCCCGCCTTCCAGGCCGGACAGCGCCATCTTGTAGCCGCCGCCCTCGTCGCCCAGCAGGTTGGCCGCCGGCACGCGGCAGTCCTCGAACAGGATCTGCGCGGTGTCCGACGAGTGCTGGCCGAGCTTGTCTTCCAGCCGCGCCACCACGTAGCCCGGGGTCGAAGTCGGCACGATAAAGGCGCTGATGCCGCGCTTGCCGGCAGCCTTGTCGGTCACGGCCAGCACGATCGCCACGTCGGCGTTCTGGCCGCTGGTGATGAACTGCTTGACGCCGTTGAGTACATAGTGGTCGCCGTCGCGTACCGCGCTGGTGCGCAGCGCCGACGCGTCCGAGCCCACGTGCGGCTCGGTCAGGCAGAACGCGCCCAGCATCTCGCCGCGCGCCAGCGGCACCAGCCACTGCTGCTTCTGCGCCTCGCTGGCGAACGACATCAGCATGCTGCACACCGGGCAGTTGTTGACGCTGATGACGGTGGAGGTGCCGCCATCGCCGGCCGCGATCTCTTCCAGGATCAGCGCCAGCGACAGGTAGTCCAGGCCGGCGCCGCCGTATTCCTCCGGCACCGCAACGCCGTAGGCGCCCAGCGCCGCCAGCTCGCGGTGCACATCCTTGGGGAAGGTCTTGTCGCGGTCCCACTGCGCGGCCTGCGGCGCGATCACTTCCTGCGCGAACTGGCGCACGGCGTCGCGGATCATTTCCTGTTCGGGGGTCAGCAGCATGTCGGTTCGGTGATCAGTGTGCGGGCGCGCTTACCAGGGGATGGGCGTGCCGTCGTAGTTATGGAAGGTGCCGTTGTCGCGCCGCTTGACGCCGGCCAGCAACTGGCGCATGCCCTTGACGCTCTGCTGCACGGTCAGGTCGGCTTCCTGGCCGCCCATGTCGGTCTTGACCCAGCCCGGGTGCAGCGCGACGCAGGTGGCGTGGCGCGCATCGAGCGAGACCGCGCGCAGCGCCGCATTGGCGCCGGCCTTGCTGACGCGGTACAGCCAGCTGGTGCTGTGCTCCATCGCGGTGATACTGCCCATGCGCGAGGACAGCACCGCCAGCACCCCGCCGTGGCCGGACTGGCCCGCTTCGACGTAGGGCAGCAGCAGCGGCAGCGCCATCATCGGGCCAAGCACGTTGACATGCATCACCCGGTCGAATTCCTGCGGCGTGACCGGCTGCGCGCCTTCGGTGCGGGGCCCCAGCACGCCGGCGTTGTAGATCGCCACGTCGAGGGCTTCGCCGTCGAGCTTCCAGCCCAGGCCCGCGACCGCGCCGGCATCGGTCAGGTCGACCTGGTGAGCTTCGGCACCCAGCGCCTGCAGCGCGCCGACGCCTTCGGGCGTACGCGCCGCCGCGATGACGCGCCAGCCGTCGGCACGGTACTGGCGCACGAATTCAAGGCCGATGCCGCGCGAGGCACCGAGGATCAGGACGGTTGGCAAGGCTGTGCTCCTTTGACTGGCGACTTGGGTTCAGCGAACTGCCTGGGTCTTTGCTCCCCTCCCCCTTTATGAGGGAGAGGGGGCGCAGAACTACGTCAGAGAATCTCAATACCGACCGCGGTAGCCTCGCCGCCGCCAATGCACAGGCTCGCCACGCCGCGCTTGCCTCCGGTCTTGCGCAGCGCGCCGATCAGCGTGGTCATGATGCGTGCGCCCGAGGCGCCGATCGGGTGGCCCAGCGCGCAGGCGCCGCCGTGGATATTGACCTTGTCGCGCGCGATCTTGAGGTCGTGCATGGCCGCCATCGGCACCACGGCAAAGGCCTCGTTGATCTCGAACAGGTCGACGCTGTCGGTGGTCCAGTCCAGCTTGCGGTACAGCTTGGCGATGGCCTCGACCGGTGCGGTGGTGAACCAGCCCGGCGCCTGCGCGTGGGTGGTGTGGCCCAGCATGCGTGCGATCGGCTGCAGGCCGAGCTGCTTCGCGGTGGAGGCGCGCATCATCACCAGCGCCGAGGCGCCATCGTTGATGGACGACGACGAGGCCGCGGTGATGGTGCCGTCCTTGGCAAAGGCGGGCTTGAGCGAGGGGATCTTGTCGAGCTTGATGCGGCGCGGACCTTCGTCGGTGTCGATCACGGTGTCGCCGCCCTTGCCGGACACGGTCACTGGCGCAATCTCCCAGCGGAAGTCGCCGTTCTCGGTGGCCTGCTGCGCACGGCGCACGCTTTCCATCGCGAATTCGTCCTGCTGCTCGCGCGTAAAGCCGTACTTGGCGGCGCAGTCCTCGCCGAAGGTGCCCATGGCGCGGCCCTTGTCATAGGCGTCTTCCAGGCCGTCCAGCATCATGTGGTCGTAGATCATGCCGTGGCCGATGCGGTAGCCGCCGCGGCCCTTCGGCACCAGGTACGGCGCATTGGTCATGCTCTCCATGCCGCCGGCAATGGCGACATCGAACGAGCCCGCGATCAGCCCGTCGTAGACGGTCATGGCCGCGCGCATGCCCGAGCCGCACATCTTGTTGACGGTGGTGCAGCCCACGCCCAGCGGCAGGCCCGCGCCCAGCGCGGCCTGGCGTGCCGGGGCCTGGCCCTGGCCGGCCGGCAGCACGCAGCCGAACACCACTTCTTCCACCTGCTCGGGCTTAAGGCCGGCGCGCTCTACGGCGGCGCGGATGGCCACGGCGCCCAGCTGGGGCGCGGTGACGCTGGCGAATTCGCCCTGGAACGCAGCCATCGGCGTGCGGGCGGCTGAAACGATGACGATCTCTTCCATGTCGGGTCTCCTGGATCGGTGTATGAAGAAGCGGTGTCGGGTGGGGCCGGTCAGCGGATCGACGCCTGCGGCGGATCGCCGTACTGGCGGTAGGCCGCGGCCAGCTGCTCGTGCAGTTCGTCGTTGCTGCTGGCGGCCATGCCCAGGTCGCGCAGCAGGCCGTCGGACACGCCGTAGACCCAGCCATGCACAGTCACGGCCTGGCCGCGGGTCCAGGCGTCCTGGAGCACGGTGGTCTGGCAGACGTTGTTGACCTGCTCGATCACATTGAGCTCGCACAGCCGGGTATGGGCGTCGTCTTCGCGCAGCAGCGTGCCGAGATAGGCCTCGTGCTTGTCGGCCACGTCGCGCACATGGCGCAGCCAGTTGTCGGCCAGGCCGATGCGCTCGCGCTTGAGCGCGACCTTGACACCGCCGCAGCCGTAGTGGCCCACCACGGTGATATGGCGCACCTTGAGCACCTCTACCGCGAACTGGATCACCGCCAGCGCGTTCAGGTCGCTGTGCGCGATCACGTTGGCGATATTGCGGTGGACGAACACCTCGCCCGGGGCCAGGCCCAGGATCTGGTTGGCCGGCACGCGCGAATCGGAGCAGCCGATCCACAGGTACTCGGGCGCCTGCTGGTTGGCCAGGCGCATGAAGAAGGTGGGGTCTTCGGCGTTGACCCGGTCAACCCACTCGCGGTTGTTGCGGAACAGCTGGGCGATGGCGTCAGTCATGCGACCCTCCTTGCGGGACCAGGATCGGGAACGGCAGCGGCGCCCTGCGCGCTGCCAGCTTCGCCGTAGCGGTGAATGAATCGCTCTGAACTGTGATAGGCAAAGAAGTCATGAACATGTCCGGCCAGCAGCCGGTCCTTGTGGCTCTGCCACATGGCAGGTTCGAAAAAGTCCGCATGGTGGCGCAGGAACGCCGCGCGCACGCGCGTGTCGCCCAGCAGGAAGGTGCGGAAGGTCTCGGGAAAGATATCGTGCGGACGCACCGTGTACCAGACCTCGCCCGACATCTCCTCTTCCTCGTTGCGCGGCTGCGGCACGTCGCGGATGTTGCAGTCGGTCAGGTATTCGATCTCGTCGTAGTCGTAGAACACCACGCGCCCGTGGCGCGTGACGCCGAAGTTCTTGTACAGCATGTCTCCCGGGAAGATGTTCGCGGCGATCAGCTCCTTGACGGCGTTGCCGTATTCGATCACGCCGTGCTCGACCTGCGCGTCGGAGCCCTCCGTCAGATAGATGTTCAGCGGCGTCATGCGGCGCTCGATATAGACGTGGCGCACCACGATCTCTTCGCCGCCGTCCTTGCCGCGCTGGTATTCGATCATCGACGGCGCGTGCTGCTCGAACTCGCGCACCAGCGCATCGTCGAAGCGCGAGAGCGGGAAGGCCACGTCGGAGTACTCCAGCGTATCCGCCATGCGGCCCACGCGGTCGTGCTGCTTGACCAGCTGGTACTTGGACTTGACCAGCTCGCGCGTGGTTTCCTTGGGCGCCGGGAAAAAGTCCCTGATGACCTTGAACACGTACGGGTACGACGGCAGCGTGAACACCAGCATCACCAGCCCGCGGATGCCGGGCGCAACGATGAACTTGTCCGACGAATGCTGCAGGTGGTGCAGGAAGTCGCGGTAGAACAGGTTCTTGCCCTGCTTCTGCAGACCCAGCGAGGTATAGATCTCCGCGCGCGGCTTGCGCGGCATGATGTCGCGCAGGAAGGTCACGTAGGCCGACGGGATCTCCATGTCGACCATGAAGTAGGAGTGCGTGAACGAGAACAGGATCAGCAGCTGTTCCTTCTTCAGCAGCACCGTGTCCAGCATCAGCTTGCCCGAGGGGCCGTGCAGGATCGGGATTGCCAGCGGGAAGGTGTGGTCGCCGTTCAGGATGCGGCCGATGATGAAGGCCGCCTTGTTGCGGAAGAACAGCGAAGACAGCGTATGGATCTGGAAATTCGGCGCGATGCGCAGGTCGCCGAAATGCTCGCTGACCGCGCGCACCACGTAGCCGATATCGCGCGGCAGGTCCTCGAACGGGCTCTCCAGCTGGAAGTTGTGCACGATGCGCTCGAAGCACGCGGCCATGCCCTCGCGGCTGCCCGGGTAGTAGGCGCGGAAGGTCGGGCGCGTGGGCGATTCCTCGTTCTCGATGTACTCGGTCGAGATCGCCGGGCGCACGAAGATGAAATCGTTGTTGAAGTACGAGCGGTGCAGGATGCGCGTGCAGACCGAGTTGAAGAAGGTCTCGGCCAGCTCGGGCTGGTGGTGATTGGTCAGGAGGCCGATGTAGTGCAGCTTGATCTGCTGCCAGATCTCGTCCTCGATATTCTCGGCGTCGTACTCGTCTTCCAGGATCACGCTCGATTCGCGCACGCGCTCGTTGTAGAACGCAATGCGGTCGCGCTGGATCTGCTGCAGCCCGTGCCAGTCGCCGGCCTCGAACTTGAGCTTGGCCTGGTGGCTGACCTCGCGGAACAGGCGGTAGTGCTTGTCGAACCCGTCGAGCATCGTTCTCGCCACATCGAAGGCAATCTGCGAGGAGAGCAGTTTGGGGAAGTGGGACATGGGTCGACGGGGGCCGGGGGCAATACTGCGAGAGGTCTTGCGACGGGTACTGAGATTGTAATGGGGTTCGGGCGGGGGCTCCGGGTGATTTCGGCGCCCCCTTGCGCTTTACATGGTTTCCGCGAACAGCTCGCGGCCAATCAGCATGCGGCGGATCTCCGAAGTGCCGGCGCCGATCTCGTACAGCTTGGCGTCGCGCCACAGGCGGCCGGCCGGGTATTCATTGATATAGCCGTTGCCGCCCAGGATCTGCACGGTCTCGCCCGCCATCCAGGTGGCCTTCTCGGCCGTGTACAGGATCACCGCGGCGCAGTCCTTGCGCACCTGGCGCACGTGGTCGCTGCCCAGCCCGTCCAGGTTCTTGCCGACCGTGTACAGGTAGCTGCGCGCGGCCTGCAGCGTGGTGTACATGTCCGCCACCTTGCCCTGGATCAGCTGGAACTCGCCGATGCTCTGGCCGAACTGCTTGCGGTCGTGGATATACGGGGTAACCACGTCCATGCACGCCTGCATGATCCCGACCGGTCCGCCCGACAGCACCGCGCGCTCGTAGTCCAGCCCGCTCATCAGCACCTTGGCGCCGCCGTTCTCGGCGCCGAGGATGTTCTCGACCGGCACTTCCACGTCCTGGAACACCAGTTCGCCGGTGTGCGAGCCGCGCATGCCCAGCTTGTCCAGCTTCTGCGCCACCGAGAAGCCCTTCATGCCCTTCTCGACGATAAATGCGGTCATGCCGCGCGCGCCCAGGTCGGGCTCGGTCTTGGCGTAGACCACCAGCACGTCGCAGTCCGGGCCGTTGGTGATCCACATCTTGGTGCCGTTGAGCACGTAGCGGTCGCCCTTGAGCTCCGCGCGCAGCTTCATGCTGACCACGTCGGAGCCGGCGTTGGGTTCGCTCATCGCCAGCGCGCCGATCCATTCGCCCGACACCAGCTTGGGCAGGTACTTTGCCTTCTGCGCCGGCGTGCCGTTGCGATGGATCTGGTTCACGCACAGGTTGGAATGCGCGCCGTAAGACAGGCCCACCGAGGCCGAGGCGCGGCTGATTTCTTCCATCGCGATCATGTGCGCCAGGTAGCCCATGTTGGCGCCGCCGTATTCCTCGGCCACCGTGATGCCGAGCACGCCCAGGTCGCCCATCTTCTTCCAGGCATCCATCGGGAACTGGTCGGTGCGGTCGATTTCAGCGGCGCGCGGGGCCAGTTCGGCCTGGGCCCAGTCGCGCACGGAGTTGCGCAGCATCTCGATGTCTTCGCCCAGATCGAATTTCAGGCCTGGCAGTTCGGTCATGATGGTCTCCTGTTTGGAATCGGTATGTGTGTCGGGTTCCGGATGGGTGGCCGGATCCGTCAGTTCAGACGTGGCCCAGTGTCTTGACCACGCACAGCGTCATCAGCATGGTGGCCACCTGCTTGCGGCGGCCGTCCTGCTCGACATAGACATCGCCCTGCGCCACGATCAGCGTGCGCCCGGGCTTGAGGACCCGTCCCACCGCCACCAGGCGTTCGCCCTGGGCGGGGGACAGCAGGTTGATCTTGTATTCGGCGGTCAGGCCCGCCTCATCTTCGCCCACCATCGTCAGCGCGGCGTAGCCACAGGCGCTGTCTGCCAGCGCACCCACCGCGCCGCCGTGGAAGAAGCCGTGCTGCTGGGTCACGCCGTCGGACCACGGCATCGCCAGCTCGACCTCGCCGCGGTCCACCCGCCGCAGGGTCGCGCCAAAGGTGGTCATCAGCCCCTGGCGGGAAAAGCTGGTGGCGATGGCGTCGGCGCGCGCGGCGGGCAGCGATCCTGGTTCAGCGGGTACGGCACTGGCGTTGGATGACGTCATGGCGGAGTTCCGGTGTGAAAACGTTGGGTCGCCGGGCAGCCACAGGCTGCGCGTGCTGTCCGGGTATTCTATTGACGTTTACGTAAACGTCAATCCTATCCGGCACGGATGCCGGGGGAAGTGACGCTTCAGGCGGCGGTGGTCCGGGCCGGCGCATCGCCGCCTTCCGTGGCCGGCTGTGGCTTGCCGGTCTGCGCGGCCAGCAAGGCCCTGCACTGCCGCTCATGCTGGTCGATCTCGGCCAGTTGTGCCTGCAGGTCTTCCATCTGCCGCTCCAGCGTGCGCCGGTGCGCCGCCAGCGAGTGCAGGAAGCGATCCAGCTGCGGGGCAGTGTCGCGCGGTGACTCGTAGAGATCAAGGATCTCCCGGATCTCATTGAGAGTAAGCCCTAACCTCTTGCCACGCAGTGTCAGCTTCAGCCGGGTCCGTTCACGGCCGTTGTAGACCCGCTTGCGCCCGCCCGGCCCTTCGCGCTCCGGCGACAGCAGGCCCTGGTCCTCATAGAAACGGATGGCCCGGGGCGTGATGTCGAATTCACGCGCAAGGTCGGTGATGGTGTAGGTGGCGGAAGCCGCCGCTGGCGTCGCTGACATAGCCTGCCCAAAGAAAGTGAACGGTCGTTCGTTGTGAAGTCAAGTTTTCGCTTAAGATGGAAACGAGCCGTATGATTGACGTTTACGTTAGCGTCAACCAGGACGGCTGGCAACCGGTGCTTTCACGCCCCAGGTCTTTCGGGCCGGGCGTGGCGGCAGAACGAGAAAGCCCGCGCCCTGGCGCCAGGCTTCGACCACGAGACTCCTCATGAACGCACTCGAACACCAGCTCCAATACCCGTTCGGCGACACCATGCCCGAGCCCGGCTCCAAGCAGGAAGTCGCCCCCGGCGTCTACTGGCTGCGCATGCCGCTGCCGTTCGCGCTCGACCATATCAACCTGTGGCTGCTGCGCGATCGCCTGGACGGCCGCGACGGCTGGACCATCATCGACTGCGGCATCACCAACGACATCATCAAGGGCCACTGGGAGACCATCTTCGCCAATGAGCTGGAAGGCCTGCCGGTGGTGCGCGTGCTGGTGACGCACAGCCACCCCGACCACGTCGGCCTGGCGCACTGGCTGTGCAAGCGCTTCGGCGTGCGGCTGTGGATGAGCCTGGGCGACTACATGAGCGCGCGCGTGATGGGCAGCGGCACCGGTGCCGGCTCCAGCGCGGGCGGCGACGCCGCCGCCGCGCACTTCGCGCTGCACGGCCTGACCGATGCCGACAGCCAGGAAAAGCTGCGCGCGCGCAAGACCTACTACCCGTCGCTGGTGCCGGACCTGCCGGCGCAGTACCGCCGCATGATGGAAGGCGACACGGTGCGGATCGGCACCGATGCGGCGACCTCGGCCTGGCGCGTGATCACCGGCTTCGGCCATTCGCCCGAGCACGTGGCGCTGTACAACGCCGCCACCAATGTGCTGATCTCCGGCGACATGGTGCTGCCGCGCATCTCGACCAATGTCAGCGTGTTCGACATGGAGCCCGAAGGCAATTCGCTGCAGCTCTACCTGGATTCGCTCGGCAAGTATGAGCCGCTGCCGCAGGACGTGCTGATCCTGCCCTCGCACGGCCGCCCCTTCCGCAACCTGCATACCCGCATCATGCAGCTGCGCGAGCACCATGCCGACCGCCTCGCCGAAACGCTCGAAGCCTGCGGCGAGAAGGGCTGCAGCGCGCACGACATCGTCAGCGTGATCTTCAAGCGCCAGTTCGACATCCACCAGATGACCTTCGCCATGGGCGAGTCGCTGGCCCACCTGCACTGCCTGTGGCACCGCGGCGAGCTGGTGCGGGAAACCGGCGACGACGGCGTGATCCGCTTCCGCGCGGCCTGACTGGCTTAGCAGGGCTTAGTTGGCGGCCGCCAGCGCCGCCAGGTAGCGCACCCCGTCGATGGCGCGGCTGCCGTACCAGGACAGCATCTCGCCGTCGACCAGCAGCACCGGCTTGCCAAGCTGGCCCTCGAGCGCGTCGGCGTGGTCTTCGGTGAAGCGGTAGGGCTCGGTCGACAGCAGCACCAGGTCGAGCTCGCGCACCAGCGCATCGCTCCAGCGGAAGGTGGGATAGCGCTCGCCGGGCGCGTTGGGGCGGCTGCAGTCGCCGCCCACGCAGGCTTGCAATGCAGCGCCGCCGTCCGGCCAGGTCTGCCAGTTGGCCAGCGCCAGCATGCGGCTGATATAGGTGTCGCGCGACACCGTCATCCACGGGTCCTGCCAGATCGCATACAGCACGCGGCGCGCCGGCCACGGGCGCACGCGGATCGCGTCCAGCTGCACCTGCAGCGCCGTACACAGCGCCTCGGCCTCGGCGTGGCAGCCGAAGATCCCGCCCAGCAGCCGGTACAGGTCCAGGTTGTCTTCCGGCGCGCACGGATGGGTGACGATCACATTGGGCACGAACGCGCGGATCTCGTCCACGGTCTCGCGCCGGTTCTCATCGATATTGACCACCACGTGCGTGGGCGCCAGCTCGCGCAGCCGCGCCACGTTCACGTCCTTGGTGCCGCCCACCTTGGGCACCGCGCGCACGGCCGGTTCCGGGTGGATGCAGAAGCCGGTGCGCGCCACCATCTGCCGGGCCATCCCGAGCGCGAACAGCAACTCCGTCACCGACGGCACCAGCGACGCGATCCGCACCACCCCGCTGGCGGCGGCATGCTGCTGGCCGATGGCGTCGCGCCACATGGTCAGGGCTCCTGCGGCGGGTCGGCGCGCCGCGGCTTGCGCGGCGCGCCCGCGGCCAGCGCATCGTAGAGCCAGCGCGGCATCACGTGCAGCAGCGCCGCCACCACGCCCATCGGCCACGGGATGACGCGGAACCGCCGGCCTGCCGCGATCACGCGCACGGCCTTGCGTGCGAACACGTCGGCATCGGTCAGGAACGGCATGCGGTACGGGTTGTGCGCGGTCATCGGCGTGCGGATATAGCCAGGCGCGATCGTGACCACGCGGATGCCGTGCGCGCGCTGCTCCAGCCGCAGGCTTTCCAGCAGCTTGATCACCGCCGACTTGGACGCGCTGTAGGCGCCCGCGCCCGGCAGGCCGCGCACGCCGGCGACGCTGGCAATGCCCACCAGCGTGCCGCGGCGCCCGAAGTGGCCGGGCTCGCGCGCCTGCATCGCGTGCATGAACGGCTGGAAGGTGGTCAGCACGCCGAACCAGTTGGTATCCATCACCTGGCGGAAGGCGTCGAGGTCCTCGCGCTCGCTGGCGACGGTGCCGACCGAGACTCCGGCATTGGCGATCACCACGTCCGGACAGCCGAAATGGCCGAGGAAGTCTTCAGCGGCACGCACCATGGCGTCGGCATCGCGCACATCGGCGCCATAGACGCGCACCGCGCCCGGGTTGGCCAGCGTGGCGACAAACTCGCGCAGCGCGTCCTCGCGGCGCGCCACCAGCCCGAGGATGGCGCCTTGCGACGCGTATTCGCGCGCGAGAGCCTGGCCCAGGCCGCTGGAGGCGCCGGTCAGGAAGACTTTGAGAGGACGCATGAAGGCTGGGTTGCGGTCTGAAATAAGAAACGGCTGGTACAGGATACCAGCCGTTTGGCTTGCTACAGGTGTTGGATAACCCTCGGCTGGCGAAGGTCGCCAGCAGATTACATCTTCTTCGTCTTCACCTGATCAACCAGGTAATCCATGGTCTGGATCGCGCCCTGCTTGTTGCCGGCAATCGACGGAGAGGTCACGTACTTGCCCTGCACCACCACGGTCGGCACGCCGTCGATCTTGTAGGCGTCGGCGATCTTGTTGGCGCGCTGTGAGTTGGTGGTCACCGTGAACGAGTTGTAGGCGTCCAGGAAGGCCTTGCGGTCCACACCGTTCTTGGCCATGAAGTCGGCGATCTCGTTGGGGTCCGTCATGCGCTTGCGGTCCACGTGGATGGCGTTGAAGACCTTGGTGTGCATGGCGTCGAGCTTGCCGATGGCTTCCAGCGCATAGAAGATCTTGGTGTGCGGCAGCAGGTCGTCACGGAACGCGACCGGCACGCGCTTGAAGACCACGTTGCTGCCCTGCTTCTTGACCCAGGCTTCCAGATCCGGCTCGAAATCGTAGCAGTGCGGGCAGCCGTACCAGAAGAACTCGGTCACCTCGATCTTGCCCGCGGCGACCGGCTGGGCCGCCTTCAGGACCTGGTATTCCTTGCCCTCGGCGGGCGCCGCCCGGGACGGGGCGGACATCAGCAGGCCGCCCACGGCGGCGAACATGGCGAACAGTGCGGCGAGTTTTTTCATCTTGGTGCGGCCTTGCGGTTTGGACGATGAGCGTATGACAGCGGCGGCGGCGTCCGGTTCAGCGGAACGCCGGCCGCTTCTGGTGACAACGTGTTGCGGCGGTTACCGGCGATGACAGCCAGTGCCGCCGGCACGACCGGAATAACGCCTGACCCTGCGGTCCGGCTTACTGCTTGGTGAAGCGGATCACCGAGGCCTCGAAGCCGGACGACTGCAGCCGGTCGCGTGCCTTGTTCATGTCTTCGATGCGGTTGAACGGCCCCAGGCGCACCCGGTACATTTTGACGCCGTTGACATCGCGTTCGGTGATCCTGGCTTCGAAGCCCTGCATCGCCAGGTTGGCCTTCTGGCGGTCGGCGTCGTCCGACGAGCGGAACGCGCCCACCTGCAGCAGGTAGCCCACCTTGTTGGCATCGGCCTGGGCGATCTCGGCGATCGGGTCGGCCACCGGCTTCTCGGCCGGCTTGCTGGCGACGGGCTTGTCAGCCGGCTTCTCCACGGGCTTCTCCGCGGGCTTTTCCACCGGCTTCTCGGCCGGACGGGCGACGGCCACCGGGGGTTGCTGGCCGTTCTGGCCGGAACGGCCGTTCGGCTTCGGTTCCGGCTCGGGTGGCTGGCCCACCGGCTTGGCCGGGGTCTTGCTCCACAGCGGCTTGTTGGGGTCGCTCGGGCCCTCGTCGGCACGCTGGGCCGGCGGCGGCAGCTGGCTGGTGACATTGCCCGGCTCGCTCGGGCGCGGGGCACTCTTCTGCTGGAACGGGGTCGGCGACTTGGTGATGTACAGGGCGACCACCACGGCGATGGCCAGCCCGACGATCAGCCCGAGCACCAGGCCCAGGAACGTACCGCCGCGTTGCTGGTTGCGGCGGACATGGCGCGACTCGCGCTTGCGTTGCTGTTGCATGAAGTCCTCTTCGGTGATGCCGGGATTATAGGGCCAGCGCCGCCAACGGCAGCACTGGCATCGTCCCCGGGGCCGGACGGCCCCGTGCGTCCCGCGCGGGGGACGCCGGACGCCTGCTTACATGCGGCGCGGGGCGGACACGCCGATCACCGCCAGGCCGTTGCGCAGCACCTGGCGCGTGGCGGCCAGCAGCGCCAGCCGGGCGCGCTTGACGGCCTCGTCGTCCACCAGCACGCGGTCGGCGTTGTAGAAGGCGTGGAAGTCGCCGGCCAGGTCGCGCAGGTAGAAGGCGACCGCATGCGGCGCCAGCTCGGCGGCGGCGGCCGACAGCATGTCCGGGAACTCGGCCAGGCGCTGTCCCAGCGCCTGCGCCTGGGCGCTGGCCTCGGGGCCGGTCACGGCCGACAGGTCGGCGCCGGCCAGCTCGGCCAGGCGGGCTTCCCAGTCCGCGCCGCCCCACGACTCGAAGATCGAGCAGATGCGGGCATGGGCGTACTGCACGTAGTACACCGGGTTCTCGTCGCTCTGCTTGAGCGCGAGATCGACGTCGAACACGAACTCGGTATCGGCCTTGCGCGACAGCAGGAAGAAGCGCACCGCGTCGCGGCCACGGGTGAAGTGCGCGGGCCAGTCGGCCACGCCCGCATCCAGGCAGCCGCGGATGGTCTCGCAGGTGTCGTCCTGGCCGTTGGACCATTCGATCAGGTCGCGCACGGTGACATAGGAGCCGGCGCGCTTGGAGATCTTGACCTCCTCGCCGTTCTTCATCACCGTGACCATCTTGTGCAGCACGTAGTCGGGGTAGCCCTGCGGGATGCCCATGTCCAGACCCTGCAGGCCGGCGCGCACGCGCGCGATGGTGCCGTGGTGGTCGCTGCCTTGCACGTTGATGACCTTGGTGAAGCCACGCTCCCACTTGGTGGTGTGGTAGGCCACGTCCGGCACGAAGTACGTATAGGTGCCGTCGCTCTTCTTCATCACGCGGTCCTTGTCGTCGCCGTCGTCGGTGGTGCGCAGCCACAGCGCGCCCTCGCTCTCGTAGGTCTTGCCCTTGCCGATCAGCGACTGCACCGCGGCTTCGACGCGCCCGTCGCTGTACAGCGACGACTCCAGGTAATAGCGGTCGAACTTGACGCCGAAAGCCTGCAGGTCGATGTCCTGCTCGTTGCGCAGGTAGGTGACGGCAAACTTGCGGATCGAGTCGATGTCCTCGACGTTGCCCGACGCGGTCACGGGCTCGCCGTCCGATGCGCTGACAGTCTTGCCGGCCAGGAAGTCTGCGGCGATGTCGGCGATGTAGTCGCCGTTGTAGGCGGCCTCGGGCCAGCTGGCGTCGCCCGGCTTGAGGCCGCGCGCGCGCGCCTGCACCGACAGCGCGAGGGTCTGGATCTGCACGCCGGCGTCGTTGTAGTAGAACTCGCGGTGCACCTGGAAGCCCTGCCACGACAGCAGGTTGGCCAGCGCGTCGCCCAGCGCCGCCTGGCGGCCGTGGCCGACGTGCAGCGGGCCGGTCGGGTTGGCCGAGACGAACTCCACCAGTACCTGGCCGTGCACGCCGCGCTCGCGCGCACCGTAGTGGTCGCCCTCGGCCAGCACCGCGCGCAGCACGTCGGCCTTGGCGGCCGGGGTCAGGCGCAGGTTGATGAAGCCGGGGCCGGCAATCTCCATGGCCTGGACCAGGCCCTGCGCGCGCGCGTCGGCCTGCACGGCATCGACGATGCGCTGGGCCAACTCGCGCGGATTGCTCTTGAGCGCACGCGCGACCTGCATGGCGATGTTGCAGGCAAGGTCGCCGTGGGCGGCCACCTTGGGCCGCTCGAAGGTGACGGCGGGCAGGGTGGCATCGGCCGGGGCGAGCGCGCGCACCGCATCAGTGAACGCGGCGGCAAGATTAGAGGTCTGAACAGGCAGCATGGATGTCGGAAGCCCTGTGGGCAAGGTATTCAGGCGCAGCCCCTGGGGCAGCGCCGGCGCCCGGAATACGGCAAGTGACGGCAAAGCAACGCCGCGCCGCGTGACAGGCATGGGAATCGGGAACGCCGAATTTTATCAGGTGCTATGCTGACATCATGCGCGAGGATGGCCCCGGGCCACAATCCGGGGCCAAAATCAGCGAGACTTCCCGCCCCCGGGAACGCCCCCGCCTCTCCGTGAAAGGAAAACACATCATGCTGATCACCTTCAAATCCCACGCCGCGCAGGACCTGATCATGATGAAGGATCTGGCGATGACGCTGCTTGGCATCATCGGCAAGCGCCTCGGGGAACGAGGGGTGATCACCGTTGAAGAGCTTCCAACCGCGATCCACAAGCTGGAAGCCGCCGTCGCCGATGCCAAGACCCATCCCGCCAGCTCGGCCGTCGAAGCGGACACCGGCAAGGACGAAGACGAGGAAGAACCGCTGCACCTGGGCCAGCGCGCCTACCCGTTCCTGGACATGCTGCGTGCCTCCCAGCGTGAGGGCGCCAACGTGATGTGGGGGGTGTGACGGGAACAGAAACCCGGTTGCGTGCGGCACGGATGGCCGCGCGCCTCAAAAAAAAGCCCGGCACCGCAGTGGGCTGCCGGGCTTCCGGACGAGAATTCCGGAAAGGGGGAATCCCTTGCAGGACCCGCACGGCGTGCCAGGCGGATCCCCGTATTGGTGTGGTGGCTGGGGGGCGGGCCTAATCCTCCTCTGAATGGCGCCGGCCATTGGCCAGCAGCAGCCCGATCAGCGCTCCCACGGCCGCCGCGATCGCCACCGCCTTCAGCGGCGACTCGGCCACGCGGTGCTGGGCGTGTTCTACCGCACCATCCATGCGCTCGCGGGCGCGCATCATGCCGTCGGTGGTCTGGGCGCGCAGCCGTTGCGCCATGTCGGTGGCCCGCTCACGCAGGCGCTGCCCGGCGCGCATGCTCTCGGCAGAGCCCTCGCGCGCCAGCACTTCGATGGTGTGCTCCAGCTGGGCGATCAGCGCCTTGACTTCTCCGGATACCGGCGCTGCCGCATCGCGCGTGTCGCGCGCGGCATGCCTGATATGGCGGATGGCACTGTCGGCACTGTCGGACAGGTGGTTCAGTTCCTTCCTGACTTTCGGGTTCTGCGTCAGCATACGGTCTCCTCAGGTTCGGTCGGCGGTGGGGAAAAACGGCTCGCGGCCGGTGTCATCGCCCCCTGCGGACCAGTCCCATCACCGCGGCGACCAGCGCCACGACCAGGAAGATGAAGAACAGGATCTTGGCGATTTCCACGGCGCCGGCGGCAATCCCGCCGAAGCCGAAGATCGCGGCGATCAGGGCGATGACGAAAAATACGAGTGCATATTGCAGCATGGCTAGGCTCCCGAAGCGATCGGACCACGCCAGGCGCACTGGCTGGGCCCATGTGAGGGCTTGCGCCAAGGGGTGCAAGCTCATAGCCTCATCGTAGAAAGCCAGCCCGCGCACCAATACTGACAGCGAGCCGATTCCGCTGTCAGCCGAGTCCTACAAGCACCCGGACAACGCCCGCGCGGGCCCGGCTTCAAGGTTGACCCATGGCGATCGATGTGATTCCATGGGCGCTCCCTGGCGCTGCGGCGGGCGAGCGGCGCGCCCTCACTACACAGGAATTGCCCATGTTCAAGCAGTCCTTTATCCCCCACACGCTGCTGCTGGCGGGCGGCATCCTGCTGACGCTGGCGGTGCTGGTGGCGTCGGAAACCGGCAATATCCGCCTGCGCGAGAGCTATACCGACGTGATCCGCTCGCAGCGCGTGCAGACCGAGCTGGCGGCGCTCAACGGCGAGCTGGTCAATGCCGAGGCCGGCCAGCGCGGCTTCCTGCTGACCGGCAAGGAAAGCTACCTGGAGCCGTATTACAAGGCCCTGCCGCGCATCGCCGAGCTGATGGCGCAGATCCGCGCCGGCTATGCCCTCGATCCCGAAGGCCTGAAGCAGTTCGCCGACACCTCCAAGCTGGTCAACAGCAAGCTCAACGAGATGGCGCTGACGCTGGTGTATGGCAAGCGCGACCTGGAAGTGGCACTGGACCTGATCCGCACCGACTACGGCAAAGAGACCATGGACAACGCGCGCCGCGGCCTGGACCAGCTGCAGGCGCGCGAGGCCGGCGCGGTCTCGCACCGGCTGGAAGGTGCCGAGAACGACGTGCAGCTGTCGCGCTACGGCATCGGCCTGCTCACCGCCATCAATATCATCCTGATGATGGCGGTGGGCGTGGGCCACGCCAAGCGGCTGTCGATGGCCGAGGCGGTGCGCATCCAGCTGGAAGAGGAAAGCGTGCGGCTGGACCGCAAGGTGCGCGCCCGCACGCGCCAGCTGTCGGCGCTGGCCGCCCACCTGCAGCGCGTGACCGAGGACGAGAAGACACGCCTGGCGCGCGAGCTGCACGATGAGCTGGGCGCCATCCTGACCGCGATCAAGCTGGACCTGCACTGGGTGCGCCGCAAGGTGCAGGAGGACCATCCGGTGGCGGCGGAGCGCCTGACGCGCGTGATGCTGCACGTGGACCAGGGCATCCAGATCAAGCGCCGCCTGATCGAAGACCTGCGCCCCACGGTGCTGCTGAACCTGGGCCTGCGCGCGGCGGTCTGCCAGCTGGTCGAGGAAGTGGGGGGCCGCAATGACTGGGAGACCCATGTCAGCGTGCCAGAAGACCTGCCGCCGCTGCGCGACGAGGCCGCGATCGCGCTGTACCGGATCGTGCAGGAATCGCTGACCAACGCCAGCAAGTACTCTGAAGCCAAACACATCGATGTCAGCCTGGCCTGCCAGGACAACCTGCTGACGCTGACCGTGCGCGACGACGGCAAGGGACTGCCGGCGGACTTCGACGCCGGCAGCACCGCCGGCCACCACGGGCTGCTGGGCATGGAGCAGCGCGTCACCGCGCTGGGCGGCAGCATGCAGATCGATTCCTCGGCGCAGGCGGGCGTGCGCATCCGCATCGAGGTGCCGCTGACGGACGCTGTGCTGGCGCCGGCAGAGGAGCCGGAAAACCAGGAGCCGGCGCGCGCCTGACGCGCACCGGCAGGCAGGGAATGATGAGGGAACGAGGTGCTGGCCCGGCTCAGGGCGCCGTTGCCGCGTGCTCCTCGATCACGCGGAACACCTGCTCGAGCTCGAGCGACTTGTCGAAGAAATAGTCCGCGCCGGCCTCGGCGCACTGGCGGCGATACATGCTGACCTGGGCGTGGTTGGTGTAGACGATGCGCACCGCGCCGGTGCCGTTGCGCTGCATCGCGCGCAGCACATTGATGCCGTTGCCCTGGCGCAGCTGCAGGTCGACGATGACCACATCGTACTTGCTGGCGGCGAGCAGCCGCAGCGCCATGGCTTCGGTATCGGCCCAGTCCACGTTCTCGATGAACGGGAAATCCTTCAGGTATTCGAGCAGCATGCCTCGCAGGACCGCCGAGTCTTCAATCAGCAGTATGCTCAGCGCCCGGTAGGAAGTGTTCGAAGCCTGCTCCGACATGTTATGTATTGCTGGTCCTCGTCCGGTGCCGCCCATCTCGGGATGTTATTCGACCAGGCCGTTCTTGATGGCGTAATAGGTCAGGTCAGCGTTGGTCTTCATGCCCATTTTCTCGAGAATGCGGGAACGATAGGTACTGACGGTCTTGACGCTGAGAAACAGTTCGTCGGCAATCACCGACACCGACTGCCCCCGCGACAGCTTGCAGAAAATCTGGAACTCGCGCTCCGACAGCATCTGGTGCACCGGCTGCTCGGTCGGCTTGTCGAGCCCGCCGATCAGCAGGTCCGCCACGGTGGCGCTCACGTAGCGGCGGCCCTGGGCCACCGTGCGGATGGCCTTGACCAGGTCGTCCGGGGCGCTTTCCTTGGTCAGGTAGCCAGAAGCGCCGGCACGGATCAGGTTGATCGCGTACTGGTCTTCCGGGTAGGTGGACAGGATCAGGACCGGCAATTCGGGCTTGCGCTGACGGATCAGCTTGAGCACGTCGATGCCGTTGCGGTCGGGCATCGAGATGTCCAGGACCAGGACATCGAACTCGGCATCGCGCAACTGCGCCATGACCTGGTCGCCGCTTCCGGCCTCGCCTGTCACCTGGATGTCGGGCTCTTCAGAAAGGAACTGGCGCAGCCCGGCACGCACAATCTCGTGATCATCAGCGATCAGGACGCGGATCATGTGGGCTCCACTGGGTTGAACAGACCGGCACATTGCCCGGTGCAGTCGGGTGCAGGCGGAACCGCTTGCGTTGATGTCATTGTAGTGCCGGGCGCGGGCGCGGGCTGTCAGTGTCAGGCTGACATTGGGCGGGGCCAGCCCCCACAAGGCACACTGATCGCGCACAAAAGCAAAGCGGGACGGATGTGATCCGTCCCGCTTTGCTGCGGCGCGTCAGTGCTGAAACTTCCTGGAGGGCCCTGGCGCCGCCGGCACCGGCACGAGGCTAGTTGCCAATGGCCAGTGACTGTGGATTAGCGCAGCAGCACGTTACTGCGCCTTGGCACCTGCGTCAGCACCGGCGCTGACGCCCACGCTCGCGTCGGTCTTGGCCTTCTTGGTCGACTTGGCGGTGTGCTTGCCATGCTTGGCCTTGCTGCCGGCGTCTGCCGCGGCGCCGCCGGTGGCGTCGGCAGCGGTGCCGGCACTCTTGTCGACCGCCGCGCCGGCGGTGGACAGGCCCTTGTCAGCCGCGGAACCTGCTGCCGACAGGCCCTTGCTGGTCGCCGCGCCCGCGGTCGACAGACCCTTTTCGGCCGCGCCTGCGGCACCCGTGGCGGCGCTGCCGGCAGTGTTCAGGCCGCCCTGCGCTGCAGCGGCGGGAGAGGGTGTGGTCACCGATGCGCCGACGTCGGCCTTCGTGCCAACGGAAACGCCGGTGCCTTGGGCCATGGCCAGCGAGGAAGCGGCGGCGATCGACAGAGCGGACAGGGAGAGCAGCAGTTTCTTCATGGACAGACTCCTTTCAGGATGCCCCGCGGCGAAACATTCGCCGCGGTGATCACGCTGGTGATTGCGTGTATCGAGCCCTCAGTCTAGGGAGCCGGACCGCGCCGGTCTGTGAGGAGTTGAAAGGCTCTGTAAGGAGTTGTGAGGCGCCTGGCACATCGCCCCGGCACGGCTTTGCCGGCCGCCTGCAGTGGTTTTCCCTGTTGCATCAACGGGCTGGCGGCGGGGCCATGGCGCCGCCCCTGCCGCCCTGCCGTCGCACCCGGTTACAGGTTGGGCGCCAGCGCGCGCTCCAGCATGGCGCGGTCCTCGTGGCGGCGCGCCGCCATGTCGTCGAGCTGGTCCTGGCCGATCTTGCCGATGGTGAAGTAGGTCGACTGCGGATGCGCCAGGTAGAAGCCGCTCACCGATGCGGCCGGCGTCATCGCCAGCGACTCGGTGATGCCCATGCCGATCTCGGGCGCGTCGAGGAACTCGAACATCGGGCCCTTGACGGTGTGCTCCGGGCACGCCGGATAGCCAGGCGCCGGGCGGATGCCGCGGTACGACTCGGCGATCAGCTGCTCGTTGGTGAGCTGCTCGCCGGCGTCATAGCCCCACAAGTCCTTGCGCACGCGTTCGTGCAGGCACTCGGCAAAGCCTTCGGCGAAGCGGTCGGCCAGCGCCTTGAGCATGATCGCGCTGTAGTCGTCATGGTCGGCTTCGAACTGCGCTTCCTTCTTCTCCACGCCCAGGCCCGCGGTCACGGCGAACAGGCCGACGTAATCGACAATGCCGCTGTCCTTCGGTGCCACGAAGTCCGCCAGGCAACGGTTGGGGCGGCGCACGCCATCCACCACCGGACGCTCGCTCTGCTGGCGCAGGTTGTGCCAGGTCAGCGCGACCTTGCTGCGGGTCTCGTCGGTGTAGATCTCGATATCGTCATCGTTAACGGTATTGGCCGGCAGCAGCGCGATCACGCCGTTGGCGGTCAGCCAGCGGCCCTGGATCACGCGCGACAACATCGCCTTGCCGTCCGAGAACACCTTGCGCGCCGACTCGCCGACGATCTCGTCGTTGAGGATGTCGGGGTATTTGCCGGCCAGGTCCCAGGTCTGGAAGAACGGGCCCCAGTCGATGTAGTTGGCCAGTTCCGCCAGGTCGTAGTTGCGGAACACGCGCCGGCCGATGAACTTGGGCCTGGGCGGCACGTAGCTGCTCCAGTCGATCGGGGTCTTGTTGGCCCGCGCCTGCGCCAGCGTCACCATCGGCGTGGCCTTCTTGTTGGCGTGCTGGGTGCGGATGCGGTCGTAATCGGTCTTCAGATCGTCCAGGTACTTGGCCGCGCCTTCATCCGACAGCAGGCTCGACGCCACGCTGACCGAGCGCGAGGCATCCGGCACGTACACCACCGGGCCTTCGTAGTTGGGCGCGATCTTGACCGCGGTATGCACGCGCGAGGTGGTGGCGCCGCCGATCAGCAGCGGGATCTTCTTCACGCGGAAGTAGTCGTCGCGCTGCATCTCCGAGGCGACATAAGCCATCTCTTCAAGCGACGGCGTGATCAGGCCCGACAACCCGACGATGTCCGCGCCCTCGACCTTGGCCTTGGCCAGGATCTCGTTGCACGGGACCATCACGCCCATGTTGACCACTTCGAAGTTATTGCACTGGAGCACCACCGACACGATGTTCTTGCCGATGTCGTGCACGTCGCCCTTCACGGTGGCGATCACGATCTTGCCGCGCGCCTTGACGTCGCCGCCGGCCTCGGCCAGCAGGCGCTTTTCTTCCTCGATGTAGGGCAGCAGGTGTGCCACCGCCTGCTTCATCACGCGCGCGCTCTTGACCACCTGCGGCAGGAACATCTTGCCCGCGCCGAACAGGTCGCCGACGATGTTCATGCCATCCATCAGCGGGCCTTCGATCACCTCGATCGGGCGGCCGCCGCGCGCCTCGACCTGCTGGCGGACCTCTTCGGTGTCTTCGACGATGAAGGTGGTGATGCCATGCACCAGAGCGTGCGCCAGGCGCTCGCCCACCGGCACCGGCTGCTCGGGCGTGCCGCGCCAGGCGAGGTTTTCTTCCTTCTTCGCGCCGCCGCCCTTGAAGCGGTCCGCGATCTCCAGCAGGCGGTCGGTGGAATCTTCGCGGCGGTTCAGGACCACGTCTTCCACGCGCTCGCGCAGCTCGGGGTCGAGCTGGTCATACACGCCGAGCTGGCCGGCATTGACGATGCCCATGTCCATGCCCGCGCCGATGGCGTGGTACAGGAACACGGTGTGGATCGCCTCGCGCACCGAGTCGTTGCCGCGGAACGAGAACGAGACGTTGGACACGCCGCCGCTGACCTTGGCGTACGGCAGGTTCTGCTTGATCCAGCGCGTGGCCTCGATGAAATCCACCGCGTAGTTGTTGTGCTCCTCGATGCCGGTCGCGACCGCGAAGATGTTCGGGTCGAAGATGATGTCTTCCGGCGGGAAGCCGACTTCATTGACCAGGATGTCGTAACTGCGCTTGCAGATCTCGGTCTTGCGCTGGAAGGTGTCGGCCTGGCCTTTCTCGTCGAAGGCCATCACCACCGAGGCGGCGCCATAGCGGCGGATCAGCGCGGCGTGGTGGCGGAACTGTTCCTCGCCCTCCTTGAGCGAGATCGAGTTGACCACTGGCTTGCCCTGCACGCACTGCAGGCCGGCCTCGATCACTTCCCACTTGGACGAGTCGATCATGATCGGCACACGCGCAATGTCCGGCTCGGAGGCGATCAGGTTCAGGAAGCGAACCATGGCGGCCTTCGAGTCCAGCATGGCCTCGTCCATGTTGATGTCGATGATCTGCGCGCCGTTCTCGACCTGCTGGCGGGCCACCACCAGGGCCTCGTCGAACTGGCCGTTCAGGATCATGCGCGCGAAGGCCTTGGAGCCGGTCACGTTGGTGCGCTCGCCGACGTTGACAAACAGCGTGTCGTCGTCGATGGTGAAGGGCTCGAGGCCGGACAGGCGCATCGGGCGCGGGGGCAGTTGGTTGTCGCTCATGTTGTCAGGCTCCGGCTCAGGCGGCGTCGCGGTACTGGCCGGGCCAGGTGCGGGGTTTCTTGTCGGCCACGCGCTCGGCGATGGCGGCGATATGCTCGGGGGTGGTGCCGCAGCAGCCGCCCACCAGGTTCACCAGGCCGGAAGCGGCGAATTCTTCCACCAGCGACGAAGTGACTTCCGGCGTTTCGTCGAAGCCGGTGTCGCTCATCGGGTTCGGCAAACCCGCGTTGGGGTAGCACGACACCGCGGCATCGCACACCTTGGCCAGTTCGGCGATATAGGGGCGCATCAGCGTCGCGCCAAGCGCGCAGTTCAGACCGATCGTGATCGGCCGGGCGTGGCGCAGGCTGTTCCAGAACGCTTCCACGGTCTGGCCCGACAGGATCCGGCCCGAGGCATCGGTCACGGTGCCGGAGATCATCACCGGCAGGCGCTCGCCGGTGTCCTCGAACAGCTGGTCGATGGCGAACAGCGCCGCCTTGGCATTGAGCGTGTCGAAGATGGTCTCGACCAGGAACACGTCGGCGCCGCCTTCCAGCAGGCCCTTGCCCTGCTCGTAGTAGGAATCACGCAGCTCTTCGAAGGTCACGTTGCGCGCGCCCGGGTCGTTCACGTCGGGCGAGATGCTGGCGGTCTTGGGCGTCGGGCCGAAGGCGCCGGCGACAAAGCGCGGCTTCTCCGGCGTGCTGTACTTGTCGCAGGCGGCACGCGCCAGGCGCGCGGCCTCGACGTTCATCTCGTATGCCAGGTCCGCCATCTTGTAGTCTTCCTGCGCCACGCGCGTGGCACCGAAGGTGTTGGTCTCGATCAGGTCGGCGCCGGCGGCCAGGTACTGCTCATGGATCTCGCTGATGACCTGCGGGCGCGTCAGCAGCAGCAGTTCGTTGTTGCCCTTGACGTCCACCTTGTGTTCCGCGAAGCGCGCGCCGCGGTAGTCAGCCTCGGTCAGCTTGTAGCGCTGGATCATGGTGCCCATGGCGCCATCCAGGATCAGGATGCGTTCTTGCAGCAGCCGGGGCAACTCGGCAGCCCGGGTGTAGGGGCGCGGCGCGGCCGCGGTGGATTCAGGGGCACTCATGGCGGGGACTCTGGAAAGGCGGGCCTGCGGCGTATCCATGGCTGGATCGGCGCCGGGCCGCTGCTGTGGCCGATGCTGGCCAAAGAGGGACGATTTTATCAGGTGTATCAAGGCCTTGCGGCTGTCCGCGGTGGTCCGCGGTTGCCTGTCCGGCCCGGTGGCGCCTACACTGAGAGACGTAACCGTCACCGCCCCGGGGCGCTTCGCGCGGCCCCCTTCCTTGACCGACATGCAACATCTCTCCCCCGCCGACGCCCAGGACCTGCTGGCGCAATCGCCCGAGACGCTCTTTATCGACTGCCGCAGCGAGATGGAATACCTGTTCGTCGGCCATCCCAAGGGCGCGCACAACGTCCCCTGGAACGATGGCCCGGACTGGGAGGTCAACCCGCATTTCGTGCAGATGGTGAAGAAGCTGGCGGGCCAGGCGTCGGCGCGGCCGGTGCTGCTGATCTGCCGCAGCGGTAACCGCTCGTCGGCGGCGGCGCGGGCACTGGAGGGCGCGGGCTTCTCCAACGTCCAGTTCGTGCTGCACGGCTTCGAGGGCGACCTCGATGCGCAGCGCCACCGCAACACGGTCAACGGCTGGCGCCATGACGGGCTGCCGTGGGAACAGTACTGAGCACGGCCCGCAGCGCCCGCCACCAACAAAAACGCCCGCCGAAGCGGGCGTGATCGTTCCAGGCAAAGCCGCTCAGTGCATCACCAGCGGGTGCATCATCACATTGTCGAACTTGCCGAGAAAATCGTCGACTTCCTCCACGGATGGCTCGCTTTCAATCAGGCGTTTGACGTCGGCGCGGAAGCTCTCGGCCAGATGGCCGCCGAGGAAGATTTCGCGCTTCAGGTTCTTGTCAACGATTTCATAGCCACCAAACTCAAGCGGCGCCTGATCGACATCCGCACCAAATTCCACGATGCAGTAGTTGTCGCTGTTGTAGATCATTTGCATGGCACACCTCCTGGGCGTCATGGATGGGCGGCATGCCCTTGTGGTTCTTGCCTCAGTTGATGCCTTGAGGGGGCGCCGCGGCTTTACCTCCAAACTTGGGGTGACCGGCGGGAAATCAAGTTATTGGTACGGGTCACCTCATTGCCACGATTTTCTGCCTTACATGAATTGGGCATCGGCCAATGCAACAAGTTTCTTGAGCCTTCCACATCAGTGTGTTGCTTGTCACGGAACGTCGCACTGCCCCCCGCATGCGGCATTCCCAAGAAAGGCGTCCAGCGCGGCGTGGAAGCGCTCGGGCTGCTCCACGTGCACCAGGTGCGCCGCTTGCGGCACTACCTCGAGCCTGGCTCCGGGGATGGCCGCGGCGATGCTCTGTGCCATCGCCACGGTTGCGCCCTGGTCCTGCTCGCCCGCTACTACCAGCGTAGGACAATGAATGCGGGAAAGCGCGCCGGCGAGGTCAAAAGCCATGATCGCCTCGGCCACACCCACATATCCACGTACCGGCGTGCCCACCAGCCTGTCGCGAATGCGCGACACCTGGTCGCGATGCGCCTCATGGAAGGCCGGCGTCAGCCAGCGCCCGAGGGTGGCATCGGCCATGCCGGCCATGCCATGGGCCTCGGCCTGGCCGATACGGTTGTGCCACATCGGGTGCGCCTCCATCGGGGTCTGGCTGTTGGTGGCCACCAGCGCCAGCGACAACAGCCGTTCGGGATGGCGCAGCCCCATGGTCTGCCCGATCATGCCGCCCACGGAAATCCCGCAGAAATGCGCCTGGGGGATCTGCAGCGCGTCCATCACCGCGACCACGTCGTCGGCCAGCCGCGTCATGGTGTAGGGCCCGAGCGGGGCGTCGCTGGCGCCGTGGCCGCGCATGTCAGGGCGCACCACGCGATAGCGGCCCGCCAGGTGCTGCGCGGTGGCGTCCCACAGCGTGTGGTCGGCAGCCAGGGCGTGGGCCAGGATCACCCAGGGCCCGTCCGCCCCGTCCACGCGCACGTGCAGGTCTGCGCCTTCGGCGTGGATGCGGTGGGTTTCGACTGGTGGCGTGGCAACGGTCATGGCTGGGCTCCTTTCGGTTGGATGATGCGTCGGGAGGCGCGCGCCGCGGCCCTACTGCCCTTCCTTGCCGCGGTACACCAGGTCGATCTGGGTGCCGTCGGGCTCGGTCTGGCGCAGACGCACCGGCATCCAGCCCAGCGACTGCGCCAGCCACAGCTCGACGCGGCGCCGGTCATTGGCACGGCGCTGCAGCCGCACAAAGTGCTTTGCGCGTATCACGCCGCGGCCGGTGTCGATCTCGTCCTCTCCAACATACTGCACTTGCATGGGTTCCACATCCCGCGTGTCGGCCACAAGGAACGTTTCCGTCACTCCCGGGGTGACATATCGCTGGGGATTGCCGCGCACCAGCCCCACCAGCTGCAGGAATACGCTGAAGCGGTCCTGCGCGCCGGGCGGGAACTGGGCCTGCGTGCCCGAGGCCAGCACTGCGGTGCCGGCCGCGGCATCGAAACGCGAGGACTCGGTCTTGTTACGGCGGCGTTCTTCGTAGCGTTCCGGCAACAGCCCCTGCACGGCCATCGTGCCGCCGCTCTGGAAGGCAAAGCGGAACCACAACACGCGGGTTTCGACCGCCAGCCGGTAGCGGCTGCCGTCCTGCTCCCAGCGGATCAGGCCGTCGGGGTTCTGCACGCCGTTGACGAAGCTGGCGTAGTGCATCGTCGCCGACGGCGGCGGGTCGTAGCGCACGCCATCGACGCCGCCCTGCGGGCCGCCGGATGGCGCGGCGGCAGGGGTGGCAGGCTTGGCCGCGCTGCCTTCGCCGCCGCTGCCCGAAGCCATTTCGGTCGCGCCCTGCGGGCTGGTGGCGAGCGCGGGAGCGGGGGCTTCCTGCGGCTCGGCTTCCGGGGCCGGCTCGGCCGGCCTGGGCTGCGGGCGCGGGCGCGGCACCGGCCGCGGCGCGGGCGGGGCTGGCGGCCTGGGCGGCGGCAGCAGCACCGCTTCCAGCGTGGGCGTGCTGCTGACATCCATCGGGATCAGCGGCCCCGGCATGCGCACAAAGCCCACCACGGCCAGCACGTGGACCAGCAGCACCAGGGCGATCACGATGATCCAGCGCCGCCGGCGCCAGACGCGGGGATCCGCGCCGGGCCGGGCGTGGAGACTAGGATTGGCCGGTTTCTCCGGCCGGGGTGGCTGCACCAAGGTAGCCAAGTTCCGATGAGAGCTGTTGGGCGATGTCACGGATGCGACGATCCATCGTACCGCCCCATTCTGCATCGAATATGCTTTGCGCGCCCAGTACGATCAGCCCCATGGCCAGGTGGCCGTTGGCGTTGAACACCGGCATCGAGAACGCATTGATGCCCGGCAGCACGCCGCCGAGCGTGCGCGCGGCGCCATGCGCGCGCACCTCGGCGCAGATCGCGTCGTAGTCGGCCAGTGAGCGCGGCAT
Organism: Cupriavidus sp. GW821-FHT07C08; assembly: GCF_059419025.1. Taxonomy (NCBI): domain Bacteria; kingdom Pseudomonadati; phylum Pseudomonadota; class Betaproteobacteria; order Burkholderiales; family Burkholderiaceae; genus Cupriavidus; species Cupriavidus sp. GW821-FHT07C08. The sequence continues at coordinate 57,783 of NZ_JBWKQZ010000029.1, forward strand.
GTCGGGCACGCCGTCATTGCCGCGCGCGCCCAGCTCGCGCTCGATCAGCGGCAGGGTCTGCTTGCGCGGCAGGTAGGCGCCGTAGAGCCGCCCGGTGGCGGAGTTCAGCATCGGCATCACGTCGCCCAGGCGCAGGCTGACGGTGACGGGATGGCTGGATTCCTCCCAGTGCACCACGGTGGGACCGTGGTTGCCCCACACGGCAATGCCGGCGGTCAGGTCCAGTTCATCGCGCAGCTGCGACAGGATCGGGCGCGCCTTCTTGACCGGATCGAGACGGTTCAGCCCGGCCAGGCCCAGCTGCAGCGCGAACGGGCCCAGGTCATAGCGCCCGCTGACGGGGTCCTGCGCCACGGCGCCCAGCCGCATGAAGCTGACCAGGTAGCGATGGGCCTTGGCCGGGTTCATGCCAGCGGCGGCGGCCAGGTCGCGCAGCATCATCGCGCGCGGCGACACCGCCAGCGCCTGCAGCAGCCTGAAGCCCACCTCGATGGACTGGATGCCGGAACGCAGCTTGGTGTCTTCTTCTTCGATCTCTGACATGCGGCGGATGGTTGGCTATCCCCGGGGGCGGGGGAAATTCGTAGGTAAATTTACTATAGCGAAATCGATTTACCAATTTTTAAGCCATCGGTAGACTTTCCTCGCAACAGACTTGGCCGGCGGCGTGCCCCTCGTGCAAGCCCGCCCGAACCGGGCCCTTTTTAACACGGAGACAACCGATGCGCCCCCTTGGCTACTTTCGCCCCGCCCTCGCCGCATTGACGGCCGCTACCCTGTTTGCCGCCCTGTTTACCGCCAGCGCCCCCGCGCGCGCCGACGACTGGCCGTCGCAGCCGATCCGCTGGGTCGTGCCCTATCCCGCCGGCGGCGGCACCGACGTGGTGGCGCGCACCGTGGCCCAGGCCATCACCCCGGGGCTGGGCAAGCAGATCGTGATCGACAACCGCCCCGGTGCGGCCACCATCGTCGGCGCCGATGCGGTGGCGCATGCCAAGCCCGACGGCTACACCGTGCTGACCGCCGACACCGCCACGCTGGCCGCCAATCCGTCGCTGTACAAGAAGCTGCCGTACAACCCGGACAAGGACTTTGTCTACATCGGCCAGCTTGCGCGCTTCCCGCTGGTGCTGGTGGCCAATCCCAACTTCCCGGCGCGCACGCTCAAGGAAGTGGTCGAGTACGCGCAGAAGAACCCCGGCAAGGTCAATTTCGCCTCGCCGGGCGCGGGCAGCCCGCACCACCTGGCGATGGAACTGTTCATGGACCAGACCCGGGTCAAGATGACGCACGTGCCCTACAAGGGCGCGGCGCCGGCGGTGCAGGACCTGCTCGCGGGCCAGGTCGACCTGATGTTCCTGGACCTGGCCTCGGGCCAGCAGAATGTGCAGGCCGGCAAGCTGCGCGCGCTCGGCGTGGCCACGCCCAAGCGCCTTGCCGTGCTGCCCAGCGTGCCGACCGTGGCCGAGGGCGGCGTGGCCGGCTTCGAGGCTTACGCCTGGCAAGGCATGGTGGCGCCGGCCGGTACGCCCAAGGCCGTGGTCACGCGCCTGAACGCCGAGCTGGTCAAGGCGCTGAAGACGCCCGAGGTGCAGAAGAAGCTGGAAGGCGTGGGCGTGGAGGCGGTCTACAGCACGCCCGAGGAATTCGCCAGCTACGCGCGCGCCGAGGGCGAGCGCTGGGGCAAGCTGATCAAGGCCAAGGGCATCACCGTCGACTGACTGGCGCGCGGGCGGGCCACGGTAGACTAGTGGCCATTGCGCCTGCCCCGCGGGCGTCTCCGATCCCTACCGTACTGCATCCATGAAACTCGCAACCCTGAAGGACGGTTCGCGCGACGGCCAGCTGGTGGTCGTGTCGCGCGACCTGAAGACTGCCCACTACGCCACCGACATCGCCGGCAAGCTGCAGACCGTGCTGGACGACTGGCCGTTCTACGCGCCGCAGCTGCAGGACCTGTACGACGCGCTCAACGCCGGCCGCGCGCGCCACCCCTTCCCGTTCGCCCCCAAGGACTGCATGGCGCCGCTGCCGCGCGCCTACCAGTGGGCTGACGGCTCGGCCTATGTCAACCACGTCGAGCTGGTGCGCAAGGCGCGCGGTGCCGAGATGCCGCCCGAGTTCTGGACCGACCCGCTGATGTACCAGGGCGGCTCGGACGATTTCGTCGGTCCGCAGGACGATATCGTCTGCGCCAGTGAGGCGTTTGGCATCGACTTCGAGGCCGAGGTGGCCGTGATCACCGGCGACGTGAGGATGGGCGCCACGCCCGAGCAGGCCGGCGACGCCATCCGCCTGGTGATGCTGGCCAACGATCTCTCGCTGCGCAACCTGATCCCGGCCGAGCTGGGCAAGGGCTTCGGCTTCTTCCAGAGCAAGCCGGCCACGGCGTTCTCGCCGGTGGCGGTGACGCCCGACGAACTCGGCGAGGCCTGGCGCGAGCGCAAGGTGCACCTGCCGATGACCGTGCACTGGAACAGCAAGAAGGTGGGCCAGCCCGACTGCGGCACCGACATGGTGTTCGACTTCGGCCAGCTGATCGCCCATATCTGCAAGACCCGCAACGTGCGCGCCGGCAGCATCGTGGGCTCGGGCACGATCTCCAATGTCGACCGCAAGAAGGGCTACTGCTGCATCGCCGAGAAGCGCATGCTGGAAACCATCGATGAGGGCAAGCCCGTGACCGAGTTCATGAAGTTCGGCGACGCGGTCAAGATCGAGATGTTCGACGCGCAGGGCCATTCGGTCTTCGGCGCGATCGACCAGCTGGTGGCAGCGGCCTGACGTACGTTGGGGCCGCGGGGTGCGGCGGCGAGCCGGATATGCATATAATTAACCGACCGATCGGTTGGCAAATCAACGATGCATGCGGCGCGCCGCTAACCCCGTACCTCCCAGGCCCCCAATGACTACCCCCACCGCTGACTCCACCCCCCTCTCCCCCCGTTACGAGCGCTATCGCGCACTGACGCTGCGCCGCCACGGCCCCATCCTCGAAATCATCATGGGCGCGGCCCAGTCGGCCAACCAGAAGCTGGCCACGGCCGACGCCAACATGCACCGCGAGCTGGCCGAGATCTGGCGCGACGTCTCAGCCGACCCCGAGGTGCGCGTGGCGCTGATCCGCGGCGAGGGCAAGGGCTTCTCGGCCGGCGGCGACCTGGCCCTGGTCGAGGACATGGCCAACGATTTCGAGACCCGCACCCGCGTCTGGCATGAGGCGCGCGACCTGGTCTACAACGTCATCAACTGCGACAAGCCGGTGGTCTCCGCCATGCACGGCCCCGCCGTCGGCGCCGGGCTGGTGGCCGGCCTGCTGGCCGATATCTCGATCGCGGCCAGGACCGCGCGCATCGTCGACGGCCATACCCGGCTGGGCGTGGCCGCGGGCGACCATGCCGCCATCGTGTGGCCGCTGCTGTGCGGAATGGCCAAGGCCAAGTACTATCTGATGCTGTGCGAGTCGGTCAGCGGCGAGGAAGCCGAGCGGATCGGCCTGGTCTCGCTGGCGGTGGAAGAGGACGAACTGGTGGCGCGCGCGTTCGAGGTGGCCAACCGGCTGGCGGCCGGGTCGCAGACCGCGATCCGCTGGACCAAGTATGCCCTCAACAACTGGCTGCGCATGGCCGGCCCCGCCTTCGATACCTCGCTGGCGCTTGAATTCATGGGCTTTGCCGGCCCCGACGTGCACGAAGGCGTGGCGAGCCTGCGCCAAAAGCGGCCGCCACAGTTCAGGTAAAGACGACGCAGCCGCCGGCCCGACGGGCCCTCCTGGCCAATCCCGGGGCTGCGCCGCACACGGAGCGCTCGACCATGTTCGGACAGATTCCCGATTTCACCAACAGCTTTGACTTCATGCGCCGGCTGTGGGGCAGCGGCAGCGGCATGCCCGCCGGCCTGATGCCCGGCCTGCAGGCGATGACGCCGCCGATGGACCTCGACGACCTCGACAAGCGCATTGCCGACCTGAAGGCCGTGGAGAGCTGGCTGCAGTTGAACACCAACCTGCTGCGCACCACCATCCAGGGCCTGGAAGTGCAGCGCGCCACGCTGGTGGCGCTGCAGACCTTCGGCAACGCGCTATCGCCCGACGCCATGCAGTCCGCGATGGAAAACGTCGCACGCGCGGCCAACACGCCCAGCGCCACGGCGCCGGAGCGCGCCGCCGGCGCGGATGCCGGCAGCGGTGCGCAACCGGAGCCGCCTGCCGCCGAGCAGCCGCAGGCTGCGGCAAGCGACACCGATTCCGCCTTGCCCCCCAACGCCGCGCTGTGGTGGGACCTGCTGCAACAGCAGTTCAACCAGATCGCCAGCAGCGCCGCCGCGGCCAGCATCGCCCCGTTCGGCATGGGCGGCTTCGGTGCCGCGGCCGGCCCCGAAGCCGCAGCGCAAGCGGCTGGTGCAAAGCCGAAGACGGCCGCGCCCGGCAAGGGCGCCTCCGCCGGCACGGGCAAGCCTGCCGCCAGGAAGGCACCGGCAAAGAAGGCACCGGCCAAGAAGGCAGCCAAGGCAAAGCCGGCCAAGGACGCGGGCAACGGCGATGACAATGGCAAGAACGGAGGCAACAACGGCGGCGGCGGCCACGGCCCCAACGGCAGCAGCGCAGCCTGACAGCCAAAAACTCCCGACAATTCGCCACGCCAACGCAATGCACCGCGAGTCCTTCCCGGCCCCCCACCCCGCGCTGCAATCCGGACCCAACCCCGCCGCCACCGCGCTGATCATGATGGGCGGCGGCGCGCGCGCCGCCTACCAGGCGGGCGTGCTGAGCGGGCTGGCACGCATTGCCGCGCGGCACGGCAAGGGCCATGGCGCGATGCCCTTCGGCATCATCGCCGGAACCTCGGCAGGCGCGGTCAACGGCGCCGGGCTGGCGATCCAGGCGGGGGACTTCCAGGCCGCCACACAGAGCCTGGCGGCGCTGTGGCACAGCATCCATGCCGACGACGTCTACCGCACCGACGTGCTGCGCGTGGGAATTTCGGGCGCGCGCTGGCTGTCGACGCTGGCGCTGGGCTGGGCCACGCAGCGGCGCGCGCCCCGCGCCCTGTTCGACAACACCCCGCTGGGCAGCATGCTGGGCGAGCTGTTCGAGCCCGAGCGCGTGCAGGCCAGCCTGGACAGCGGTGCGCTGCAGGCCTTCGCGGTCACCGCGCTGTCCTACAGCACCGGGCGCCACGTGACCTTCTACCAGTCGCACCACCGCATCCATCCGTGGCACCGCAGCCAGCGTATTGCGATCCCGGCGCAGATCACGGTGGACCACCTGCTGGCATCCGCGTCGATCCCGTTCCTGTTCCCGGCGATGCCGCTGGAGCTGGACGGCCACCATGAGTGGTTCGGCGACGGCACCATGCGGCAGATGTCGCCGCTGTCGCCGGCGATCCACCTGGGCGCGTCGCGCGTGCTGGCGATCGGCGCGGCCTCGCGCCAGCGCTCGGGCTGGTACGACACCGTGCCGGCCGGCGGCTACCCGTCGCTGGCGCAGGTGGGCGGGCAGGCGCTGGCCAGCATCTTCCTGGACGGGCTCAACGCCGACCTGGAGCGGCTGCTGCATATCAACCGCTTGCTGGCGCGCATGCCGGAGCTGGCCGGCGACCGCGAGGGCTGGCGCCCGGTGCAGGTGATGACGATCGCCCCCAGCGAGCCGATCGAAGCCATTGCCGCCGAGCACCAGAAGCAGCTGCCGCGCACGGTGCGCGCCCTGCTGGCGCCACTGGGCGGCACCGAGGCGCGCGGCGCCGCCTTTGCCAGCTACCTGCTGTTCGAACCCGCCTTCACCCAGGCCCTGATGGCGCTGGGCGAGCGCGACGCCGAGGCCCAGGCGGACGAGCTCGCGGCGTTCCTGTTCGGCATCGTCCCGGGCACGCCACCGGCCGCGCTGCCGGCGGGCGAGCGCGCGCTTTCGCCCTGAGCACCCGCCAGCACATGGCGTGCGGCCAGGCGCCGCGGCTGGCACATTGACGTGTCAGTGTTGCGCTGATCGCCCGCAATATGCAGCCGGCTGCGCCAAACCACGTCAAAAAGCGTTGCATTTGCCCCGATCCCGACTAAAAAAGGAGAAGAGAATAATTCGCATCTGGTAGAATCTGCCCGTAATTTCAAAGGCTTACCATGCTCTACCCCGAACTGTTCAAATCGTTGGAAGCCGTCCGCTGGCACATGGACAAGGACATCCCCTGGGATACCTTTGACGCCAGCATGCTGACGGACGACCAGGCCAAGACCATTCGCATGAACGCGATCACGGAATGGTCCGCCCTGCCCGCGACCGAGATGTTCCTGCGTGACAACCGCCACGATTCTGATTTTTCGGCGTTCATGAGCATCTGGTTCTTTGAGGAACAGAAGCACTCGCTGGTGCTGATGGAGTACCTGCGCCGCTTCCGCCCGGACCTGGTGCCGACCGAGGAAGAACTGCACGCGGTGCGCTTCGAGTTCGACCCGGCCCCGCCGCTGGAAACCCTGATGCTGCATTTCTGCGGCGAGATCCGCCTGAACCACTGGTACCGCCGCGCCGCCGAATGGCACACGGAACCGGTGATCAAGCATATCTACCGCACCCTGTCGCAGGATGAAGCCCGCCATGGCGGCGCCTACCTGCGCTACATGAAGAAGTACCTGGCGCAGTTCGGCGACAGCGCGCGCGCCGCCTTTGCCAAGATCGGCGTGCTGATGGCCTCGGCCCGCCGCACCGAGAAGCCGCTGCACCCGACCAACCTGCACGTCAACAAGGCGCTGTTCCCCAACGACACGGTGCAGTCGCGCCTGCCGGACCCGGACTGGCTCGAGCACTGGCTGGACGAGCAGATCCGCTTTGACGAAGGCTGGGAGAAGAAGGTCATCGAACGGATCCTGCACAACATGTCGCTGCTGTTCGAACGCACCTTCGAAACGGTGCAGGACCTGAACCGTTACCGCAAGGAACTGAACGCCAGCCTGCAAGGCACGGGCGGGGCCCAGCCGGCGCAAGCCTGAGCGGCCAGTCCGACAGCACGAAAAAAAGCCCCGCCGAAGCGGGGCTTTTTTTGCCCTTCTATTGCCTGGACGCATTCCCGACAAATGCGACCCGCCGCGGCGCACCGGGCCTGATCCGGTTGTGGCGGGTATTCTGCATGGCTGTCTTCCTTATCCTGGAAAATCAAGCGCCTGGATGATAAACGAGCCGGCTGCGATGCAGGTAGTAGCCGGTTACTACATCATTTCATTCCCGTCCCATGTACTGCAACGCTGTCACGCAGCGGCGGCAAACCCATGCCTGGCGCCCGTTCGTCGAATAAACTTATATCCGAAAATAAAATATTCAAAGCACGCGACGATTATCCTGACACTCAATGCGCTGTAAATCCAGCATTACGAATTCATTTAATTCGTGGTGTCATGCCTCGCAATTCCCGGCGTGGCAGCAGGCCAGGCCGGTTGCCGATCCGGCAGGCTGTGCGTGACGGGGTAACCAGGGCCCACCGCCGGCGGAGATCACAAGAAGAGGTACCATCTCGGGCAAGCACGCCGGCTCCGACCAGGGGCTGGCCTCCACTTTCCGATGCCGACCCCCATGTCCGTACCCGCTTTCGAATCCAAGCTGACCCTGCCTGACACCCCCGCCGCGCTGGCCGCGCGCATCGCCACCTTGCCGCGCCCGCTGGTGTTCACCAATGGCGTCTTCGACATCCTGCACCGCGGCCATGCCACCTACCTGGCACAGGCGCGCGCACTGGGCGCGAGCCTGGTGGTCGGCGTCAACAGCGATGCTTCCGTGAAGATGCTGGGCAAGGGCGACGACCGCCCGCTGAACCATGAATTGGACCGCATGGCGCTGCTGGCCGCGCTGGAGTCGGTCGACCTGGTCGCGATGTTCCGCGAACAGACCCCGGTGGAGCTGATCCGCCTGGTACGCCCCGACATCTACGTCAAGGGCGGCGACTACGACATCGACACGCTGGAAGAAACCCGGCTGGTGCGCAGCTGGGGCGGCCAGGCCTACGCCATCCCCTTCCTGCACGACCGCTCGACCACCAAGCTGCTGACCAGGGTACGCCAGGGCAGCTAAGGCTGATCAGGTTGCTCAGGAGCAGGCCAGCACGTCCTCGGCGCCGTAGCGCTGGCGCATGGCCTCGAGCCGGGCGCGCGCCGCGTCGTCGGCATCGCGCACGCGCAGCCACTGCCGCGTGAGTGGCCGCGCGGCCTCGGTCAACATGGCGGTGCGCACGCCGTGGCCGCGCAGGGAATCGAGATATTGCTCGGCATGCTCGCGCTCGCGGAAGAGGCCCAGCGACACCGTATAGGTCGTGGCCTCGGGCGTGCCGGCGGTCACCAGCGAGTACTCCGTCACGTTGCGCCGGCGCAGTTCGGCCAGCTTGCGCTCGGCATGCTCGCGCGTGGGCTGCGCGGGCAGATGGACCCACCAGCGCACCTGTTCCTGCCGCGCGAACGCTTCCACGCGCAGCGCGGCGGCGGCCAGGTCTTCAGTGGCGCGGCGCGCCGCCTGGGCGCTGAAGCCACCGATCTCGATGCAGGCAGCCAGCGTGGCCGACGGCAGCGCGCTGCGCGGTGCGGCATCCGCCGCTGGTGCCGACGCTGGTGCCTGCACCCGCATCCGTTCCCCACGTACCTGCTGCCGCAGCCGCTGCGGCTCACGCGGGGTTTCAAACCAGCCGGCCAGCGGATTCGCGCCGAACACCCCGAGCACCGCCCCCAGCAGCATGGCATTGGCGAGCAGCAGCAACAGCGGGACGATGCGCGGCGAGCGTGGCCGGGCGGGCTGGCCTGGGGCGGTCATGGGTCGGGGTGGATTGAGGCGTGTGAGAAGTTGCGCTGCGCGCTAGGCGCCGGCCGATGCCATCGCGTGCAGGCCAAGCAGCACCAGATTATCGTGCATCTCGAACGGCACCGCGAGCGCGCCAGCCAGCGCGCCGCGGGCACCGCCGGACAGCAGGCAGCGCACGCGGCGACGCGCCGGCCCGCGCTCGCCCAGCGCGCGCCAGGTGCGTTCGATGGCGCCGGCCTGCGCCGCCAGGCAGCCTGCGGCAATGGCGTCGTGCGTGTTGTCGGCCCAGCGCAGGTGCGCGCCGGCCACGGTGCCGGCATCGTCCACGTCCAGTGCCGGCAGCTGCGCGGTGTTGCGCGCCAGCGTGCCCAGCATCAGTGCCAGGCCGGGCAGGATCAGGCCGCCTTCGAAGCGCGCGCTGCCATCTGCCGCGGCCGTGACGATATCCAGCGTGGTGGCGGTGCCCGCGGTCACCACCAGCAGCGTGTCGTGCGGCAGCCAGCGGTGCGCGCCGATGGCGCCGACCCAGCGGTCCACGCCCAGTTGCGTGGGCTCGCGGTAGCCGTTGGCTAGGTTGCCTTGCGCGGCGGCGCTGCGCACCCATTGCACCGGCGCACAGCCCCCGAAGGCCTCGGCCAGCGCTGCATCCACGGCGGCCGCAATCACCGGTCCGGCGACATTGCTGATCCACACCGACGGCATCGGCCCGCTGCCGCGCAGCGCGCGCAGGTCAGCGGCCAGCGCCTGCAGCGCGCCGGCGTCGGCATGGGCGACCGCGCCGCCGTGCTGCCATGGCGTGGGCAGCGCGCCGGTGGCGGGCAGCGCCGCACCGGCTTCGCACCAGGCCCACTTGAGGCGGGTATTGCCGATATCGATCAGCAGATGCGGCGCGCTCATGCGGTGCCTCCCTGCCCCGGCGCGGGCCGCAGCGACAGCTCGCCGCTGGCGATGCGCTCAAGCCCCGCCGGCGTTTCCAGCAGCAGGTGGCCGGCCTCGTCGACGCCGCGCGCCATGCCTTCGGCGATCACCTTGCCCTCGTGCAGCAGCCGCACCGGCTGGTCGCGGTAGGCATCGGCCGCGGACCAGCGCCGCGCCATCGGCCCGAAACCGTGCGCCAGGAACGCGGTGCGCATGGCCGCCAGCCGTTCCAGCAGCGCGGCCAGCAGGCGCGGGGCATCGCGCTGCGCGTCGAAGCCGGGCATGGCCTCGGCCACGCCCGCCAGCTCGCGGCCCAGTGCCGCTTCCATCTGCGCGTCGCGCACCAGGTTCAGGCCGATGCCGATCACGGCCCAGACCCGCTGCGGCCCGGCGGGCACCGCCTCGATCAGGATGCCGGCCAGCTTGCGCTCATCGATCTGGAGGTCATTGGGCCATTTCAGCCCGATCCGTGCGCCGAGGCCCGCCTCGACATCGCCCAGGGCCTCGGCCAGCGCCAGGCCCACGGCCAGGCTCAGGCCGCTCAGCTGCGCCGGCGCCAGCGCCAGCGGCAGTGCCACCGAGAAGGTCATGCCTGCCTGCCCCTGCCACGGCCGGCCCTGGCGCCCGCGCCCGGCGGTCTGGCGGTAGGCCAGGCGCAGCCTGCCGGCGTCGGACCACGGCGCCTGGCGGCAGGCCGCGGTCAGGTCGGCATTGGTGGAGCCAGTTTCCTCCACCAGCTCCAGGGTCCAGTCGCTCAACGCGGGCGACAGCATGCCGCGCAGCGCGCCGGCATCGATGCGCCAGTTGGCGCCGGATGGGGCGGAAGGGTCGGATGGCGTCGGAGGAACAGCGGACATGCGCGGCAAAGGGCTGGGATCGATGGCGATCGTGGAAAACACAGGAGGGGGCAGGGGTGCGCCCCGGGTGCCTGCGGCAGATGCCGCATTGTAGCCGCGCCACCGCCTCGGCACAGCGCGGTCGCGCCAGCGGGGCGGGTGGCTTAGAATCGAGACTCGGTCATCACATCGCATGCCCTTGGAACGCCAGACGACGCCAGACTTCCATATCACGCGCGGGGACGGAACCGTCAGCGTAGCGCTGCGTGGCGACTGGACCGCGCTCGCCCTGGCCGGCTGCCACCAGGCGCGGCAGCTGCGCGCGCAACTGCATCAGCTCGCGCAGGCGCCAGACAGCGCACAGTGGTCGCTGGCCGACGTCGAGCGGCTGGACCATATCGGCGGGCAACTGCTGTGGCAGGCCTGGAACGGCGCGCTGCCGCAGCGGCTCGATGCCAGCGAGGGCCAGCGCCGTGTGTTCGAGCGCATCGCGGCGGTGCAGAACGAGGGCTGGAAGAAGCACATGGTGGACCGCTTCAACCCGGTTACGCTGTTCGGCGCCAGCGTGCTGTCGTTCGGCGCGCAGCTGGGCCGCGGCGTCAGCATGCTGGGCCAGCTGACCTTCGACCTGCTGCGCCTTGCACGCATGCCCCAGCGCGGCCCCTGGCGCGAGATCTCGGCCAATATCTACAACGTGGGTTACAAGGCGCTCGGCATCACCGCGCTGGTCGGCTTCCTGATCGGCATCGTGCTGTCGTACCTGTCGGCCAACCAGTTGCGCACGTTTGGCGCCAGCACGTTTATCGTCAACATCCTGGGCATGGCGGTGATCCGCGAGCTGGGGCCGGTGCTGGCCGCGATCCTGATCGCCGGCCGCTCGGGTTCGGCCATCACCGCGCAGATCGGCGTGATGCGCGTGACCGAAGAGCTCGATGCGATGCTCGTGATGGGCATCTCGCACGGCTTCCGGCTGATCATGCCGCGCGTGATCGCCCTGGCCATCGCCATGCCGCTGCTGGTAGCCTGGACCGACGTGATGGCGCTGGCAGGCGGCATCCTGGCCGCGCGCTGGCAGCTGGGCATCAGCGCCACCTTCTTCCTGCGCGAGCTGCCCGACGCGGTGCCGGTGGCCAACCTGTGGCTCGGACTGGGCAAGGGGGTGGTGTTCGGCATGCTGATCGCGCTGACCGCATGCCACTTCGGGCTGCGCATCAAGCCCAATACGCAAAGCCTGGGCGAAGGCACCACCGCCTCGGTGGTGACCGCGATCACCATGGTGATCCTGGCCGACGCGGTCTTCGCCATCCTGTTCAAGGACGTGGGCCTGTGAGCTCGACGCAAGCGAACGCCACGCCGGACGGCAAACCCGGACCCAAGCCGGACCGCAAGGCGGACCGCACCCCGGTCATCGAGGTACGCGACCTGGTCAAGCGCTTCGGCAAGGCGGTGGTGCATGACCATGTGAACCTGGACGTCTACCGCGACGAGGTGCTGTCCATCGTTGGCGGCTCGGGCAGCGGCAAGACCGTACTGCTGCGCCAGATCGTGGGGCTGGAGCGTCCCACCTCGGGCTGCATCAAGGTGTTCGGCGAAGACCCGACCCGGCTGCGCCCGGCGCAGCTGCAGGCGCTGCGCAACCGCTGGGGGCTGCAGTTCCAGCGCGGCGCGCTGTTTTCGGCGCTGTCGGTGATCGACAATATCGCGCTGCCGCTGCGCGAGCTGCGCGCGCTGCCCGACAACCTGATCTGCCAGGCGGCGCTGCTCAAGCTGCAGCTGGTGGGACTGTCGGCGCGCGATGCCGACAAGATGCCGGCGGACCTGTCCGGCGGCATGATCAAGCGCGTGGCGCTGGCGCGCGCGCTGGCGCTGGAGCCCGAGTTGCTGTTCCTGGACGAGCCCACCGCCGGGCTGGACCCGATGGCCTCGGACGACTACGTGGCGCTGATCCGCGAACTGCGCCGCGAACTGAGCCTGACCGTGGTGATGATCACGCACGACCTGGACACGCTGGTGGCATTGTCCGACCGCGTCGCGGTGCTGGCCGACCACAAGGTGATCGCCGCGGCGCCGATCCCTGAAGTGGTGAAGGTGGACCACCCCTTCATCCGCGAGTATTTCCTGGGCGAGCGCGCCCAGCGCGCCATGCAGGCGCTGCCACCGCACGGGCAGCCGGATGCGGCGCCCCCTGGAGAAGCATGATGGAAAACAAGTCACACGCATTCCTTGCCGGCGTGTTCACCATCGGCCTGGCCGTGCTGGTGCTGTTCGCAATCTTCTGGTTCAGCAGCGACCACGCCGTGCGCGTGCCATACGACCTGATCACGCGCTCCACCGTCAACGGCCTGCAGCCGCAGGGCGACGTGAAATACCGCGGGCTGGCAGTGGGCAAGGTCGAGTCGATCAAGTTCGACCCGCAGGTGCCGGGCCAGATCATTGTGCGCGTCAACGTCAACAAGGACACGCCGATCACGCGCACCACCTATGGCACGCTGGGCTTCCAGGGCGTGACCGGAATCGCCTACGTGCAACTGGACGACAGCGTCACGCACGACGGCGCCACGGCCTCGCCGCCGCTGCCGACCTCGCCCAAGGCGGTGGCACGCATCGCCATGCGCCCCGGCTTCTTCGAAGAACTGGAAAAGCGCGGCGATTCGCTGCTGACGCAGGTCGAGACCATGATGGCCTCGCTCAACGACATGTTCCAGAGCGCCAACCGCACTGAGCTGATGGCCGCGATCCACGCGGTGCGCAAGACCGCGGAAGACTACTCGCGGCTGTCCGATTCGCTGGGCCCGGCCGCCAACCGGCTGCCGAAGGTGACCGAGAACCTGAACGCCACGCTGGAATCGACCCGGCGTCTGACGCAGGAGCTGGCCAACCCCAACGGCACGGTGATGCGCACCGTCGACAGCGTCGGGCGCGACATGCAGGGCGCGGCCTCGTCGGTGCAGTCCGCGGCGGGCACCTTCAGTGAAGAGACCCTGCCGCAGCTCAATGGCCTGGCCCGCGACGCGCGCCAGACCGCGCGCACTTTCGAGCGCGCCGCCGGCCAGTTCAACGAGAGCCCGAGCAGCGTGCTGTTCGGCGCGCCCGCGCCTGCCCCGGGCCCGGGCGAGCCGGGCTTCAGCGCACCGTAGCGCAGCCCGCATGCCGCCCCTCACCCGATACCGCCAACCGCGAGATACCGCCGTGAACCCTGCGACCGAGATGCCACGCCTTCTCCGATCCGCGCGCTCCCGCCTCCAGGCCGCCCTGCTGCTGGCCGCCGCGGGGCTGGCGCTGTCGGGCTGCGCGCTGACGCGCGGCAACAACCCCACCGTCACCTACGACCTCGGCCCGCCGGCCGCCGCCACCCCCGGCAACGGGAACCCTGCGCCGGCGCGGCTGCCCAAACTGCGCGTGGCGCAGACCGACGGGCCCAACTGGCTGGACGGCAACGCCCTCTTCTACCGGTTGCAGTATGCGCAGGCGCAGCGCCTGCAGGCCTACGCCACGCAGCGCTGGGTGATGTCGCCCACGCGCCTGTTCGACGAGCGGCTGCGCGAGGCCGTGGCCGCGCGCGGCACGCTGAGCTGGTTCGGCGACAGCAGCGTGCCGGCGCTGAAGGTAGACCTGATCGAGTTCGACCAGGTGTTCGACAGCGCCACCACCAGCGCAGGCGTGGTGCGGATGCGCGCCACGGTGTTCCAGCAAGGCATGCTCGGCCAGCAGACCTTCGAGGCGCGCCGGCCCGCGGCCAGCGCCGATGGTGCCGGCGGCGTCAAGGCGCTGGCCGAGGCCAGCGACGCGGTGATCGCGGCGCTGCTCGACTGGATCGGCACGCTGCAGCTAAAGTAGACACGCAAGGAGACATGCCATGGAGCCGGCTCCCCCGCCGCCCTCCGCGCCGCCCCCGGCGGCTCAGCCAACGCCCGAAGCCACCGGCCCGCAGCACTCGCCGCTGGCCCGCGTGGGGCTGATTTGCTTCACGCTGCTGGTCGTGTACGCCAGCCTGTACCCGTTCTCGGGCTGGGTCGACAACGGCGTTTCGCCGTTTGCCTTCCTGAGCGCGCCCAAGCCGCGCTACATCACCGACTTCGACCTGCTGACCAATGTGCTGGGATACTTCCCGTTCGGCGCGCTGGTGGTGCTGTCGCTACATCCGCGCATGTCGGGCGGGCGCGCCACGCTGGTGGCACTGGTGGCCGGGGCGCTGCTGTCGGCCTGCATGGAGGCCTTCCAGACCTGGCTGCCAAGCCGCATCTCTTCCAATATCGACCTGATCACCAATGCGCTGGGCGCGCTGCTGGGCGGCGCGGTGGTGGCGCCGTTCACCCGGGCCCTGATCGACGACGGGCGCCTGACGCGCCTGCGCCATGCGTGGTTCGAGCCCCACGCCAGCTTTGCCATCATCCTGCTGCTGCTGTGGCCGTTTGCGCAGGTGTTTCCGCAAGAGCACCTGTTCGGCATGGGCGGCATCGTGCGCGAATGGCTGACCGACCCGGAGTCCTGGCCGATGCAGGTGCTGCAGATGGTGTTCCCGCAGCTGGAGGCCTGGCAGGACCACATCGGCCTGCGGCCCGAGGACATGCAGAGCCAGCAGTTGCTGGAATCGCTGGTGACCGCCAGCAGCTGGGTCGGCACCGGCCTGTTCGCCTCGATCGCGATGCGCCGCAGCGCGCCGATGCTGCGCATCCTGGCCGGCCTGCTGGCCGCGGCGCTGCTGCTCAAGGCTACCGCGGCCGAACTGCAGTTTCCGTCCGAGAGCGCCTTTGTCTGGCTGTCCGAAGGCGGGCGCTTTGCCTTGCTGACCAGCTCGCTGGTGCTGGCGCTGCTGCTGTACCTGCCGCGCTGGCTGCGCGCGGTGCTGGCGATGGTGGCGCTGATCGTGCTGGTGGTGCTGACCAATGTGCTGCCATCCAACCCCTATGCGTGGATCTCGGAGCAAGGCTGGCGCATGGGCCGCTTCATCCACTTCAACAGCCTGGCGCAATGGCTGGGCTGGCTGTGGCCGTTCCTGGCGTTCTGCTATGTGATCTGGCGCTTCGAACAGGTCAGCCTGCGCCGCCATGCCAGGAAAAAAGCCGCGGCGCGCCGTGAGGCGGCCGCGGCCGGTACGCAGGAATAGCGCTGGCGGGGCCTAGTGCAACTGCCCGCCCTGCTCGCGCACATCGGCGCGGTTCGACAGCGCCGTCGCCACCGCCATGCGCAACCCCTTCACCAGCGTTTCCTGCGCCAGGCTGGGCTGGCCCGGATGGCGCGCCGCCTGCTCGGGCAGGTAGGGGATGTGGATAAAGCCGCCGCGCACGTCGCCATCCGGCTGCTGCGCCAGCCGGTGCATCAGCCCGTAGAAGACATGGTTGCAGACGAAGGTGCCGGCGGTCTGTGACACCGAGGCCGGCACCCCCGCCGCGCGCATGTCGCGCACCATCGCCTTGATCGGCAGCGTGGCAAAGTAGGCGGCCGGGCCACCCGCGACGATGGCGGTATCGATCGGCTGGGCGCCGGCGTTGTCGGCAATGCGCGCATCGTCGACATTGATCGCCACGCGCTCCACCGACATCTCGGCGCGCCCGCCGGCCTGGCCCACGGCAATCACCAGCGCGGGCCGCAGCACGTCGACCAGCTCGCCGATGGTGTCGATCGCCGCGCCGAACACGCACGGCAGCTGCCGCGCCACGATCACCGCGTCGCCCACGCGCTCGCCGTCGAGCGCGCGCACGGCCTCCCATGAGGGATTGATCGGTTCATTCTCGAACGGCTCGAAGCCGGTCAGCAGCACAGTACGCATGGCGGGGCTCCGCGGTTACATCAGGAAGTACAGCAGCGCGATATTGGCCACGAGGATCGCCAGCGCGGTCGGCACCTGCGCGCGGATCACGGCATTCTTGTCGTCGAGTTCCAGCAGCGCCGCCGGCACGATATTGAAGTTGGCCGCCATCGGCGTCATCAGCGTACCGCAATAGCCCGAGAACATGCCGATCGCCGCCATCACCGCCGGGTTGCCGCCGAACATGCCGACCAGGATCGGCACGCCCACGCCGCCGGTCATCACCGGGAAGGCCGCGAAGCCATTGCCCATGATCACCGTGAACAGCGCCATGCCGACGCAGTAGACCGCCACCGCCACCAGCTTGTAGTCCATGTTGATATAGGCGGTGGACAGGTGCGCCACGGCCTTGCCCACACCCGCGTCGGCGAACACCAGGCCCAGCATCGCCAGCATCTGCGGCAACACCAGCGCCCAGCCCAGCGACTCGGTCAGGCGGCGCGACTCGCGCAGGCCCTGCGCCACGGTGTCGCGCGTGAGCCAGCACACCACCGCCAGCGAGATCAGGCAGCCGATCCCCAGCGAGACAAAGGTCACGTTCTTGGGATCGAGCAGCGGCAGGCCGGCGATCTTGACGTTCTTGAACAGCATGGTGCCGATCACGGTCACCAGCGGGATCAGCAGCGCCGGGATGAACAGCTTGTTGCCCAGGCGGCGCGCGCTGGCGCGGCGTTCTTCCTCGGGCAGGCTGTGGTGCTTGCCGTGGCCGACGCCGCCAAAGCCCGCAATCAGCGCCATCACCACCGCGCCGATGCCGACCGCGGCCGGCGGCAGCCGGTCGCCAATCAGGAATACGATCGCGTACAGCAGCCAGAACAGGCCGGTGCTGAGGCGGCGCGGATGCTCGCGGTCGGCGAAGGTCATCAGCGCGGTGATTGCCAGCACCAGACCGGCGAGCCAGTAGAGATATTCGATGGAAATGATCATGGCGCGCTCCTTACTCGGCGCTCTTGGCAGGCGCGGCGGCCGTGGCGGCCTTGCCGCCCAGCTCGCGCTCGAGCCAGCGGTCCAGGCGCTTCAGGCGCACGGCGTGAATCAGGAAGGCGCAGATCGCGGTGGGGATGCCCCACACGGCAATATGCAGCGGCTCCACGTCGATGTTCGACGACAGCAGGAAGGTGTGCATCAGCGCGATCGCGCCGAAGGCCACGAAGATGTCTTCGCCAAAGAACAAGCCGACATTGTCGGTGGCGGCGCAGAACGCCAGGATGCGCTGGCGCACCGGCTCGGGCAGGTGGCCGAAGCGGTTCTCGGCCGCGCCCTCGGCCATCGGCGCCAGCAGCGGGCGCACCATCTGCGGATGCCCGCCCAGGCTAGTCAGGCCGATCGCGGCGGTCAGCTCGCGCACGCCCAGGTAGACGATCAGCAGGCGGCCAACCGTGGCCGATGCGATGCGCGCAATCCATGCCTGTGCATGCTCGCGCAGCCCGTGCCGCTCCAGCAGGCCGATCACGGCCAGCGGCAGCAGGATGATCAGCGGCAGGTTGCGCGCCTTGACGAAGGCGGTACCGATCGCCGAGAAGATCTGCATCAGCGGCATCGGCGCGGCCAGCCCCGTGGCCAGCGCGGCGAGCACCACCACCAGCATGGGATTGAAGCGCAGCACGAAGCCGATGATGATGACGCCGACCCCGACAAGGGGCCAGAGATTGACTGCCTGTTCCATAAGAGACACCAAACGAGTGTGATGGAGGCGAGCGGACGGCAGCCGTCTTACCGCACGACGGGGCCGGCCGCAGTGGATGCTGGCGGTTGAGACGGAGTGCTCAGTCGCCGGCGCGGACCGCGATGCCTTCCGCGCCCAGCCGTTCCCGGATGCGGCGCGCAAAGGCCAGCGCGTGGGCGCCGTCGCCGTGCAGACACACGGTTTCGGCTTGAATCGGTACCCAGGTGCCGTCGATGGCGCGCACGCGTTTCTCGCGCACCATGGTCAGGGTCTGGTTCAGGGCGACTTCCTCGTCCTCATGCAGCGCACCCGGCGTGCCGCGCTTGACCAGCGTGCCGTCGGGGTTGTAGCCGCGGTCGGCAAAGACCTCCTGCTTGACGCGCAGGCCAGCCTCCTTGGCGATATCGATCATCTGGCTGCCGGCCAGGCCGAAGAACACCAGGTCGGCATCGAAGTCGCGCACCGCGCGCACGATGGCGCGGGCCAGCGCCGGATCGCGCACGGCCTGGTTGTACAGCGCGCCATGCGGCTTGACGTGATGCAGCTCGCCGCCCTGTGCGCGCACGATCGCGTCGAGCGCGCCGATCTGATACAGCACGTCGGCGTAGACGTGTTCCGGGTCGCGCTGCATCTCGGTGCGGCCGAAGTTCTCGCGGTCGGGGTAGCTCGGGTGCGCCCCGATCGCCACGCCGCGCTCCAGCGCCCACTTCACCGTCCGCACCATGGTGGCCGCGTCGCCCGCGTGCCAGCCGCATGCGATATTGGCCGAACTGATCAGCGCCAACAGCGCCTCGTCGTTATCACAGCCTTCGCCAAGGTCGGCGTTCAAATCGATATGCATTGCCATTCTCCTGTGCGGCGCATTGCGTCGCCCGATTGCTGTTGCGCGTGCGCGCCTATGCGGCCACGCGCGTGTGTGCGCGCCGCCGCGCGCCGATGGGCATGCCATCGCCCTGCCACCGCAGCGCCTGGTCGATCTGGCGCAGGTAGCGCTCCAGCTCGGCCTGCGCCACCTCTGCCTGCGCCAGCGTCACCTGCACGAAACGCACCGGCGCACCCAGCGGCACCTGCGCCAGCCGCCACAGGTCCGCGCCGATCACCACGCCGATCTTGGGGTAGCCGCCAGTGGTTTGCGCATCGGCCATCAGCGCGATCGGCTGGCCGCCCGGCGGCACCTGCATCACGCCCGGCACCACGCCATGCGACAGCAGGTCGGCGCTGCGCTCGGCGCGCCGCGCCAGCGCGGGCCCGTTCAGGCGCAGCCCCATGCGGTCGCTGTTGGGCGTGACGGTCCAGTCGGCCTGCCACAGCGCGGCCTGCGATGCCGCGTCGAAGTCCTCATATTCAGGCCCCGGCAGCATGCGGACCGGCGTGGCCTTGCCCTCGATGCTGGCGGGCAGCGCCCACGCCGGCGCCTGCACGCCGATCCAGTCGGTCTCGGCCACCAGCCCGGGGCGCCCCGCCGCCAGGCGGTCGCCTTCCTGCAGCGCGCGCCCGCCCAGCCCGCCAAAGCCTGACTTCAGGTCGGTGCTGCGCGAGCCCATCACCGGCTCTACGTCGATGCCGCCCGCCACGCACAGGTACACGCGCGTGCCGCCGCGCGTCGACGGCAGCGTCAGCGTCTCGCCCTTGTGCACGTCAAAGGCATGCCACGACCACACCGGCACGCCGTCGAGGTTGGCGCCGCATTCGGCACCGGCCAGCGCTACGCGCATATCGGCATGGAAGCGCAGCGCGGCGCGGCCCAGCGTGAATTCAATGGCGGCACAGCCCGGCGCATTGCCGAGCAGGCGGTTGCCGACTTCCACCGCCAGCATGTCCATCGCCCCGCAACGGCCGACGCCAAAACGGCGAAAGCCGGTACGGCCCAGGTCCTGCACCGAGGCGAGCGCGCCGGGACGAATGATTTCGATCACGCGATGACTTCCTCGGCAACAAAGCGCACGGTATCGCCGGGCGCAAACAGGGACGGCGGATCCCGGTCCGCCACGAAGAGCTCGGCGTCGGTGCGCCCGATCAGCTGCCAGCCGCCCGGCAGCACCGCCGGATAGATCCCGGTCTGCTCGCCGCCAATGCCGACCGATCCGGCCGGCACCGCCACCCGCGGCTCACGCCGGCGCGGCGTGGCCAGCTCCGGTGCCAGGCCGCCCATATAGGCAAATCCCGGCTGGAAGCCCAGGAAGTAGACGACGTACTCGCCGGCAGCGTGGCGGCGCACCACTTCCTGCGGCGTCAGCCCGGTATGGGCCGCCACATCGCCCAGGTCCGGGCCATGCTCGCCGCCGTAGCGCACCGGGATCTCCACCAGCTTGCCGGTGGCATTGCGCGCCTCGCCGGAGGCCCACGCGAGCTTCAGGTTGCGCTCCAGCGCGTCCACGTCGGCGCTGCCGTCGAAGATCACGGTCAGGTTGTTCATGCCCGGCACCACGTCAACTACCCCGCGCCAGTCCGCGGCCCGGGCGGCCATCGCCCAGATGCGGCGCTGGACTTCGAGCGAGGCGGGGGGAGCCACGCTGTACAGCAGCGCCTGCTCGGCGAGTCGGTGGACGGTGCAGTTCATGGGATTCCCGGTAGCTCATTTGCTACCAGTTTAGGCAGGCAAGCCGGAATGTGACGTGTTTGTATTTCATCGATAATTTATCGATGAATTCATCATATCGAAATGAACCATAGGGGGACAGTCGGGGTTGACCCTAGGATCGGGGCCGGGACGGCTTCGGGTGTGCGGCGCCAGGCCGGCGGAGTAGGATTTAATCCTACTGATTGGAGACCGCCATGCGAACCACCCAACAACTGAGCGTGACGCTTCCTACCGAGATGGCTCAGGCCGTTAAGGAAAAGGTGCGGTCCGGCGAGTACGCCAGCGAGAGCGAGGTCATTCGCGACGGCCTGCGAGCGCTCTTGGCACGTGACCGGGCCGTGGACAACTGGCTGCTCCAGCAGGTTGGCCCTGCTTATGACGCGCTAAGGGCAGACCCGTCTCGTGCTTTAACGGCTGACGGGATCCGCGCCCGCCTGGCTGCCAAACATGCCGGGAAGACCAAAGCCTGATGAGGATCTATCCCGTCGTCTTTGCACCAGAACCAAAGAAAAACGGCCGGGAATCCCGGCCGCATTTCATTCCATCCACTGACAAACCCCGCTCAGGCAAACCCCGCCTGATGCGCCTGCTGGTCTGCGTGGTACGAACTCCGCACCATCGCGCCCACCGCAGCGTGGGTGAAGCCCATCTTGTAAGCCTCTTCCTCGAACATCTTGAAGGTGTCGGGATGCACGTAGCGCAGCACCGGCAGGTGGTGATTCGACGGCGCCAGGTACTGGCCGATGGTCAGCATGTCGATGTCGTGGGCACGCATGTCGCGCATGACCTCGAGGATTTCCTCGTCGGTCTCGCCCAGGCCCACCATCAGGCCGGACTTGGTCGGCACGTTCGGGTTGCGGCGCTTGAATTCCTGCAGCAGCTTGAGCGAGTGCGCATAGTCCGCGCCCGGGCGGGCCTGCTTGTACAGGCGCGGCACGGTTTCCATGTTGTGGTTCATCACGTCCGGCGGGCAGGCCTGCAGGATGTCCAGCGCCTTGTCCAGGCGGCCACGGAAGTCGGGCACCAGCACTTCGATGCGGGTAACGGGCGACAGCTCGCGCGTCTGCGAGATGCAGTCGACATAGTGCTGGGCGCCGCCGTCACGCAGGTCGTCGCGGTCGACGCTGGTGATCACCACGTAGTTCAGCTTGAGCTGGGCGATGGTGCGGGCCAGGTTGCCCGGCTCGTTCACATCCAGCGGATCGGGGCGGCCGTGGCCCACGTCGCAGAACGGGCAGCGGCGCGTGCACTTGTCGCCCATGATCATGAAGGTGGCGGTGCCCTTGCCGAAGCACTCGCCGATATTGGGGCAGCTGGCTTCCTCGCACACCGTCACCAGGTTGTTGGCGCGCAGGATGTCCTTGATCTCGTAGAAGCGTGAGCTGCCGGTGGCGGCCTTGACGCGGATCCAGTCCGGCTTCTTGAGCTTTTCGGCCGGCACGATCTTGATGGGGATGCGTGCGGTCTTGTCGGCCGACTTCTGCTTGCGGGTCGGGTCATACTGCTCCGCGGGGGACTGCGGGGCTTCGCTGGAAGTGGCGATCAGGGCGTCGCTCATACATTTCTCCGCACGCGCTCAGCGTGCATTTCGCTTTTGACTAGGAGGCCAGGGCCGTCTCACCCGGCTGCTTCGCTTCAGCCGGGGCGGCAGTTCCTTCGGCAGCCAGCGCGCGGGCTTCATGCGCTGCCAGCACCTCGCACAATGCTGCCGCCAGGCGCTGTGCGATTTCCGGTTGTTGTGCCGCGGTCACGGGCAAGGGCGCGCCGTTGGCATCCGCCGCCGCGAAGGTGGCGCCCGCGCTGGCCATGTCGACTGTTTCCAGCCCGGCATAGCCGCAGGGATTGATGCGCAGGAACGGCGACAGGTCCATCTGCACGTTGAGGCTGACGCCGTGGTAGCTGCAGCCGTTGCGGATCTTGAGGCCGAGCGCGGCAATCTTGGCGCCCTGGTGCGGCCCGTCGGACAGGTAGATGCCGGGGGCGCCGGGCTTGCGTTCGGCTGCGAGATTATACGCTGCGAGCGTGTCCAGCACCGCCTGCTCGATGCCGTGCACCAGCTCACGTACCATCAGGCGGCGGCGGCGCAGATCGAGCAGCAGGTAGGCCACGACCTGGCCGGGACCGTGATATGTGATCTGCCCGCCACGATCGATCTGCACGACCGGGATGTTGTCATCCGGCGACAGCAGGTGTGCGGGATCACCCGCCTGGCCCAGGGTGTAGACCGGCGGATGCTCGACCAGCCAGACCTGGTCGGGCGTCTCGGGCGTGCGTGCGGCGGTGAAGGCGCGCATCGCGTCGAAACACGGCTGATAGTCCTCGCGGCCGCGTTCGATGACTTGAATCGGATGCATGGCGAGAGTGTAACGAAAAGGGCCGGCTTGCGCCGGCCCTGCCTCGGTCACTTCTGCTGCCCGCTCAGGGCGTCAGTCCGGCGGGAATCGCCCGATGCGTCACGCGACCAGACCAGGCGCAGATGCCCGCGGTCGCGATGTGATGTGGACAATGCCCCGTCAGCCTTGGCCTCAGGATGCGGTGACCTGGTCCTGGTTCGGCGTCCACTCCGTGCCTCGAACTAGGCGGCGCAGGCTGCGGTACACCAGGTGCGGCACGTCAGCCAGCGCCAGCGCCGGGCGGCGCGCTTCCGCGATCAGGGCGAGGCGCACCGGGTGCAGCGCACGCGGGTCTACACTCAGCACCACCTCGTCACCCGAACGCAGCAGCAGGCTGCCGCCACAACGCAGCCAGTAGTCCTCTGAATCTTTCTCGCGGGTCAGCCATACATCGGTGCCGCGGGCCTCTTCGACATGCAGGCGCTGGGCAGCATGCACCGACAGCGTGGTGACTTCGCCAGGATTCAGTGTGAACACGGTCGTTGTGAGCACGGTTTTCATGGTGGTTCTCCGTTCAGCCGGCCTCGGCGGGAATACGCCAGACGCAGTACGAATTCGCGGCGGGGCACCGGAACTGGCCCGGCAAGGGGACCAGGCCAGTTAAATCCTACGAATATCGCCGTGAAGTAAATGACTACTGCGGGGGCCGGTGATGGAATATTAGTGATTGCCCGGCCACTATCAAAACGATATATTTTCCTTGTTCTTGTTAGACAAACTCACATACACACGACCGCCTGGAGACCACCATGGCATGGAAGAGCGCCTGGGAAAAGGACCTGCCGCGCGGCTGGCACCGCGAGCTGCCGCGCCTGCCGGCGCTGACCGCGCTGCGCGCCTTCGAGGCCGCGGCGCGGCACGAGAGCTTTTCGCGCGCGGCCACGGAGCTGTTTGTCACGCACGGCGCGGTCAGCCACCAGATCCGTGCGCTGGAAGAAGAACTGGGCATGCCGCTGTTCGAGCGCCACGGAAAGCGCGTCGCGCTGACGCCGTCGGGGCGCCTCTATGCCGAGCGCGTGCGTGACGCGCTGCTGCAGATCGCCGATGCCACGCGCGCGCTGCAGGCCGGCAACCGCGACAAGCGCCTGACCATCAGCACCATGCCGTCGTTTGCCGCGCGCTGGCTGACGCCGCGCATCGGCAGCTTTATCGAGCGCCACCCGGAGCTGGATGTCGAGCTGCTGTCGTCGAACACGCTGGTCAACTTTGCGCATGAGGAAGTCGATATCGCGCTGCGCATGGGCAGCGGCGACTATCCCGGCCTGTATGTGGAGCGGCTGCTGGACGACGTCTTCTTCCCGGTCTGCAGCCCCGGCTTCAATGGCGGACGGCTGCCCGAGCGGCCGCAGGACATGGCCGGCTTGCCGCTGCTGCGCGGCGAGGGCGATCCGTGGAAGCCGTGGTTCGAGGCCGCCGGGCTGGATTGGCCGGAACCGCGCAAGGGCCTGCTGCTGGAAGATTCCTCGCTGCTGCTGCAGGCCGCATCCGAAGGCCAGGGCATTGCGCTGATCCGCTCCTCGCTGGCCTACAACGACCTGCTGGCCGGGCGCGTGGTGCGGCTGTTCGATGTCAGCATCGCCTGCCCCTGGCTGCTGTACTTCGTATGCGCGCCGGGTTCGCTGAACCTGCCCAAGGTGCAGGCGTTCCGCGGCTGGCTGCTGCCCGAGATCGAGCGCTTCCGCGAGGTGCTGGCGCAGTGGGAGTGAACTAGTCTTCCGACGCTTCGCCGGCGTCAGCAGGATCGGCGGCCGCGTCAGCTGCCGGCCTGGCGCGCGCCCGGCCGGCCCGCGGATGGGCCTTGTCGTAGACCTTCGCCAGGTGCTGGAAATCCAGCGCGGTATAGACCTGCGTGGTCGAGATGCTGGCATGGCCCAGCATCTCCTGCACCGCGCGCAGGTCGCCCGACGACTGCAGCACGTGGGTGGCAAACGAATGCCGCAGCATATGCGGATGCACATCGGCCGGCACGCCGGCGCGCAGCGCCTGTTGCTTGAGCCGCAACTGCACCGTGCGCATCGACAGGCGCCGCCCGCGCGGGCCGAGGAACAGGGCGTGCGCATCTTCCGGCAAGGCGCCGGGGCGCAGCAGCGTGTCGCGCACCGCCAGCCAGGCGCGCAGCGCCTCGACCGCCTTGCTGCCGACCGGCACCGAGCGCTGGCGCGAACCCTTGCCGGTCACGGTGACTTCCGCGCCGGCCAGGTCGAGCCAGCCGCTGGAGCGGTAGCCGTCGGCATCGGCATAGCGCAGGTCCAGCTGCACCAGCTCGGACAACCGCAGCCCGCTTGAATAGAACAGCTCATAGACCGCATGGTCGCGCAGTGCCTGGGCATCCGTGCCGGCAGGATGCGCGACCAGCGCCACCGCGTGCTCGACCGACAGCGCCTTGGGCAGCGCGTGGCCCGAGCGCGGCGCGCGCACGCCGTCGACCGGGTTCACCGTGACGCCATGGCCGTGGCGCGCCGCCCACTGGAAAAAACCGCGCCATGCCGACAATGTGCGCGCGATGCTGGTGCCGACCAGCCCGGCGCCATGCAGCCGCGCGGCAAAGTTGCGGATATGGTGGGTCTGCAGTGCCAGCAGGGCCACGCCAGGCGCATAGCGCGCCGCGTGCCCCTGCAGCACGCGCAGGTCGCGGCTGTAGCTGGTCAGCGTGTGCTCAGCCAGCTTGCGGCTGCCGCGCAGCCAGTCGAGGTAGCGCGTGACCAGCGGCTCGGGTGCCGGCGGCGGGCTGTCGCTGGCAGGCGCGATATCCGCAACCACGCTGCGGGGCGGCCGGCGTGCAGTCATGGCGTCAGGCGTGGGCCGCCGCGCCTCAGTCGCGCAGCCGGTGCAGCGCGGCGCCGGCGACTTCGCCGATCTGCGACAGGTAGGCGGTGCCCATGCCTTCGTGGAAACGGCGCGGATCGGGCGAGCCCAGCACCAGCAGGCCAAAGGCTGCGCCGCGCACGTCGGCACCGGGCTCGGCATCCCCCGCGCGCACCGGCACGCGCAGCGTCACCATCGCCAGCGAGGTGATATCGTCGCGCTCCAGCAGCCCCGCCGCCTCGAAGCCGCCGTTGCTGCCGCAGTATGGCGCACGCAGGCCTTCGGCAAAGATGCGCAGGTCTTCGCTGGCGCCCTGCGCCACTTCCATATGGACGTATTGCTCGGCCACGTCCCACAGCCTGAGCGCCACCGCCGGCACGTCGAACACCTGCTGCAGGCCGTCCTGCACCGCATAGGGCAGCGCGTGCGAATCGGCTTCGGCCAGCAGGCGCAGCTGCCAGGCATGCATGCGCTGCTGGGTGCGGTCGTTGTCATGGCCGTGGCGGACCAGGTCCGCCAGGCGCAGCTCAAGGCCCTTGTTCTTCTCGCGCAGGATTTCCATCTGGCGTTCCTGCAGCGACACGGCGCGGTGGCTGTGCGGGCTGGTCAGCTGCACCGCGGCCAGCAGTTCGGCGTGTTCTTCGAAGAATTCGGGGTGGCTCTGCAGGTAGGCGGCAACGTCTTGGGCGTTCATGGGGCGTGGACCGGTAGAGGTAAAGTGGGTGGCAGTTTAGCAAAGGGGCCGTCGGCACAGCCGCGGCCCCTTTTTTACGCCGGCTGCGCTACGTCTGGATCAGCCGCTTCTGCCGCGAAATACTCATCAGGATGCCGATGCCCGCGCCCAGCGTCACCAGCGCGGTGCCGCCATAGCTCATCAGCGGCAGCGGCACGCCCACCACCGGCAGGATGCCGCTGACCATGCCCATGTTGACGAAGGCATAGGTGAAGAAGATCAGCGTGATCGATCCCGCCAGCAGCCGCGAGAACAGCGTCGGCGCATTGGCCGCGATAAACAGGCCGCGGAAGATCAACAGCAGATACAGCACCAGCAGCACCGCATTGCCGATCAGGCCGAACTCTTCCGAGTACACGGCGAAGATAAAGTCGGTGTGCTTTTCCGGGATGAACTCCAGGTGCGTCTGCGTGCCCTTGAGCCAGCCCTTGCCCTCGACCCCGCCGGAGCCGATGGCGATGATCGACTGGATCGTGTGGAAGCCCTTGCCCAGCGGATCGCTGGTCGGGTCCAGCAGCGTGCAGATGCGGTGCTGCTGGTAGTCGTGCAGCACCGGCCAGTTCACGCCCGGCGCGCACATATCGTTCTGGAACGTGATCAGCAGCGTGACTGCCACCACCAGCAGCCCCAGCAGCGGCAGGATCAGCTTCCACGACAGGCCCGCGAAGTAGATCACGTACACGCCCGCGGCCATCACCAGCAGCGCCGTGCCCAGGTCGGGCTGCTTGGCGATCAGGCCGACCGGGATCAGCAGCAGCACCAGCGCCACCACGAAGTCGAACCACTTGACCACGCCCTCGCGCTTCTGGAAGTACCACGCCAGCATCAGCGGCATCGAGATCTTCATGATCTCGGACGGCTGGATCACCATGCCGACATAAAGCCAGCGGCGCGCGCCCTTGCGGATCAGCCCGAACATGGCGACCGCGATCAGCAGCGCCACCCCGACCGTGTAGATCGGCACCGCCACCCGCATCAGCGTCTGCGTGGGCAGGTAGGCGATCACCATCATCACCACATAAGACAGCAGGATATTGCGCAGCTGGTCCTCGACCCGGCCCGGCATGTCGATGGCGGCCGAGTACAGCGCCACGATGCCGGTGGCGAACAGCAGGAAGACGATCAGCGAGAGTGGTTTGTCAAAACCGGTCAGCGCGGTCTTGATCAGGGACAGGACGCGGCGTCGATCCATGCGCGCCTCCTTCAGCGAGTGGCGTCGGCACCGCTGGCTGCCTTGGCAGCCACGGGCTTGACGCGTGGTTTGGGCGCGGGCGCCTTGGCCGGCACGACCGGCACGGAAGCCGGCGGCACCTTCGGCTTGCTGTGGCCCAGCGCCTGCAGCATGCGTTCATCCAGCGTCTGCACGGCCGAGGCCGGTGCGATCGCGGCCGGGTCCAGCGCCGCCGCGATCGCGTCAGACGCCGCGGCATGCGCGCCCGAGGCCGCGGCCACCGCGCTGGCGGCCGCGCCGCTGGCCGGTGCGCTGGCGCCCGACATCACGGTAGCGCTGGCGATGCTGGCGGTCTGGCCGGTGGTGAACACGCTCGGCGTGGCCACCGGCGGGCGGCCCGCCATGCGCTCGGCTTCCGGCGGTGCGATGGCTTCCAGCTCTGCCGGCCATTTGCCGGTCAGGTAGTAATCCATCAGCTTGCGCGCGATCGGCGCGGCCACCGCGGCGCCGAAGCCGGCGTTCTCCACGATCAGCGCGATCGCGATCCTCGGGTTGTCCGCCGGCGCGAAGGCGGTGTACAGCGAGTGGTCGCGCTTGCGCTCATCGAGCGCATGGTGGTTGTACTTCTCGCCCTTGCCCAGGCTGTAGGTCTGCGCCGTGCCGGTCTTACCCGCCGATTCATACGGCGCGCCCGCGAACACGCGCGCGGCGGTGCCGGAATGCGTCACCGCCACCATGGCACGCTTGATCACGTCGATATCGGCCTGCTTGAGTGGGATCCGGTAGCTTTCCTTGGGCACGGTCAGGGTGCGCTTGCGCGTGACCGCGTCTTCCACCGCCTTGACTAGGTGGGGCTTCATCACGCTGCCGTTATTGACGATCACCGAAGTGGCCTGCGCCAGCTGCAGGATGGTGAAGCTGTTGTAGCCCTGGCCAATGCCCAGCGAGATGGTCTCGCCGTCATACCACTTCTGCTGCTCGGGCTTGCGGTAGGCCTTGCGCTTCCATTCGGTGGACGGCAGGATGCCGCGGCTCTCGCCCTCGATGTCGATGCCGGTGATCTGCCCGAAACCGAGCGGCTTCATGAAGTCGTGGATGCCGTTGACGCCCATGTCGCGCGCCAGCGCGTAGTAGTAGGTGTCACACGACTGCACGATCGAGCTTTGCATGTCGACCCAGCCGTGCCCGCCCGGCTTGTCGTCGCGGAAGGTGTGGTTGCCCAGCGTGAAGAAGCCCGGGTCGTGCATGCCCCAGGCCGCGGTACGCTTGCCGGTGGTCAGCGCCGCCAGCGCCATGAACGGCTTGTAGGTCGAGCCCGGCGGGTAGGTGCCCCGGAGGGGCCGGTTCAGCAGCGGCTTGTCGGGCGAGTTGTTGAGCTCGCTCCAGGTGTTGGAGTCGATGCCCTCAACGAACAGATTGGGGTCGAAGGTCGGCATCGAGACAAAGGCCAGGATGTCGCCGGTGGAGGGCTCGATCGCCACCAGCGCGCCGCGGCGGTCGCCGTAGAGCGCCTCGGCCAGCTGCTGCAGGCGGATGTCGAGCGACAGGATCAGGTTGTTGCCGGGCGTGGCGGGCGAGGTCGAAAGCGTGCGGATCGGGCGCCCGCCGGCGCTGACCTCGACCTCTTCAAAGCCGGTCAGGCCGTGCAGCTCGGTCTCGTAGCTCTGCTCCAGGCCGATCTTGCCGATGTAGTTGCTGCCCTTGTAGTTGTCGGCGTCCTTGCGCGGATCGTACTTGGCGCTGTCGGCGTCGTTGGCCTCGTCCATGGCCTCGATGCGTTCCTGGTCGCGCTGCGAGATGCGGCCCAGGTAGCCGATCACGTGCGAGGCCGACTCGCCCAGCGGGTACTGGCGGAACAGCCGCGCGCGCACGTCCACGCCCGGGAAGCGGAAGCGCTGCGCGGAAAAGCGCGCCACTTCCTCGTCGCTCAGCTGGCTGCGGATCGGCAGGCTCTCAAAGCTGCGCGACTCTTCCATCAGCCGCTTGAAGCGGCGACGGTCGCGCGGCTGGATATCCACCAGCCCCGACAGGCCCTCGATGGTGTTGTCCAGCGTATCGGTCAGCTTGGACGGCGTGATCTCCAGCGTGTACGCCGAATAATTGCGCGCCAGCACGAGCCCGTTGCGGTCCATGATGATGCCGCGGTTGGGCTCGATCGGCGCCACCGAGATGCGGTTGTCCTCGGCCTTGGCCGAGTACTGGTCATGCTTGTACCACTGCAGCCACAGGAAGCGCGTGAACAGCAGGCCAAAGCAGATCACCGTGAACAGGGCAGCGGCCGCCACGCGGATGCGGAAGCGGCCGATTTCCAGTTCGACGTTGCGGATTTCGGTCATGGTACTGCGTTGGCCAGGGATGAGCGTTTAGGTGCGGTCAGGTGCGTGCGGCGTCAGATCGGACGCGTCTCGTCGACATCGCTCGAACGGCGCTGCGGCGCCAGCAGCAGGCTGGTGGCCAGCGGCCACAGCAGCGCCTCGATCGCCGGCGCCAGCAACAGTTGCCAGCCCGGCAGCGGCGCGCCCATGGCCAGCCGGATCAGCACCGGCACCGCATGCACGATGAACAGCAGCGGCAGCACGTGCAGCGCCTGGGTATAGACGGTGAACCACAGCACGCGGCGGTGGATGGTGATGGCAAAGTAGGCCAGCAGGGTATAGGCCAGCGCGTGCTCGCCCAGCAGCCGGGCATCGTGCACGTCCATCAGCAGGCCCAGCAGGAAGGCCACGCCCATGCCCACCTTGCGCGGCTGGTGGATGTTCCAGAACACCAGCACCAGCGCCACCATGTCGGGGACCCACAGCGTGGTGCCCCAGGGCATCAGGTTGAACAGGAACGCCAGCACGAAGCTGAAGGCGATAAAGGCGGGATTGACCGGCCGCAGCAGGTATTGGGGATTGGTCACCGTGGTGCCTCCTTGGCGGGCGCGGCCTTGGCAGCCGCCGCGCTGTCGGCGGCTGCGCGCGCCGCGGCGGACTTGGCGCCCCTGACCGGGGCCTCCGGCTTGGCCTCGACCGTTTCGCGCGCGGGGATGGCCGCGTCGTAGCGCACCACCAGCAGCTGGCGGTGCGCGCGCACGCCGGCCACCGGCTCGCAGTACACGCGCGAGAACGCGGTATCGGCCTTGCGCTCGATATGGATGATCTTTGCTACCGGCAGGCCCGGCGGGTAGGTGCCGTCCAGGCCCGAGGTCACCAGCAGGTCGCCCTGCTGCAGGTCGGCGGCGGCGGCCATGAAGCGCAGGTCCAGCTGGCCCGCGCGCGCGCCGCCGAAGGCCACGCTGCGCAGGCCGTTGCGCACCACCTGCACGGGGATGGCCTGGTCCTTGTCAGTCAGCAGCGTCACCTCGGACTGGAACGGCGACACGCGCGTGACCTGGCCCACCACGCCGCGCTCGTCGATCACCGGGTAGCCGGCACGCAGGCCGTGCTGGCTGCCCTTGTCGATCACGATGCGCTGGCTGTAGGGATCGCGCGCGTCATACAGGATCTCGGCGGCCGTCACCGGCGTGGCCGACTGCTGCGCCAGTCCGAGCAGCTTGCGCAGCTGGCTGTTCTCGGACTCCAGCTGCGCCTGGCGCACCGAGGCCTGGGCCTGCTGCACGGCGTTCTGGCGCAGTTCGCGGTTTTCAGTGGCGAGCATCGCCGACGACTGCGCGTAGTCGAACATCGTGCGCAGCGCGTCGCGCGGCGTCAGCACCAGGCGTTCGACCGGAAACAGCACGGTGGCGGCAACCTGCCGGCCCACGCTGAGCGCGTCGAAACGGGCATCGACCACCAGCAGCGCCAGCGCGATGGCCACGTACAGGACCAGCCTGGCGACTGCCGAGGTGCCTTGCTTGAAGAGCGGCGGAGGGGAGTAATCCATTTACCCGAACAAAGGCCGGAGCCCACGCGGAAACGCCCCGCCGCCCGCCGTGCCGCGCCCGGGTCCCTTGCTGGGACGGGAGCGGCACGGTCGGGCGGCGGGAGCTGCCGGGGCCTGGCCCCGGCGGGTGAGGCGCCGCGACGCCGCCCTGATCGCTGGATCCGGCAGGCCGCGCATCGCCACGTGAGCGTCCTTCTTACTCGTAGGAGAAGATGCTGCCGAGCTTGTCCATGCGTTCCAGCGCCATGCCGGAGCCGCGCACCACGCAGGTCAGCGGGTCTTCGGCGACCAGCACCGGCAGGCCGGTTTCTTCGGCCAGCAGGCGGTCCAGGTCGCGCAGCAGCGCGCCGCCGCCGGTCAGCATCATGCCGCGCTCGGCGATGTCGGCGCCCAGTTCGGGCGGGGTCTGTTCCAGCGCGATCTTCACCGCCGACACGATCTGGTTGAGCGGATCGGTCAGGGCTTCCAGGATTTCGTTGGACGACACCGTGAAGGCGCGCGGGATGCCTTCGGACAGGTTGCGGCCCTTGACTTCCATCTCGCGGACTTCGGAGCCCGGGAAGGCCGAGCCGATTTCCTTCTTGATGGCTTCGGCGGTCTGTTCGCCGATCAGCATGCCGTAGTTGCGGCGGATGTAGTTGACGATGGCCTCGTCGAACTTGTCGCCGCCCACACGCACCGAACCCTTGTAGACCATGCCGCCCAGCGAGATGATGCCCACCTCGGTGGTGCCGCCGCCGATATCCACCACCATCGAGCCCGACGGTTCCGACACCGGCAGGCCGGCGCCGATCGCGGCCGACATCGGCTCCTCGATCAGGTAGACCTGGCTGGCGCCGGCGCCCAGCGCCGATTCGCGGATGGCGCGGCGCTCGACCTGGGTCGAGCCGCACGGCACGCAGATGATGATGCGCGGGCTCGGCCGCAGCAGCTTGCTGTCGTGCACCATCTTGATGAATTGCTTGAGCATCTGCTCGGTGACGGTGAAGTCGGCAATCACGCCGTCCTTCATCGGGCGGATCGCCTCGATGTTGCCCGGCACCTTGCCCAGCATCTGCTTGGCTTCCTTGCCCACCGCCGTGATGGTTTTCTTGGCGTTGGGGCCGCCTTCCTGGCGGATCGCGACGACCGAGGGCTCGTCCAGCACGATGCCCTTGTCGCGCATGTAGATCAGCGTATTGGCGGTGCCGAGGTCGATCGCCAGGTCGTTGGAGAAGTAGCTGCGGAGAAATCCGAACATCAGGAATCCTGTCTGTGGTGGTGTTCGCGGGTAGGCGAAGCGGCCGGCACCGCGGGCGGTCCGGCCACGAAATACGTTGTGTTGAATACGGAATGGTTCCCGGCTTCCCGGTCCGCCCGCCGTCCGGCACGGGGCCTGCCCGGGCCGGAATGGGATTGGGAACGGCACCGCCGGCGCACTGTGCGCGCCGGCACTACGGGAACCTTTGATTAGACCCCGCGGAAAAGTTCGCGGAAATGTGCAGACACCGGCGCACAATGTCGTTGACATGCGACATGCGCTGGCCGGCTGCAGAGGCCTAATCAGAGGACCCAGGTTCGCCCTTCGGGCGCCTGTGGATGCCAGGCGCAGGCGTGCCGGCCAGCGGCCGGTTTGCGGCCATGTGACGTAGGCGTTGCCAAGGGTCGGTAACTCGCAATGATACCTTATAATTCCTGCTGCTTCGGGCGTTTACGGCCTGAAAATACCTGTAATTCCGACGACTCCGGGGCGCCACTCCGGCGCCCCCGGTCAGGCCACGGGCCGTGCGACGCAGCCGCCCCATGAGCCAGCCGCCGGCGCAGCCCGCGCCCCCCGCATCCGAGCATCCGAACCACCACGCCATGGCCCTCGCTCTATCCGACGTCAAGCGCATCGCCCACCTGGCCCGCATCGAAACCAGCGATGACGAGGCCGCCCAGACGCTTGCGCAGCTGAACAACTTTTTCTCGCTGGTCGAGCAGATGCAGGCGGTCGACACCACCGGCATCGAGCCGCTGGCCCACCCGCTGTCTGCCGTGCGCGACATGGTCCAGCGCCTGCGCGAGGACGTGGTCACCGAATCCGACCGCCGCGCCGACTACCAGCGCCCCGCGCCGGCCACCGAAGACGGCCTGTACCTGGTGCCCAAGGTCATCGAATGACCGCCGCCCGGCCCGGACCCGACGCACCCGTGCAAGCCTGTCCGCCGCCGGCCACCCGCCAGTACGCTACCCCTGATGCCAACCGACTGTCATGCCCTTTTCCGCTGATTCCGTGACCTCCCTGCGCCAGCTTGCCGATGCGCTGGCCGCGCGCTCCGTCTCCGCCGAGGAACTCGCGCGCGAGTACCTGGCCCGCATCGAGCAGGCCGCCGCGCTCAACGCCTTTATCCACGTCGATGCCGAGCGCACCCTGGCGCAGGCGCGCGCCGCCGATGAACGCCGCGCCCGCGGCGAGGCCGCGCCGCTGACCGGCGTGCCGGTCGCGCACAAGGACGTGTTCGTCACGCGCGGCTGGCGTGCCACCGCCGGCTCGAAGATGCTGGGCAACTATGAAAGCCCGTTCGACGCCACCGTGGTCGAGCGCATGGCCGCGGCCGGCATGGTCACGCTGGGCAAGACCAATATGGACGAGTTCGCGATGGGCTCGTCCAACGAGAACTCGCATTTCGGCCCGGTGCGCAACCCGTGGGACACCAGCCGCGT
The DNA here is from genome assembly GCF_059419025.1 of Cupriavidus sp. GW821-FHT07C08. Lineage (NCBI taxonomy): Bacteria > Pseudomonadati > Pseudomonadota > Betaproteobacteria > Burkholderiales > Burkholderiaceae > Cupriavidus > Cupriavidus sp. GW821-FHT07C08. The sequence goes on from NZ_JBWKQZ010000029.1 coordinate 92,011, forward strand.
GCCCGGCGGCTCGTCGGGCGGCTCGGCCGCGGCAGTCGCTGCGGGCCTGGCGCCCGCCGCCACCGGCACCGACACCGGCGGCTCGATCCGCCAGCCGGCGTCGTTCTCGGGCATCACCGGCATCAAGCCGACCTACGGCCGCGTGTCGCGCTACGGCATGATCGCCTTCGCCTCGTCGCTGGACCAGGCCGGCCCGATGGCCCATAGCGCCGAAGACTGCGCGCTGCTGCTCAACGCCATGGCCGGCTTCGACCCCAGGGACTCCACCAGCATCACGCCCGCGCAAGGCGGCGTGGACGAGGACTACACCCGCCTGCTGGGCCAGCCGCGCGCCGGCGCCACCGCCGAGCGCCCGCTGGCCGGGCTGCGCATCGGCCTGCCGAAGGAATACTTCGGCAAGGGCCTGTCGGCCGACGTCGAGCAGGCCGTGCGCGCCGCGCTGGCCGAGTATGAAAAGCTGGGCGCCACGCTGGTCGAGGTGACGCTGCCCAAGACCGAGCTGTCGATCCCGGTGTACTACGTGATCGCCCCGGCCGAGGCCTCGTCCAACCTGTCGCGCTTTGACGGCGTGCGCTACGGCCACCGCGCGGCCGAGTACCGCGACCTGCTCGACATGTACAAGAAGAGCCGCGCCGAAGGCTTCGGCGCCGAGGTCAAGCGCCGCATCATGGTCGGCACCTATGTGCTGTCGCACGGCTACTACGACGCCTACTACCTGCAGGCGCAGAAGATCCGCCGCATCATCGCCGACGACTTCCAGCGCGCCTTCGCCCAGTGCGACGTGATCATGGGCCCGGTGGCGCCGACGGTGGCGTGGAAGCTGGGCGAGAAGACCTCGGACCCGGTGCAGATGTACCTGGCCGACATCTTCACGCTGTCCACCAGCCTGGCCGGCCTGCCCGGCATGAGCGTGCCGTGCGGCTTCGGCGAAGCCGGCATGCCGGTGGGCCTGCAGCTGATCGGCAACTACTTCGACGAAGCGCGCCTGCTGCAGACCGCGCACGCGTTCCAGCAGGCGACCGACTGGCACCTGCGCCGTCCGGGCAAGGCATGAACATGACCGCGCGCTCCTCGCTGACCCTGCGCCTGATGGCCGCGGCCGCGCTCGCCGCGGCGGTGGCCGGCTGCATCCCGCTGCCGGGCGGGCTGGGACGGCCTGCGCCCCCGGCTCCGATCGCCAGCCGCGACATCGACCTGGCCGGCGACTGCCGCCGCACCGAGGAAGACGGCTTCCGCGAAGACGCCCAGCTGCGCGTGTCGAACAACAGCGTGCAGCAGCTGTCGTGGAAGCTGTGGGTAGGCAAGCGCGGCTCGTGCAGCTTCAACCTGGCGGACTTCCGCCAGGTCCAGAAGAAGCCGCATATCGAGCTGCGCGCCAGTGACGGCAGCGGCTGCAAGCTGATGGTCTGGCAGGACCCGCGCCGCGTCACGCTGGCGCACGCCAATTGCCAGCAGCGCTGCACCCCCGGCATCTACGAAGAAGCCTGGCCCGTGATGTTCGAGCCGGGCAGCGGCGCCTGCGCCCGCACGCGCTGAAGCCACCGAAGCCGGCCATGACCCACGCACCCGCCACCCCGCAACGCTCGCCGCGCACCGCCCGCCCGGCGGTGGCGGTGCTGCGCGCCGTGGTGGCACTGGGGCTGGGCGCATGGCTGGCCGGCGCATCCGCGCATACACAGGACCTGCCCGCCCCGGCGCTGGGGCAGCCGGCGCCGCTGACGCCTGCCGGCGTGCTGGCGCCGAATGCGGTGAGCCGGGCCGCGCCAGGATCTGCGGCAACGGCATCCGTGCCCGCGCAGCGCGTCGAGCTGCGCGGCGATGCGGCCACGCCCGCGCTGACCGCCTACTGGTTCCTGCCGCGCGAAGGCACCACCGCGCGCGCGCTGCCCGTGGTGGTGGCCTTGCACGGCTGCGGCGGCCTGCTGTCCGCGCGCCCCTCGCGCGCGAGCGCAGCGGGGACCGACAAGGCGGACGTTTCCGGAATGCTGCAGCAACGCTACCGCGAATACGCACACTGGCTGACCGAGCGCGGCTATGCCGTGCTGATGCCCGACAGCTTCAGCGCGCGCGGCAGGCCCCACGGCATTTGCTCCGACCCCATCGACACGCGCGGCATCGACGACCGCACGCGCCGCGCCGATGCGCTGGCCGCGCTGCGCTGGGTGGCGCAGCAGCCGGCGGTCGACACCGCGCGCATCGTGCTGCTGGGCTGGTCCAATGGCGCGCAGGCGGTGCTGGCCACCGTCGATGCCAGCCGCCCGTGGCCGGCCGGCACGCCCCAGGTGGAGCGCGCCGTGGCGTTCTACCCGGGCTGCAAGCGCGCCGTGCAGCAGCACAACTACCGCCTGCGCGCGCCGATGCTGCTGATGATCGGCGGCGCCGACGACTGGACCCCCGCCACCCGCTGCGCCATGCTGCAGAGCGCGGTGCTGGCGCGCCAGCCGGGCGCGCGCTTCCGGCTTGAGATCTACCCGGGCGCCTATCACGGCTTTGACGGCACCAGCGAGCTGCATATGCGCCGCGACGTACCGGCAGGCATGCGCAAGACCCAGGGCGTCACCGTCGGCGGCGATGCGGTGGCCCGCGTGGCCGCGCTGGCCCAGCTCGACTCATGGCTTGCCAGCCCCGACCCCTGAGGGCCGGGGCAAGACCAGACTGAACCCCGGGGCGGCGCCGCCGCTCCACCGCAACAGACAGAACCGAAAGAACCGAACAGGAATACCGCCATGCAATGGGAAGTGGTGATCGGCCTCGAAACGCACGCTCAGCTTTCGACGGCCTCCAAGATTTTTTCCGGCACCTCCACCGCCTTCGGGGCCGAGGCCAACACGCAGGCCTCGCCGGTGGACCTGGCGCTGCCGGGCGTGCTGCCGGTGCTCAACAAGGGCGCGGTCGAGCGCGCCATCCAGTTCGGCCTGGCGATCGGCGCCACCATCGCGCCGCGCAGCATCTTTGCGCGCAAGAACTACTTCTACCCCGACCTGCCCAAGGGCTACCAGATCAGCCAGTATGAGATCCCGGTGGTACAGGGCGGCACCATCACCATCCAGGTCGAAGGCAAGAAGGGCGAGTTCTACGAGAAGACCGTCAACCTGACCCGCGCCCACCTGGAAGAAGACGCGGGCAAGTCCCTGCACGAGGACTTTGCCGGCATGACCGGCATCGACCTGAACCGCGCCGGCACCCCGCTGCTGGAAATCGTCACCGAGCCCGACATGCGCAGCGCCGCCGAAGCCGTGGCCTATGCCAAGACGCTGCACTCGCTGGTGGTGTGGCTGGGCATCTGCGACGGCAACATGCAGGAAGGCAGCTTCCGCTGCGACGCCAACGTGTCGGTGCGCCCGCTCGGCCAGAAGGAATTCGGCACCCGCCGCGAGATCAAGAACCTGAACTCGTTCCGCTTCCTGCAGCAGGCCATCGAGTACGAAGTGCAGTGGCAGATCGCCGAGATCGAGGACGGCCGCAAGATCCAGCAGGCCACCGTGCTGTTCGACCCGGATACCGGCGAGACCCGCGCGATGCGCACCAAGGAAGACGCGCACGACTACCGCTACTTCCCCGATCCGGACCTGATGCCGCTGGAAATCGATGCCGGCTGGGTGGACCGCGTGCGCGGCGAACTGCCCGAATTGCCGGCCGCGATGCAGGCGCGCTTTGTCTCGCAGTACGGTCTGTCGGCGTATGACGCCACCACGCTGACCGCCACCAAGGCCTTCGCCGCCTACTACGAGGCCGTGGTGGCCGACGCCGGCGCGACCAATGCCAAGCCTGCGGCCAACTGGCTGATGGGCGACGTGGCCTCGCAGCTCAACCGCGAAGGCATCGCCATCGATGCCGCGCCGGTCACGCCGGCGCAACTGGCGAAGCTGCTGACGCGCATTGCGGACGGCACGGTGTCGAACAACACCGCCAAGAAGGATGTGTTCCCGGCGATGTGGGCCGGCGAGCATGGCGGCGATGCCGATGCCATCATCGCGGCCAAGGGGCTGAAGCAGATGTCGGACAGCGGCGAGCTGGAGAAGATCATCGACGACGTGCTGGCGGCCAACGGCAAGTCGGTCGAGGAATTCCGCGCGGGCAAGGAGAAGGCGTTCAATGCGCTGGTCGGGCAGGCGATGAAGGCCACCAAGGGCAAGGCCAATCCGGCGCAGGTGAATGAGCTGCTGAAGAAGAAACTGGGGTAATGGGGAAAGGGCGGGCTGACAGCCCAGCGAACCGCCAGCGGCAGGCGTATCCTACTGGCCTGCCCTAAGCGTCAGGAGATCCCCATGAGCTGGTCCGCCCACCAATACGTCGCCTTCGAAGACGAACGCACCCGCCCGGTCCGCGACCTGGTGGCTGCCATCCCCAATCAGACCGCGCGCAGCGCGGTGGATATCGGCTGCGGGCCGGGCAATTCCACCGAGGTGTTGCTGGCGCGCTATGCGGGGGCGTCGGTGACCGGGCTGGACAGCTCGCAGGACATGGTCGACGCGGCGCGCAAGCGCCTGCCCGACGTGCAGTTCCGCGTCGCCGACATCGGCGCCTGGGACGAGGCCGGGCCCTATGACGTGATCCTGGCCAATGCCGTGCTGCAGTGGCTGCCTGACCACGCCAGCCTGTTCCCGGCACTGGTATCCAGGCTCGCTCCCGGCGGCACGCTGGCCGTGCAGATGCCGGACAACCTGGAAGAACCCGCGCACCGGCTGATGCGCCAGGTGGCGGCGGAAGGCCCGTGGGCCGAAAAGCTCGCCGGCGCCAGCAAGGCCCGCGCCGAGCGCGCCCCGGCGCAGTGGTACTACGAGCTGCTGCGCCCGCTGTGCCAGCGCGTGGATGTATGGCTGACCACGTACCACCACCCGCTGGCCGGCGGCCCGGCCGCGGTGGTGGAGTGGTTCAAGGGCAGCGGCCTGCGCCCCTTCCTGCAGCCGCTGGACGAGGCCGAGCGCGCCGCCTACCTGGCGCGCTACGAAGCCGAGATTGCCAAGGCGTACCCGGCGCTGCCGGACGGGTCGGTGCTGCTGCCGTTCCCGCGCCTGTTCATCGTCGCGACGCGCTGAGGCCCTACGCGGGCTTGTGGCAGACCGCTTCGATGTTGTGCCCGTCCGGGTCCAGCACGAAGGCGCCGTAGTAGTCGGGATGGTAATGCGCGCGGATGCCCGGCGCGCCGTTGTCGCGCCCGCCCGCGGCCAGCGCCGCGCGATGGAAGGCATCGACGGTCTCGCGGCTGTCCACGCGGAAGGCCACGTGCAGCGGCGGCTGGTTGGGCGTGCCGCGGTGGATCCACAAGTCGGGTCGGCCCGGCGGGCCGAAGCCGGCCACGTCGGTGCTGCCGGTGACGCTGGCCGGGAATTCCTTGTCCAGCACATAGCCGATGGCGCCCAGCGCCGCCTGGTAGAAGGCGCGGCTCTTGCCGTAGTCGCTGACGCTTACGCCGGTGTGGTCGATCATGGGTCGCTTCCTTTCAAGGGTGGGAGGACGCTCAGGCCAGGTCCAGCACGCTCATGGTGGCGTTCAGGCGGCTGACCAGCACGGATTCACCGTGGACGTCGGCAAAGACATCCGCCTCCACCACGATGATGGCGCGGCCGGACTTGAGCACATCGGCACGGCAGCGCAGCCGTTCGCTGCGCACGGCCCTGAGCAGGTTGATCTTGAATTCCGCGGTGACCACGTGCTGGCCTGCCTCCAGGATGGTGGATGCCGCCGCGCCCGCGGTGTGGTCCGCGATGGTGGCCTGCACGCCCGCATGGACGATGCCGCCATGCTGCAGGTGGCGCGGCGTAATCGCCAGCGTGGATTCGCACCAGCCGGGCCCGCAGTCCGCCAGCGTGATGCCGACGTCGTTGACGAAAGCGGCCTGGCGAAAGCCCGCCTCGATGGTGTCGCGCAGCAGAAGCCGTTCCTGTTCGGTGGTCATGGCTGTTCCTTGTCGGGTCACTGCATCACCGGGATGTGCGCATTGCAGCGTGAAGGCGCCGGGCTGTCAACCATCCATGCGCCTTTTACGCCGCGCCGAAGCGGGCCGGCGTGCTGTCGCCTACACTGGAAGCATCCGCGACCCGCATGCGCGGCTGAGCGCATGCAGCCCGCCATGATCGCCGACGCCCATCCCCCCACACTACGCAGCAAGACGCGGCCCGCCGCCGCCTTTGCCGCACTGACGCAGGCAAGCCTGGCGCGCATGGAAGCAAGCCTGGCCCAGTTGTTGCACCGCGATGAGGCCGAAGACCTGCACGCGCTGCGCGTGGCGGTGCGCCATGCGCGCGCGGTGCTCTGGGCCCTGGGGCCGTCGTTGCCGCGGCAGGAGCGTGATCGCTGGAAGCAAGACCTGCGCATGCTGGCGCGCGCCACCAGCGACGTGCGCGACTGGGACGTGTTCCTGGCCGAGACCATTGCCCCGGCACGCAAACTGGAACCGGACGATACCGTGCTGTCGGCCATCGCCGACACCGCCCGTGAGCGCCGCGACACCGCACGGCAAACCATGCTGTCGGCCCTGGCCGGTTACCGTGACTGGCCACTGCCCGCGCTGCACCGCGACCTGGCGCACCTGGCCCATCTGGCCGCCCACACCCGCAGTGACGGCGGCCGCCTCGGGCCCCTCGCGCGCAAGCGCGTGCGTCGCGGCCGCAAGCGCCTGCGCGCGCTGGCAAAGGCTGCACGCCGCGGCAATCCTCGCGCGGTGCATGAACTGCGCATCGCCGGCAAGCGACTGCGCTATGTGATCGAGGCGTTCGCGCCAGTGCTGCCATCCCGCTACAGCAAGGACTTGCATCGCAAGCTGGTCAAACGGCAGGCAAAGCTCGGCAGCTTTGTCGACGGCATCGTCGCGCGCCGGCTGCTGGCCGACTGCCTGCAGGCGCAGGCAATGCCGGACGAGGCGCCGCCGCAGCCGCTGCCCGGCGCCAGCTGACCACCCCGCCCGCCATGGCGGCCTGCCCACCGCGTGCCACGCCAACTGCACCCGATCTGCGACAATACCGCCATGACTGCTCCCCAGGTTCCCATTGCCGCCATCGCCACCGCGCCCGGACGCGGCGGCATCGGCGTGGTGCGCGTGTCGGGCCCCGATGTCGGCCCCGTGATGCGCGCCGTCTGCGGCCAGGCGCTGAAGCCGCGCCACGCCACCTACCTGCCGTTCCTCGATGGCCATGGCAAGGTCATCGACCACGGCCTGGCGCTGTATTTCCCGGCGCCCAATTCCTATACCGGCGAGGAAGTGCTCGAGCTGCAGGGCCACGGCGGCCCGGTGGTGATGCAGATGCTGCTGACGCGCTGCCTGCAGGCGGGCGACGGCATCGGCCTGCGCCTAGCAGAGCCCGGCGAGTTCACGCGGCGCGCCTTCCTCAACGACAAGCTCGACTTGGCCCAGGCCGAGGCTGTCGCCGACCTGATCGAGGCCAGCACCGAGGCCGCGGCGCGCTCAGCGGCGCGTTCGATGGAGGGCGAGTTCTCCAACGCTATCCGCCAGCTTGTGGATAGGGTCATCCACCTGCGCATGCTGGTGGAAGCCACGCTGGACTTCCCCGAAGAAGAGATCGATTTCCTGGAGCAGTCCGACGCCCGCGGCCAGCTTGCCACCATCCGCACTGAACTTGGCGGCGTGCTGGCGCAGGCGCGCCAGGGCGCGCTGCTGCGCGAGGGCCTGTCGGTGGTGCTGGCGGGCCAGCCCAACGTGGGCAAGTCGTCGCTGCTGAACGCGCTGGCCGGCGCGGAGCTGGCCATCGTCACGCCCATCGCCGGCACCACGCGCGACCGCGTGCGCGAGACCATCCAGATCGACGGCATCCCGCTGCATATCATCGACACCGCCGGCCTGCGCGAGCACGCCGCCGACGAAGTCGAGCGCATCGGCATCGAACGCACCTGGGACGCCATCCGCCGCGCCGATATCGTGCTGCACCTGGTCGACGCCACCGACTACCTGCGCCACGGCCTGTCCGAGTCCGACGACGCCATCGACGACCAGCTCAGCGGCCAGCTGCCGCCGGGCTCGCCGATCGTGCGCATCGTCAACAAGATCGACAAGGCGCCCGCGGTCGGCGATGTCGTCTTCGGCGGCAACCGCCCGCACGTGGTCGCCGCCAATGGCCCCAACCCGACCGAGATCTGGATCTCGGCACGCACCGGGGCCGGCATTGAACTGCTGCGCCGTGAACTGCTGCGCATGGTGGGCTGGCAGTCAGGCAATGAAGGCAACTTCCTGGCGCGCGAACGGCACCTGACGGCGCTGCGGAATGCGCAATCGCACCTGGATATCGCCGCGGAGCAGGCCGAGCACCAGGCGCAGGCGCTGGACTTGTTTGCCGAAGAGCTGCGGCTGGCGCAGGATTGCCTGAACAGCATTACGGGTGAATTCACCAGCGATGACCTGCTGGGGACGATCTTCACGCGCTTCTGCATCGGAAAATAAGCCGCAGCGCCGGACGATCAAGCCAGGCGCCGACGCCTGCCCTCAATCCAGGCTCAGGTGCGACGTCTTGATGGTTTCGCTCCAGCGCAGGCGTTCCGCCGTGACAAAAGCGGCGAATTTCTCCTGCGTCTGCCCGCCTGGAATGCCGCCCATCCGGCTGATTTCGGCAGCCATGTCCGGGGCGCGCAAGACCGCGACCAGGTGCTCATGAAGCCTGGCTGCAATCTCCGGCGGTGTGCCGGCTTTCACAAAGATGCCGATCCACGCCGTCGACAAGAGGTTGCCCACCCCAGCCTCCTCCATGGTCGGCACCTCGGGCAGGCTGGGGATTCGCCGTGCGGACGTCACGGCGAGCGGGCGCAGCTTGCCGGCCCGGATATGCGGCAAGGCCTGTGTCAGGTTGTCAAACTGGAAAGTCGTTTCACCGGCCAGCAGCGCGGTGGTCGCCGGCGTGGAGCCGCGATAGGGAACGTGAATGGCATCCGTTCCCGTGCGCTGCTTGAGCAGTTCGCCGGTCAGGTGGCTGGTCTGGCCGATGCCGGAGGAGCCGAAGGACAGCTTTCCGGCCTGCGCCCGCATTTGCGCGACCAGGTCGGCGGCGCTCCGGATCGTCGACTGTGCGTTGACGACCAGGACACTGGGAAAGGAGATGACATCGGTAATCCCCACCAGGTCGTCCGGCTTGTACGGCAGGCTCTTGTAGGCGCTGTAGTTGATCGCCTGCGGCCCGACATTCCCGGCCAGCAGCGTGTAGCCGTCGGCGGGCGCGCGTAGCGCCGCCTGCGTGCCGATGATGCCCCCGCTGCCGGGCCGGTTGTCAACGATGACAGGCTGGCCAAGGCGAAGGCTCAGTTTCTGCGCGAGCAGGCGGATGGGAATATCGATCGTGCCCCCTGCCGCGCCCGGCACGATGATGGTGACCGGCCGCGCAGGCCACGCCGCGCCCGTTTGCGCGGACACGGCCGGGGCCACCATCATTGCGCCCAGGGCAGCGGCAAGTGCGAGCGCCAGGCGCCTGGTACTGCGGAGTGCTTGCATGGCATTGCCTCCTTCTTCTCAGTGTTGTCCTGTTCACGCCTGCGAGCGATGGCCGGCATCGGCAAACCGCCCGAGATGCGCCGAGGCATTGCCGAGCAGTGCATCGTTGGCCATCAGGCGCTTGCTGTAGTGACTGATCGGGGTTTCATCCTGCATGCCGATCGCCCCATGCAGTTGCAGGGCGTCGAGCGCAAGCGCTCGGCTGGCCTGGCCAACCATGTACTTGGCGGCGCTGACGCGGCGCGAGCGCTCGGCCGGCGGCACCAGGCTCCAGCCAGCAACGGCTTCGCGCACCAGCTGGCGCGCGGCATGCCAGCCGCGATAGTGGTCGACGACCCGGTGCTGAAGCACTTGCTGCTCTGACAGGGTGCGGCCGAACTGCTTGCGCGTGCGCATGTACTCAACCGTGAGGGCAAGCGATCGCCGCATGGCTCCGATGCTTTCCGCGCAGAGGGCGAGGGTGGCAAGTTCCAGCGCGTCGTCCAGCAACACCGTGGCGTGGTCTGCGCCGCAGAGCAGCGCGGACGCAGGCAGTTCGACGTCGTCGAAGCGGACATCCGCCGCGCTGCGCCCGTCGTGGAGCTGATAGGCGCGCATGCCGACACCGGCCGCGTGGCTCGGCACATCGAACAGCGCCAGCCCGCCTTCAGGCAGGCAAGCCGTCACGAACAGATGCTGCGCCTGGGCGGCGCCCATCACCAGCCGGTTGACGCCTTGCAGGCGCCAGCGCGTGCCGTCCCTGCGCGCAACGGTTTCGGGATGGTGGGCGTCGCGATGGGACTGACCCTCACGATAAGCCAGCGCGCAGCGGACCCGGCCGCCGGCCAGCGCTGCGAGCAGCGGTCCGCTTCCTGCTGCGTTCTCCGCGCCAAGCAGGACCTGCGTGCCGAGGACCGCGCTCCAGAGCATGGGCTCCACCACCAGGGCCTCGCCGAGCGCCTCCAGCAATGGCAAAAGGTCGGACAGGGTGCCCCCCGGGCCGCCGTCGCACTCGGGGATCAGCAGCCCGGTCAGGCCCAGGTCGGCAAGGGCAGCCCATGCGGCGGGGTCGAAGCCGTCCCTGGCAGCCACGGTCTCGCGCCTGCGCTCGAAGGCGTAGTGCTTGTCCAGCCAGCGGCGCAGGGTGCCGTCCATGATTGCCTGCTGCTCGTCCAGCTCATCCTGGCGGGGACGGTCGATCTCGGTCAGTCCGCCGAACACAGCCTTGGCAACAATCTGGCGTTGTATCTCCGACGAGCCCCCCGCCAGCGTGATGCCACGATAGCGCCAGTAGTGCAGCGGAAAATTCTCGGCATGCCCAGGGGAAAGTGACTCCGGACTGGGCTCGCCATCGAGCGCGCGGGGATCGAAGGGCAATGTCCGGGCGCCCAGCGCATCCAGCTTGAACGTATGCAGGTCCTGCAGCAGCAGGTTGCCATCGAGCTTGAGCAGCGAGGCTTCCAGCTCCGGGCTGCCGCCCTGCTCGGCCAGCCGCACCGCCGGCCACCATGCGGCTTCGAGCGCGCGCATGCGAATATCCAGCTCGGCATGCCGGCGCGCCAGCAAAGCGTCCTCGATCTGTGCGCCGGGGCCCGGGCGCCATGTGCCGGCCAGTTTCGCGACGCTGGCCAGCTCCGCCTTGCAGTCCCCCACCCGCGCGACGAACAGGCGCTCGATCACCAGCAGTCCCTTGGCGATCGACCAGCCGGCGTGTTCCACGCCCACCAGGTTGGCCGCGGGCACCCGCACGTCGTCGAAGAACATCTGCACGTGGAAGTGCGCGCCGTTGATAAAGCGGATCGGCCGCACCGTCACGCCCGGTGCGCGCAGGTCCATCAGCAGCACCGAGATGCCCTCTTGCTTGCGTCGGGCGGCCGGATCGGTGCGGACCAGCACCAGCGCCCAGTTGGCCCACTGGCCCAGGGTCTGCCAGATCTTGCTGCCATTGACGACCCATTCGTCGCCATCGCGCCGCGCAACGGTGCGCAATGACGCCAGGTCGGACCCGGCGTCGGGCTCGGAATAGCCTTGCGCCCAGAAGTCATCGAAGGACAGCATGCCGGGCAGGAAGCGCCGGCATTGCTCGGGCGTGCCGTAGCGGATCAGCGTGGGCCCGATGGTATCGATGCCGAGATTGTCATAGCGCGGCGCGTCGCTGGCCGCCAGCTCTTCCCGGAAGATTGCCTGCTCCACCAGCGACCACCCCGGGCCGCCATGCTCGCGCGGCCAGCCGGGCGCCGCCCATCCGCGCGCATGCAGGATCCGCTGCCAGCGCACGGCCTGCTCGCGCGTCACCAGGCAATGGGCGCGCGAAGCGGCCCGGATATCGGGCGGGACCGCCTCGCGCAGGAAACTGCGAACCTCCTGGCGGAATGCATCGAGGCGATCGGCGCGGGAATGATCTGACATCGTTGGCCCTTTGATGAATGCGTTGCTGGGTTGCGTTCTCCTGTCGGGATGACAGTCACGCTGGCGACCATGCCGGCTTGCGCTTCTCCACGAACGCCGCCACGCCCTCCTTTGCGTCGTCGGTTGCCGCGATATTCCCGAAGCTCTCCACCGCACCGGCTACGCCGCGGCGGTAGTCTGAGTCGTTGGCGCGCAGGAAGGCCGCGCGGCCCATCCGCATGATGGTGGGCGACTTCTCGCAGAAGGATTGCGCCAGCGCCCGGGCTTCACGCATGACGTCCGGCTGCGGCACGACGCGGCTGACCAGGCCAAGCCGCCAGGCTTCGTCGGCATCGAATGCGCGCCCGGTGAACAGCAGGTCAAAGGCACGGTGGCGTCCGACGATGCGCGGCAGGTGCGTGTAGTGGATGGCAGGGATCATGCCGACGTCGATCTCGGGATAGCCAAACGTTGCGTCCTCGGCCGCGACGATCATGTCGCAGGAGATGGCCAGGGTCATGCCACCGCCGCGCGCCGCGCCCTCGACCGCCGCGATCGATGGCTTCTTCAGCTGGAACTGCGCCTCGCACAGCCCCACATAGAGCTTCTCCACCAGCGCATAGAGCTGGCTCGGCGAAGACTGCTGCACGGCATCGAGCCGCAGGCCGGCACAGAAGCGGCGCGGGATGGCGCTGCCAAGAATGACGGCGCGCACCGAGTCATCTTCGGCGGCGCGCCGCATGGCGCCGATCAGGTCGTCGATCATGGCCTCGTTCAGCGCATTGACTGGCAGGCTGTCCAGCTGGATTTCAGCGACCTGGTCGCGCACGGCATAGCGGATGGAGGACATGGATTCCATTGGGTGGTTATCGGATGGTCTTCAGTTGGCTGGGGTTGGGCGGGCTTGCCTCGCGCTCACTACGTGACGGATCCCGCGACTGCCACGATGCCGTCGGCCTGGTAGCGCCGGATCATGTCGGCGCCATAGCCTGCCTCGCGCAAGATTTCCTCGGTGTGCTGCCCCAGCAAGGGCGGCGCGCGGTGCGCCTGCCGCTCGCCGTCGCGAAACCGCACCGGCAATCCCATGTTCCGGACCGTGCCCAGCACCGGGTGTTCCGATTCGACCACCAGCTGCCGCGCCTCCAGTTGCGGGTGGGCAAGGGCCTGGTCGAGTGTGTGGATGGGCGAGCAGGCCACGCCTGCCGCGCGCAATGCCTGCAACCAGAACGCGACCGGCTGCGTGGCGATGCGGCGCTGCACGAGATCCACGGTCCGCGCGAAGTTGGCCACGCGCGCCGCATTGGTGGCGAACGCGGGATCATCGACATGGTCGTCCAGCCCGGCGACCGTGCAGAAGCGGCGCCACTGGGCGTCGTTGCCGACGCCGATCATGAGGGGGCCATCTGCCGCATCGAAGGCCTGGTACGGGGCCATGGCGGGGTGCGCGGTCCCCATGCGCGCCGGCGCCCGGCCGGTGCGCCAGTAGTTCTGCGCCATGTAGCCCATGAAGCCGAGCGCGGTATCGAGCAGCGAGACCTCCAGGTAGACGCCTTGCCCGGTCTTTTCGCGCTCGATCAACGCGGCCAGGATGCCACTGAAGGCATGCATGCCCGTGCCCAGGTCGACCGGAGAGAAACTGGCGCGCGCCAGCTTGCCGGCCGGATCGCCCATGGTGCTGATCATGCCGCTGAATGCCTGCAGCATGACGTCATAGCCGGGCTCGTTGCCGAGCGGGCCGGTGCGGCCGTAGCCGGAGATCTCGCAGTAGATCAGGCGGGGATTGCGCGCGCTCAGGCTGTCATGGTCCACGCCCAGCCGGGCCGCGGTGCCCCCGCCGAAGCCCTGCAGCACGATGTCCGCGCCGGCGGCCAGGGTCTGCACGATCTGCTGTCCCTCGGCGGTCTTGAGGTCGACCGCGATGCTGCGCTTGTTGTGGTTGACCGACAGGAAGGTGGCCGACTGGCCCTGCTCCTGCGGCAGCCAGGCGCGGGTGTCGTCCCCCACGCCGATCGGTTCGACCTTGACGACATCGGCGCCGAGTTCCCCGAGATACTGGCCGCACAGCGGGCCGGCCAGCACCTTGCTCAGGTCCAGCACGCGAATTCCTTGTAGCGCAAGCATGGGCAATGGAATGGATGTGAATCGGATGAGAGGACCAGGTGGCGGCTATTCCGCCCGGATGCCAATGCTGCGGGCCGCGGCGGTCCAGCGTTCAGCATCGCGGTCGACAAAAGCCTGCACTTGCGCCGGGGCGATCAGGAGGGGCTCTGCGCCACGCGCGGCCAGCGCGCGCTGATAGGCGGGATCGGCCAGCGCCCTGGCCAGCGCCTGGCGCAGCGCGGACACGATCTCCGGCGGGGTCCTGGCCGAAGCCTGGAGCGACAGCCAGTACTTCAGGTCCAGGCCGCCGTAGCCCGCCTCCTTCATGGTGGGGACAGCCGGCAACAGCGGCGACCGCTCAGCCGAGGTGATCGCCAGCCCCTTCAGCTTGCCGCCCTGTATCTGGCCCACGCAGGTGGTCATGCTGTCGAACAGGAAGTCCACTTGGCCCGCCATCACATCGCTGCTGGCCGGCGCGCTGCCCTTGTACGGCACTTCAATGGCGGAGAAGCCGGCCAGCCGCTGGAGCAGCGCACCGTAGATATGCGGAGAACTCCCCGGCCCGTAGGTAGCAAAGGTGAGGTTGCCGGGCCGCAGCTTGCCAAGGCTGACCAGGTCGCTCATGGTCGCGACACCGAGCTTGGCCGGATGGACCACCAGCACGTTCGGCACGGTGGCGGCAATGCCGATGGCCACGAAATCGCGCTGCGGCAGGAAGCGCGCGGCCGGGTACATCAGGGGATTGACCGCCTGCATGCCGACCGTGTTCAGCAACAGGGTATGGCCATCGGCCTCCGTGTCCAGCACGAGCTGCGCTCCCAGGTTACCGCTGGCGCCCGGCTTGTTCTCGACCACGACCGGCTGCGTCAGCACCTGCGCGAGATGCTTCGCGGCCAGGCGCGCGACGAAATCGCCCGGACCTCCCGCCGCGAACGGCACCACGATCCTGACTGGCCTGGAAGGCCAGCCCTGCGCAAACCCGTGCCGGGCCAGCAAGGCGGCGGCAGTGCCGAGCAGCAGGGTGCGGCGGCTGAATGTCATGGCAGTCTCCGGTGTGGTTCCCTTGCGCCCTGGCCGGGCACGCTTGCCCGGCGGGATGGGGAATCTGGTTGCCACTATGGCGCCGGCCTTGCTATAAGTAAAAGACCGTTTCACGATGCCAGGCATATATTTTTTATATACTGAGCCCCGACTTGTCGCGCGTTCGCTGGGAATCCCATCATGGCCATTGATATACGGGACTTGCGGTGCTTCCTGGCCGTCGTGTCCGCGGGTTCGATCTCGCGGGCGGCCGAGCACATGCACCTGGCCCAGCCGGCGCTGAGCCTCCAGATCAAGCAACTCGAGCAGGAACTGCGCGTCAGGCTGTTCGACCGTACCCAGAGGGGCGTGCTGCCCACGGCGGCCGGCCTGCGCTTCGTGAGTCACGCCAAGGACATCCTGACGCGCGTCGACCTGGCCTGCGAGGATGTCCGCGACTTCGTGGCCGAGCCGGCGGGCCGGGTCGCGATCGGCCTGCCCCAGTCCATGGCGCAAATCCTGACGCTGGCGCTGGTACGCGAGACGCTGGCGCGCTGGCACAAGATCCAGCTCCAGATCATCGAACTGAGCACGGGCTATATCCCGGAGCGCCTGCTCAGCGGGCACATCGACATCGGCCTGACCTTCCAGGTGGATCCTGGCGCCGGGCTGCTGTTCGAGCATCTGCTGGACGAGGACCTGGTCCTGGTGGGTCCCCCCGGCGCGCTGCATGGGGCGCCGGATGACGGCCCCGGCAGTCCGGGCACGGTCGGCCAGGTCGCCTTTGCCGAACTGGCGGACTACGCCATGCTCCTGCCGGCCGGGCTGCATGGCCTGCGCGCGCTGATTGACCGCTACGCGAAATCCCATCACGTCAGCTTGCGTGTACTGGCGGAAGTCAACGCCATTCCGCAGTTGATCGAGCTGGCCGCGGCGGGGGTCGGCTTCACCATCCTGTCCTATGCATCGGTCCGCCGCGAATTGCGCAGCGGCTTGCTGTCCGCGGCCCGGATCGTCGAGCCCGGCATTTCGCGGCCGGTCTACCTGTGCCGCTCTGCCACCACCCCACTGTCGATGGCCGCGTCGACCGTGCAAGCGCTGATTTCCGACACCGTGCAGGCCCTGGTCGCCGATGGCCGGTGGCCGGCACACGCTTCCTGAGGCGAGTACTGCCTGCCGCGCAAGCCACGCCCGGGTAAACTGTCGTGAACACCACAATCGAAGCTGCGATGCGGATTTTGCGTTGCACCTTTCCCCGCCATGCGCCTGATCCTGATCACCTTCGGTACCCAGGGCGACTGCCGCCCCATGGTCGCGCTGGGCCTCGGCCTGCGCGCCGCCGGCCACGACGTGCTGATGCTGGGCGAACGCGCGGCAGCCACGCTCGCGGCAGAGCACGGCCTGGCCTTTGCGCCGATGGCAGGCGATATCCAGCAGACGCTGGCGCCGGGCGGCGCGCTGCACAAGCTGATGACCGAAGGCGGCAACGTCGCCGAGGCCACGCGGGCATTCGCGCGCATTGCCGAGGACAACACCGAGGCGTGGATGGCGCAGCTGGCGCAGGCCGCGCGCGCTGCCGATGGCATCGTGTTCTCGGGCCTGACGGCGTATGTGGCGCTGTCGGTGGGCGAGCAGTTGGGCAAGCCGGTGATCGGCGCGGGCATGTTCCCGATCTCGCCGACGCGGGCCTTTCCGTCCGCGCTGCTGCCGCCGTTCAGGATGCCGGGGTGGGCCAATCGCGCCAGCCACCACGTGATCAATTTCGTGCTGTGGCGCATGTTCCGCAGCGCGACCAATGCGGCGCGCTCCAGGCTGTTCGGCGCGTCAGCGCGCAAGGCGATGTGGGCGGACTTTCCGACGCTGTACGCGATCTCGCCGCAGTTGGTCCCGCGCCCGCATGACTGGCATGACGACTGGCTGGTGAGCGGCGCGTGGTCCATGCCGCCGCAGCCGGACTGGCAACCGGACGCGCCGCTGCGCGACTTCCTGGCGGCCGGCGAGGCGCCGCTGTATATCGGCTTTGGCAGCATGGCGGGCTTTGACCGGCACAAGGTGGTGACGGCGCTGGTGCAGGCGGTCGATGGCCGGCGCGCGCTGTTCTATCCGGGCTGGAGCTGCATCGACGTGGCGGCGTTGCCATCCAGCTTCCACGTGGTGGGCGCCACCCCGCATGACTGGCTGTTGCCGCGCGTGTCGGCGGCAATCCATCATGGCGGTGCGGGCACCACGCATGCGGCCGCGGCAGCGGGCGTCCCATCGATCGTGCTGCCGTTTGCGGGCGACCAGTTCTTCTGGGCGGGCCGGCTGGCGGCGCTGGGCGTGGCGCCGCGTTATGTCGCCGGGCACAAGATCGACGCGCCGCGGCTGGCGTCGATGATCGCCTTCGCCGAGCAAGCGGCCACGCGCGAACGGGCCGCCACGCTGGGCCGCGCGATGGCCGCCGAGCGCGGCGTCGACCATGCCGTGGCGGCGATTGAGCGCTTTTGCGGCAGGCAGGGCGCATAATCCCGTTCCGCCTTCCGCATTCACTGACGCAGGACCTTCCGATGTTGAACCGTACCCAGCAAATCCTTATTGCCATCGTCGCCGTGGCTGTCCTTGGCATGTTGTGGTTTGCCGGCAATGACCGCCGCGACGATGTCGGCGGTGCCGCGCCCGAGGCGCAGGCCGAAGCCAGCGCGGTGCCGGCCAGCGTGGTGCGCGGGGTGCCGCGCGATGGCACGCTCGACCCCATCAGCATCGATCCGGAGCGCCCCGCGGACCGGCTGCCGCAGCTCCAGGCCGACACGCTGCTGAATGACTACCGCGACAACCCCAAGGAAGCCGACACCCGCTACCTGGGCCAGTACCTGATCGTCGAAGGCGTCGCCAGCGGTATTCGCCGCGAGGGCAACCAGGTCTTTGTCGATATCCGCACCAACGATCCCGGCGTGAATGTGCGCGCACTGCTGCTGCAACGCCAGATCTGCGGCCCGGCAGGGCGGGTGTGCGAGGTGGAAGCCCGAGCCACCATGGTGCGGCGCGGCCAGAAGGTGGCGCTGGAATGCAATGGCGCCGGGCTGGCGGATGGCGCACCGCTGCTGCGCGACTGCCTGCTGCGCGGCGGCGCCAACTGATCGCGCTTGTCATAGATTCCGGAGTCCCGCCATGCAATCCGTTCTGTCCGTCCTTGCCATCCTGATCATGGTGGCCACCATCGTCGGCGTGGTTTCGCCCGCCTGGCTCAGCCAGACGCTGTTTGGCGGCAGGCCCGTCACGCGGCTGCAGGTCGCAGTCATCGGGGTCTGCCTTGCCGGGCTTTGCCTGGTCCTGGTGGGCCGGCTGGCGCAAGGCGGCGGCGCGGGCGGCTGAGGGACCACCCCAACCCGCACCCCGGCGCAGAAGCGGCCGTTTTGCGCTTCTGTTTGGACGATTGGATCGGCGTACCGGCGCCTACAGTGTGAAGGTATGCGGTGGCCACTGTGTCTTGCAGGGCAGCCCGCCCCAGCCACACAGGACATCCATGTACAAAACTCTGCTGGCCGCAGGCCTTGGCCTGCTGATCACCGCTTGCTCGACCTACCAGGCAGTGACCCCGGTCGACCGGCCCGACCGCACCGATCCCCTTGTCGCGTTCCAGGTGCCGGCTGGCGGCGGCCCGCTGGGCAACTACGGCGCCAACGGCACGCTGCTGTGCGTGGTGGTGAACCCGGTCACGGGCAATGACTTTGTCGAGAGCTTTCTCTCATCGCTGCGGCGGCGCAATTTCGAGGTGAAGGTGCTGCAGGCGCAGACCTCGATCGCGGCGTGCCCGGTGGTGGCGCTGTACACGGCGCGCAGCGCCTGGTACTGGACTGCGTACCTGAACAGCGCGGATATCACCGTGTTCCGCAATGGCGACCGTGTCGGCAAGGCCATTTATAACGCCAACCGCAGCGCGGGCGGGCTCAACCTGAGCAACTTCGTGCAGCCGTCGTCCAAGCTGGATGAACTGGTGGAACAGCTGTTCCCCGGCATGCTGCCGCCGCCCCCGCCGCCGGCGGGCACGGCCGCTCCGGCGGCCTAGCCTCTCTGCAGTCAACCGGAGGGCCGCACCATGCCGCTCTGCGCAGCCTCTTGCCGGGCGCAGCCGCGCCCGGCCCAGCGTACCCGGATCAGCGCTCCAGCCGGCCCAGGCGCACCACGGTCACGCCCGGGCGCAACTGGCGCAGCGACGGCATCACCAGCACGCAATCCGGATACGGCGTCACCACTGGCTCGCCGTCGCGCCAGCCGATTACGGTCCCGGCCTCGGTGAAGGTCTCCAGCCCGGTATAGGGACCGGCAAAGCGGAAGTCCATGCTGGTGGCCACCACCGGCTCGGTCACGCGCACCACGCGCTGCGTGGCGGGCAGCGGTTGCAGCCAGCCCGCGGGCAAGTCGCTTGCATCGATCACGCCGGCATGCAGCAGGAAGCGCGCGGTGCTGTCCTGCGCCACGGTCACGGCGGCGGGCTCCCAGTGCTGGCCGCATTCGATCAGCAGTGCATTGCGCGCGCTGGCGGCCTCGCCAAAGCCATCGTAGTCGCGCATGCGGCGGCCTTCGGGGTGGCCTTCGTCGACGATCACATCGGCCGGCGCGCCCAGCGCGCACGCCAGGGCGATGCCCTTGTCGAGCGGGCCGGAGACGATCAGCGGCCGGCTTTTCTCATGCATCGAATGCAGGTCCAGCAGCAGGTCGACGGTGTCGATCACCGGGCGCATGGCACGCGCGCGGCGCAGCTCCGATGAATCCAGGCTGGCATCATCGAGCACCCTGGCGGTCCATACGCGGTTGAAATCCTGGTCGACAAAGCGCGATGCGTCGGGCCTGGCGGCATCGAAGCTGTGGTACGCGTCAACGTTGGCAAACGCCAGCGTCAGCCGGCCGCGGCGCGGGCGCAGGCCGTGGTCCAGCAGCGCCTTGACGGCGATGGCGCCGCAGACCTCGTTGCCGTGGGTCAGCGCGTTGACCATCACGTGCGGGCCAGGCTGGCCGCTGTCGAAGGTGAACAGGTAGGGGATGCCGGTGTTGCCGGCGGCGTAGGCGCGGATGTCGGGGAATGCGACATCGACGGGGTAGGCGTCGATCGGTGGGGTGGGCTGGGTCATGGGAATCGGTGCGTTCAGGACGCCTGGCGGGTCGTGTGCCTGCGGGGTCGTTGTTGTGAATCGGACTGAGGAAGGGGGGCGGGCGTTGCCGGCGCCGGCCCGCAACCTCACTTACTCATGAATGCCAGCCGTCTGCACGATGGTGCGATAGCGCCCCGTCTCGCGCTTGATAAAGCTGCCGAACTGCGCCGGATTAGCCGGTGCCACTTCCACGCCGGCTTCTGCCAGCTTCTTCTTCACATCCGGCATGGCCAGCACGGCCTGCATCTCGGTGTTCAGGCGCTCCACCACCGCTTGCGGCAGCCTGGCCGGGCCCATCAGGCCGAACCAGACGCCCATGTCGACGCCCTTGAGCGCGGGCGTCTCGGCCAGCGCGGGCACGTTCGGCGCCACCGGCGAGCGCTTGGCGTTGGTCACGCCGTAGGCCTGCACGCGGCCGGCCTGGATATGCGGCAGCGCCGACGACAGCACCATCACCGCCAGGTCGATCTGGCCGCCGAGCAGGTCGGTGGCCATGGCCGACGCGCCCTTGTACGGCACGTGCGTGATATTGACCTTGCCCTGCTGCTTGATCAGCTCGCCGGCCAGGTTCAGCGGCGTGCCCACGCCCGACGAGGCATACGCCAGCTTGCCCGGCTGGGCCTTGGCCAGCGCGATCAGCTCGGCCGCATTCCTGGCCGCCAGGCCGGGCTTGCCGACCAGCACCATCGGCTGGGTGCCGACGAAGGTCACCGGCGCCAGGTCCTTCTCGCCGTCATAACGCACGGCGGGGTTGGTCAGGCGGGCGATCGACACTTCACTGCCCGAGCCCATCAGCAGGGTGTAGCCGTCGGCCTCGGCCTTGACCACCTTGGCCGCGCCGATGGTGCCGCCGGCGCCGCCCAGGTTCTCGATCACCACGCTCTGGCCCAGGCGCTTGCCCAGTTCCGGGGCGATGGTCCGGGCCACCAGGTCGACGCTGCCGCCGGCGGTGTAGCCCACCACCAGCGTGATCGGCTTGGCGGGCCAGGCGGAGGCAACGGCGCCGGCGGAAGCGGCAAGGCAGAGTGCGGCAGCGGCCGCGCGCAGGATGGTCTTCATGGTCTTGGCTCTGGGGGTCCCGGAATGGTTGTTGTGGAGCGATGGTAGTGAGCGCGCAACCGGCCCGGCGTGCAGCTTTGGCAAGGGGGGTTGCCGATTCGGCAATGGTGGCCGAAGGCGCATCAGCGCGGTGCCTGCACCGCCGCCTGCCAGAAGGCCTCGGCCAGCGGGCGCATCGGCGCGCGCGGGCGGTACAGGCGGATATCGAGCGCCAGGTCGCCACCATCATCGCTGCGTACGCCGCCGATGGCACGCACCAGGCGCCCGGCGTGCAGGTCGTCGGCAATCAGCCGTGCCGGCAGCCAGGCCAGGCCCATGCGCTGGCGCACCATCTCATGCACCGACTCGGCAAAGTCGCTGACCGCGATCACGTCCAGCCGCGGCGCCAGCTTGCGGCGCGCGATCTCCTGGTTGACCATGCGGCCGAGTGTCAGGGTCTCGGCGTAGGCGATCATCGGGACCGGCTTTGCCGCAGCTTTGCCGGTCGCCAGGCGGTGCAGCGGCGCGCCGCGCGCATCGGCGGCGCTCACACACACCAGCCGCTCCACGCCGGCCAGGTGGAACTGGTAGCGCGCGTCATCCAGCATCACCGGCAAGTCCGGCGGGCTGTAGCAAAGCAGGAAGTCGGCATCGCCCTCGGCAAACATGGCCAGCGCGTCATGCATCGGGAAGGTCGACAGCCGCGTGCGGAAGCCGGCCGCCGCGGGGTCGTGCCGCAGCGCCTCGCGCAGGCCCGCCAGCCACGCCGGCACCATCGAGCGCGCCAGGGTCTTGCCGGTGGCGATGGTGACCGTGCTGGCGTCGGCGCGGTGCGCGGCGCGCAGCGCCAGGCGGGTCTCGTCCAGCGTGCGCAAGGCGCTCTGCGCGGCTTCCAGGAACTGGCGCCCTTCGGCGGTCAGCCGCACCGGGAACGCGCTGCGGTCGATCAGCGGGGCGCCGGCCCAGACCTCAAGCGCCTGCATGCGCCGGCCAAACGCGGGCGGGGTCACGTTGCGCAGTTCGGCGGCGCGCGCCAGGCTGCCGGCCTGGGCCAGGCAGACGAAGTCTTCGAGCCAGCGGATATGCATGGAGGGCGGACAGTTGAGGGTGGGGCGGCAATGCCCTCATTATCGGCAAAACCGGCCGCCACCTTTGCCTGCCGCATTCCTCGGTTAGAATTTTTCGCATGACACTGATCCGGCGCCGCCACCCCTCGTCCCCGACCAGCCAGGCGTCCGACACCACGCCGCCCGCCCCCGAATACACCATCGACGAGCTGGCGCGCGTGGCCGGCACCACGGTGCGCAACGTGCGCTCCTACCAGGACCGCGGCCTGATCGATCCGCCGCTGCGGCGCGGGCGCGTGGGCATCTACACGCAGGCGCACCTGGGGCGGCTCAAGCTGATCCACCACCTGCTGGCGCGCGGCTACACGCTGGCCAATATCACCGAGCTGCTCAAGGCCATCGTCGAAGGGCACGACCTGCGCTCGATCCTGGGGCTGGAGACCGCCATCAGCAGCCCGTGGACCAACGAGACGCCGCGGCACTACTCCTACCTGGCGCTGGCGCGGCTGTTCGGCCGTGCGATCTCGCGCCCGGCCCTGGCCAAGGCGATCTCACTGGGGCTGCTGGAACCGGACGGCCTGGGCTATCTCGCGCACAGCCCGCGCGCGCTGGCCGCGGGCGCGGAGATCGCCCAGGCGGGCTTTGCGCTGGAAGACGTGCTGGAGATCATCGCCCAGTCGCGCGGGCATTTCCAGGCGGTATCGGACCATATCGTCGCTACCGTGGTGCGCGAGCTGGACCGCTTCGGCGTTGGCAAGCTGCCGCCGCCGCAGGACGTGCCGCGGCTGGTGGAGATCCTGTGGCGCATCCGCCCGCTGGCGCTGGTGATGGCGGAGACGGAGATGATGCGGGCGCTGGAGATCTCGGCCAACAAATACCTGGGGGACCGGGTGGCGGCGATCATCGAGCACCTGCATGATGAGGAAGGCGGGGGCGGCGGACATACATGACAGATGTGCGAGGACATGGTTGACGCTTCCGGGCACAGTCATCCGGCTGCGCTACCTCGCCGCCCTTCCCCGCACCGACTCCTCCAGCAACGACCGCAACTTCGCCAGCGCGCCCGGATCCCCGTGCGCGGCTGAGCGCGCATACCAGATCTTGGCCTGCTCGAGATCCCGGTCGACCACGCCGGGCTCACCGTGCTCGTAGAAGCTGCCGACGATGTATTGCGCACCGCCGTCGCCGGCACTGGCCGCGCGGCTGTACCACGTGAACGCCTGTCCGTAGTCGCGCGGCACGCCCCGGCCAGTGAAGTAGTTCGTCGCCAGCGCCATCTGCGCCTGCACGTGCCCGCCCTGTGCGGCCAGTGCATACCAGCGGTTGGCTTCCTCCAGTGACTTCGGCACCAGTTCGCCGCGCTCATAAAGGTCGCCCCAGGTGTACTGGGCATGCGTCATCTGGTTGTCGGCCGCTTTTTTCAGCCAGACCAACGCCTCCTGCGGGCGGGCGGCGGTGCCCTCGCCGCGCAGCAGCATCATTGCGTAGTTGAATTGGGCCAGGCGGTTGCCCTGCCGGGCCGCGTCGGCAAAGCCGCGCAGGGCCTGGTCGAAGTTGCCCGCTTCATACGCGGTGACCGCGTCGCGGGTCTGGGCCTGCGCGGGGGCAGGCGGCTGCGGTGCGGAGGCTGCCGGCTGCATGCACAACAGCCATGCGGCGGTGGCGCCGGCGAGCAAGGCGGCAATCGGGGGGCGGGCTATCGACATGGCGGACTCCGGGTACAGCGCCTTCCTGATTCCAGTGTAGGAGTCAGGGCACCGCGCCGGTAGGCAGGCGCGGTATCGCCGGAATATCCATGCGAATAATCAATCAGCCACAATATCTGCCACGATCATTCCTCGCGCAGATAAAACCAGGTATTCAGATCCACCCGGCCCGATGCAACCGCCGCCACAGGCCCCCGCAGGCGACCGCGGTCACGCCGATCACGGCCGGGTAGGCGAAGGGGACTTTCAGCTCAGGCATGAAATCGAAGTTCATGCCGTACAGGCTGAAGATCACGGTCGGGATCGCCAGGATCGCGCCCCAGCCAGCCAGACGCTTGACCACTTCGTTCTGGCCCACGGTGACCAGCGCCAGGTTGACCTGCACGGCAGTGGTCAGCATTTCGCGCACCACGTCGAGGGTGCGCACCAGCCGGCTGGCGTGGTCTTCGATGTCGCGGAAATAGGCGCGCAGCTCCTTCGGCACCAGGTCTTCGTGCAGCCGGATCAGCTGGCCGCACATGTCTTCCACCGGGCTGACCGCATTGCGCAGGCGCAGCACCTGGCGCTTGATCTGGTACAGGCGCTCGATCGCCTTGCGGTCGAACTCGTCGCGGAAGATACCCTCCTCCAGCGCCTCGAAGGTGTCTTCCAGGCGCGTGACGATGGGCATGTAGTGGTCGACGATAAAGTCCATCAGCGCGTACAGCACATAGCCCGGGCCATTGGCCAGGCCGTGCGGGTCGTGCTCGCAGCGCTCGCGCACGGGCGCATAGGTGCTGCTGACACCATGGCGCACCGAAACCACATAGTTGGGGCCGACAAAGAGATGGGTCTCGCCGACCACGACTTCATCTTCCACCAGTTGCGCCGTGTTGAGCACCACGAAGACCGAATCGCCGTAGGCCTCGAGCTTGGGGCGCTGGTGCGCATCGAGCGCATCCTCCACCGCCAGGTCGTGCAGGCCGAACGCCTGCTGGGCCTGGCGCAGCAGCGCGAGGTCAGGCTCATGCAAGCCCAGCCAGACAAAGGTGCCCGGCACCCCCAGCACGGTGCGGATCTCATCCATGCCCACCGTGCTGAGCCGCTTGCCCTGCCGGTAGGCCACGCAATTGACGATGGCGCCCATGAAAACTCCGCTGATCAGATGGCGCAATCGTAACAAGCCTTTACGATGCGCCGGACTCGATGCGCGTTGCCCGCGCGGCATACCACGCTGGCCGCACTTGCCCGGCGCTACGGTGTGCCGTGCACGCGCATATGGAACCCACGCGCCACCTGCTGTACATATCGATCCAATTGTTACAGTTCGCGACAGATACGACGTTAGAATGTGGCATTTCCACGGTCACCCGGCTATGTCCCAGAAGAAATCGCCACGCTTCGAGCTGCGCAGTGGCAACGTAGACGCCCTCCTTCTCGCCCTCCAGACCGCCGACATGGCTGCGCTGCGGGATGACCTCCTCGCCCGCTTTGAAGCCACCCCCGACTTCTTTTCCAATGACGTGATTGCGCTGGACCTGCGCCCGCTGGAAGATGACAGCGAAGTCGCGCTTGGCACCGTGATCGAGACGCTGGCCACGCTCAGGGCCCGCGCCATCGGCGTGGTGGCCCGCCCCGGCCAGCGCGAGTGGGCCGAGCGCTTCGGCCTGCCGCTGCTGGACAGCCAGGCCCGCCGCGGCAGTGGCGCCGATCGCGCCACCGACCGCGCCGCCGAGGCCAGGGCCGCAGCCGCGGCGGAACAGGCCGCCGCCGAACAGGCCGCGCGCGAGGAATCCATCCGCGCCGCCGCGCAGGCCACCACCGACGCCGCCGTGGCCGCTGCCATCCGCCAGACCCAGACCATGCTGATCGACAAGCCGCTGCGCTCGGGCCAGCAGGTCTACGCGCAGGGCGACGTGGTCATCCTGGACGTGGTCAGCTATGGCGCCGAGGTGATCGCCGAAGGCAACATCCATATCTATGCCCCGCTGCGCGGCCGTGCGCTGGCGGGCGTCAAGGGCAACACCGGCGCGCGCATCTTCAGCACGTGCATGGAGCCTGAACTGATTTCCATCGCCGGCATCTACCGGACCGCGGAGCAGACGCTTCCGGCCGATGTGCTCGGCAAGACCGCCCAGGTGCGCCTGGCCGATGAAAAACTGATTCTCGAAGCGCTGCGGCTCAAGTAACCGCGCAGCCCTCGGGACCGAATTGCAGAGAGCGCAAGCTTCAACTTATTACTGGACCAAAGAGCCATGGCAAAAATCATCGTTGTGACCTCCGGCAAGGGAGGCGTCGGCAAGACCACCACCAGCGCCAGCTTTGCCGCCGGCCTGGCCCTGCGCGGCCACAAGACTGCCGTGATCGACTTCGACGTCGGCCTGCGCAACCTTGACCTGATCATGGGTTGCGAGCGCCGCGTGGTGTACGACCTGATCAACGTGGTGCAGGGCGAAGCCAACCTGCGCCAGGCGCTGATCAAGGACAAGAAGTGCGAGAACCTGTTCATCCTGCCGGCCTCGCAGACGCGCGACAAGGATGCGCTCACGCGCGAAGGCGTCGAGAAGGTCATCAACGGCCTGATCGAGATGGATTTCGAATTCATCATCTGCGACTCGCCCGCCGGCATCGAGTCGGGCGCGCTGATGGCGATGTACTTCGCCGACGAGGCGCTGATCGTGACCAACCCGGAAGTGTCGTCGGTGCGCGATTCGGACCGCATCCTGGGCATCCTGGCGTCCAAGACCAAGCGCGCCAGCGAAGGCGGCGACCCGATCAAGGAACACCTGCTGATCACCCGCTACAACCCCAAGCGCGTGCATGGCGGCGAAATGCTGTCGCTGACCGACATCCAGGAAATCCTGCGCATCAAGCTGATCGGCGTGGTGCCTGAATCCGAGGCCGTGCTGCATGCTTCCAACCAGGGCACGCCCGCCATCCACCTGGAAGGCAGCGACGTGGCCGACGCCTATGGCGACGTGGTGGACCGCTTCCTCGGCAAGGACAAGCCGATGCGTTTCACCGACTACCAGAAGCCGGGTCTGCTCTCCCGCATCTTCGGCAACAAGTAACGGTCAAGGAGGGCTCACCCCATGTCGATCCTTTCCTTCCTGCTGGGAGAGAAGAAGAAGTCCGCGTCGGTCGCCAAGGAGCGGCTGCAGATCATCCTGGCGCACGAGCGCACCGGCCATTCCGCGCCCGCCGACTACCTGCCCGCGCTGCAGCGCGAGCTGGTGGCGGTAATCTCCAAGTACGTCAAGATCGGCGACCAGGACCTGCGCGTCAGCCTGGAACGCCAGGACAACCTCGAGGTGCTCGAGGTCAAGATCGAGATCCCGCACAACTGAGGACGGATCCCGGCGCTGCCGGATTCGTTCCTCCTGCTTCGGTTTTCCCGCACGTCCTGTCTTTCCGCCGACCGCGGCGCCGCTTGCGCGCCGGGGTCGGCCGGCCTCTGTTCTCCCTTTCGTAATTCCCCGCCAGCCCAGTGTGCAGGCCAGCTTGCCAGCGCTGCCAAAATGCCCCAATTCGGAATTCTGTAGCGGCGAGACAACGGATTTGCACCAAAATCCTGCTCGAAAGCGCAGCTTGGCGGAGTTTTGTGTCCTTGTAGCTTACGTTTTGTTAAATTTTCGCGGCGTCTACAAGATACGTAGACCTCGTCCACGCCGTGATCCGGCGGAGAGAACAGTACAAGACAGAAAAGGAGCACCATGAAGAAATCGGCCATCGTCCTCGCAGCCGGCAGCCTGTTGGCAGGTTCGGCGTTCGCCCAGTCGTCCGTTACCCTGTACGGTATCGTTGACCAGAGCATTCGCTTCACCACCAATTCCGACGCACAGAACCACAGCCAGACCCAGCTGAGCAACGGCGCGGTCACTAACAGCCGCTGGGGCCTGAAAGGCAGCGAGTCCCTGGGCAACAACCTGAAGGCCATCTTCCAACTGGAAAACGGCTTTGATCCGGATACCGGCAAGGCCAACCAAGGCGGTCGCCTGTTCGGTCGTCAGGCATATGTTGGCCTGAGCGGCGATTTCGGCACCATCAAGCTGGGCCGCCAGTACACCGAAGGCTTTAATTTCTTCGGTGACTACGATCCGCTGACCATCGGCAACTACGACCAGAACGCCTGGCCCTTCTTCCTGACGCAGTTCCGCAGCGACAACGTGATCGGCTACTCCGGCAAGTTCGGTGGCCTGAACGTTGGCGTCAGCTATGGCTTCGGTGAGAAGCCTGGCAGCTTCACGCACGCACAGACCAACCCGCCCAATGGCAACGCACCGTATTTTGGCGCCCGCGCTGCATATGAATCCGGCCCGTGGGGTGTTGGCGGCGTGTACCAGGAATTCCGTGACGTGAACGGCAACAAGCAGCAAATGTGGGGTGCCGCCGGTAAGTACGCCTTTGGCCCGGCCAAGGTTTTCCTCGGCTACATCGGTGGCAAGGATAAGACTGGCCTGATCGACGCCGCTTTCTTCACGCCGGCGAACAGCGCCAATCCGATCCCGGCTGGTGGCAATTACACGGCAAGCCCGCGTAAGGACAACATCGGCTACATCGGCGCTACCTACCAGGCCACCCCGGCTCTGGCGCTGACCGGCGTGTTCTATGGTGATCACATCAAGAACACCAACGGTCTGTCCGATGTCAGCGGCAACCGCTACACCGGCGTTCTGCTGGCCGAGTACTCGCTGTCCAAGCGTACCCAGGTCTACGGCACCGTGGACTACAACAAGGTCACCGGCGGCGCGAAGACCCAACTGCCGGGCAGGGACAACCAGCTCGGCCTGGGCGCAGGTATCCGCCACATCTTCTGATCGTTGTCTGATCAGTCATAGGCGGTCGCTTAAAGTGTTGATGTAATTCTCAATGGCCATCTCTGTACTAGCAGAGATGGCCATTCTCTTAGGCAAAATTTCTTCCACAAGAGAACACGGGCGACAAAACGCAGTTTTCACTGCGCCGCTCGAGGTCCTAGAGGTCTCGAGCTAAAAACCACACTTCTATCCCGTTGGCAATGACGCCACACCAGGCTCGCAGACGGTCTGCGGGGAAGGGGTTTCGACCT
>NZ_JBWKQZ010000030.1:0-118426 GCF_059419025.1 Cupriavidus sp. GW821-FHT07C08
GAGGTGGTCGTCACGCTCCTGCACCTATATCTGCAGCCCGATAATTATTAAAGCCATTTGCGGGATGTTGTACTAGGTTGCTACTGAAAGAGATTCTGATCGATTGGATTGATATCCATCCAGCCTCTTCTGATTTGCTCCCTTTGTCGTTGCTCTGCCGGCAACGGGGAGCCACGTCTTCATACTACTGGGCCTGTGGACGGCGGGTCTTTTGACCGTGGCGAGGCCTGGACCGATATCGGTCGTGTTTCGCTAGTGATATGCGTCATAAATAATGCAACTTAATGGCGATCAGTGAGTCTGCTTTATATGGAGGGCGAACTCATGAGAATCGCGGCACAGGTTGAGGTAAGTGAAGCACAGCGCAAACAGCTAGAAACGTGGGCTACGAGCCGGACGATCGCGGTGAGGCTTGCGGAGCGCGCCAAGATGATCTTGCTCGCAGCGCAGGGCAAAATGGATAAAGAGATCGGCGCAGAGCTCGGTGTCTGGCGCGGCACAGTAGCACGCTGGCGAGCGCGATTTATAGCCAACGGACTCGCGGGGATCGAGCAAGATGAGGCGCGGCCGGGACGAAAGCCGAAGATTTCCGCGCGCAAGGTCAAAGCCATCGTGGCACTGACAACCCAACAGCGTCCGGATAATGCGACGCATTGGAGTACGCGAAGTATGGCAGCGAAGGCCAGCGTCAGTGCGGCGAGCGTGCGGCGCATCTGGCAGGCGCATGGACTCAAGCCGCATCGAGTGGCGAGCTTCAAGGTGTCGAACGATAAACACTTTACCGAGAAGCTGGAAGACATCGTCGGGCTGTATCTCAATCCACCCGAACACGCATTGGTCTTCTCTTGCGACGAGAAGTGCCAGATTCAGGCGCTTGACCGGACCCAGCCAGGCCTGCCGTTGAAGCCAGGTCGCTGTCAAACGATGACTCACGACCACAAGCGTCATGGCGTGACGACCTTGTTCGCGGCGATGAACACCCTCGACGGAAGTGTCATTGGTCAGTGCATGACAAAGCATCGACACCAAGAGTGGCTGCGCTTCTTGCGGCAGATTGATCGAAGTACGCCCAAGGACCGCGAGCTCCATTTGATCGCTGACAACTATGCAACCCACAAGCACCCCAATGTGCAAGCGTGGCTCGCCAAACACCCACGATTTCACACGCATTTCACCCCCACCAGCGCCTCCTGGCTGAACATGGGTCGAACGCTTCTTTCGTGACCTCTCAGAGAATCAATTGCGGCGCTCGGCTTTTCACTCGGTACCCGAATTGGTCAGCACCATCGAGCAATACATGGAGAGGCACAATCGTGATCCGAAACCGTTCATCTGGACCGCCAAAGCTTCTGACATCTTGGCGAAAGTCACGCGTGCCCGGGCAAAGCTGAATAAGATGCAATCCGTTTGACGCACACCACTAGACGGTGAAGTGTAGTTTGGCGGCTCGCGCGCGACGCCGTTGCGGATAGGGGCGCATGCGCGAGGAGAATAGCCGAGTTGTAGGAATTTCAGTGGAAACGGCATCAGGCCGGCCCTACCATGTCCATGAGTTGAATCCTGTCTAGGCATTACCAATACAAGTCCGAAATACGGCAGCCGTCAGATCGGAAATTTTTGCGGAGCGTATCACGCATTTTCAGGCATGCGCAGCGCGCTGAACCCATTGATTCAGGCTACATTAAATGATCACTAGTTCGAATGATCCCGACCGACTCAGCGTCGGTTATTTTTTCCCGTCTGGAAAGACAAACTTCGTCTATTCGGACGAAGCCGCGCGCCGCGTGCCGGAAATGCGGCGAGGACCGCTGCTGGAGCTGGCGCGTACAGCAGAGGACGTCGGGTTCGACTCGCTGTTCATCGCGGACAACTGGTCGGGACATCAGCGGGTGGCCGAGCAGTTCGGGCACCAGTCGCCGGCGTTTCATGCACCACTTCTCGCGATGGCGCTGTTGACCGCCACCGACCGCATCGGGGTGATCTCCACGTTCCATACGACTCACCACAAGCCTGCCCATGTCGCGCGCATGGGCGCGACGCTCGATGCGTTTAGCGAAGGACGCTGGGGATGGAATATTGTGACTGGATTCAGCGCAGACGAAGCGGCACTATTCGGCGAGGAGTTTGTTGACCACGACAAGCGATACGAGATGGCGTCCGAGTTTGTCGATATCGTCAAGCGCCTCTGGTCAGAAGTCGAGCCGATAGACGTCGATGGGCAGTACTATCGCGTCAAAGGGAGATTAAAGGTTCCACGCCCCGTACAGAAACCTTATCCGCGTCTGGTTTCTGCAGGAGCATCGGAAGCCGGCATAGCGTTCGCCGCGCGTCATTGCGACGACCTCGTGACGCTGGCCAACAGCCTGGAGGGTCTCAACAAGGTGGGAACCCGACTTGCGGCACTCACGGAGAAGCACGGCCGCTGCGTGGGGCTGTGTCCATTCTCCCTTGCGATGATTCGCGACGAAGAGGGCCGGGCGCAGGAGGAGTTCGACGGCTTGCTGAAGAGCCTCAACGTGGACGCGACGAGGGAAATCGCGGCCGACGTGCTGGGATCGATCGAGTCGGCACGTTCGATGTTCGACAAGATCGGAACCGACGAGGCCGCCGTCGCATTCGGAGGCGGTGGGTCAGTGCTGAAGCTGCTCGGAACGCCACGGCGAGTTGCCGAGCAATTGATCGACCTGAAGGCAAACACCTCGATGTCGAGCATTTTGATCAATTTTCCGCTCTGGAGCCCGCAAGAGCTTAGAACCTTTACGAAGGTACTTCCCTATTTGCGAGAAGCCGGGATCTGGAAGCATCCTTTGGAAAGCGGCGCCGCACGGTGATGGGGGCAGCGACGCCCGAAAGTCGCTTATTAACCAGATAGAGGTCATCGCGATGCACTGCGCGAGCAATGTACGTTCGATGCAGCTTCGTGCCGCTACTTCAGTCAGCACGGAGTACAGGAGACAGGGGGAATATTGATGAGCGGTTCGAAGGACAACGAATCAAAAGCGGTGTTTTTTTCCACCGGCCGACGTCCGCGTATTGCTTTTGTTCAGGCTTGCTGGCACCGCGAGATCGTTGACCAATGCAGGGCGTCGTTTTTAAATACCATCCAGCAGCATGGCTATTGCCTTGAAGACATCGACACGTATGAAGTGCCCGGAGCGTACGAGCTGCCATTGCATGCCAAGCGACTCATGCAGGCCGGCCGGTACGACGCCGTCGTCGCCGCGGGTCTCGTGGTCGATGGCGGAATTTATCGCCATGAGTTTGTTGCCCAGGCGGTGATCAACGGATTGATGCAGGTTCAGCTCGAAATGGGAAAGCCGGTTTTCTCGGCGGTTCTCACTCCGCACCATTTCCATAACGGTGAAGAGCATGTGGCCTTCTTTCGTGAACACTTCCTTCTGAAGGGAGCTGAGGTGGCAAACGCTTGTGCGGAGACGGTGAGCAAGCTAGCCGCGTTGGCGGGGCCGGCTGCTTGATGACCTCGTCCTCGATTCGCAAGCGTGGCCACGCGTGCCGCCCCCGGTGATATATCCCCTATCGATTGCGGCCCATCTAGCGGCTCTACGGCTGTCCGAGGAATCAACAGTCACTCGGAGTGCGACCTCTGCCGGCAAGTGTCGAAACTCCTGGGCGATTGGCCGCCCAAGATTCGGCTGTCTGAACCGGGCGGTCGCGCAGCTCTAGACGCTTCCCACGAGGCGCCGCGCATGCTGGCCGGCGGCAAAGCGGTGAACATCGCTGGGCTGGTTACGACAGCGGCCATGGCCAGCAAGGCGACGGAATCCCAACGGGGTCCGATCGGTTCTCCTCCAAGGCTGGGCCCGTCGTCGCAAGCCGATAGGCTGCCGACAGCACTCTGCTGGCCGAGCGGTGACAGCTCCCTCCCCCCCGCGTGACGGGGCTGTAAGGGTTTTCTCCCCTCCCTATAATTTTTGATGAGCCATCAATTTGTGCTAAATTAGATTTCAATTGATGGTGCATCAAATCATGCCGCCCCCGGCATCGATGCCTGTTCCCCGCGTGGGGAAGTGCCTTCCTCATTCCACGAAGCGCCAAGGCCTGGAGCGCACCTGAAAGGTCATTACCACCGGCGGAAATGTAAGCCGGGTTGGATCAGAAAAACCATGGAGGAGAGGGCAATGAAGTCAGCAGTGTTGCGCGGCGGGGTAGCGCTGGTATCGCTTTCGGCAACGGTGTTTGGGATGTCCACTGCCGAAGCATTCAACGGCATTTATCTGTCTGGTAGCGGTCCCATGAGTTCAGGCATGGGTGGCGTCTCGATCGCCCTGCCGCAGGATGCAACGGTCGCGGCCGACAATCCCGCAGGCATGGCTGAGGTGGGCTCGAGAGTCGATGTGTTCGGCTTCGTGCTGCCCATCGCTGCGGATTCGACATTCGGATCGCCCGATAACCACCTGTATTCCCGGGTCATCATTCCGTCGCCGGGACTAGGGGTGAACTACCAGATTGCCCCGCAGTGGACCTTTGGTGTCGCAGTCACAGGGGTGGGCGTTGCCTCCCACTATGGTGAGCCCGTGCTTCCCGTGCCTGGTGCGCAGGAGGCCAAGACACACCTGGCGATCGTCAACATCAGTCCCACGGTCACATACAAGCCGCTGACCAATCTGTCCGTCGGCGCATCCCTCGTGGTCGGGGTTCAGCAATTTCGCATCAACGGTATTCTGGCGCCGGACTCGACGGGAGCATTGCAGCCTGTTCCGAGCCACGGCAATTCCTGGGCAGGCGGCATTGGCGCGGGCTTTGGTGCGCTATGGACACCCGTGTCCATGGTGTCCCTTGGCCTGAGTTATTTCACCAAGACGCGATTCAGTGCGCTTTCCGGATACAAGAACGATGTGCTCGCGGAGAGCGGTGGGCACATCGACAGTCCGGCCCGGTACGGCGCCGGCATTGCGGTCCGACCGCTCCCTCGGCTGACGCTCGGACTGGACTACCTTCGTATCGAATGGTCGAAAGCAGCCGGGTACAACATGCCGTCCAGTTTCGACTGGCATGACCAGAACCTCGTTCGATTTGGTGCAGCGTACGAAATTGATAGCCGATGGACAGTGCGCGCCGGCTATAGCGCCGCAAGTTCCTACTTCGACTCCGACCACACGCTCGCCAACGTGTACGGACCCGGCATCAGCACCCGTGCCGTCACCGCAGGCTTCACCTACGCCATCGACAAGAAGAGCGCAATCACCGGCGCATTCGAATACGGAATACCGCGATCCATTGCCGGAACCGGGCCAAGCACCGGCACTAATATCAGTTCGAATTACCAGGCCTATACGCTCGGGTACACCTACAAGTTCTAAGACTCGTCGGGCGTTGCGCGGCGAGACTTGCCGGTCCGTCGAGCGCGTTGGGGCGCGTTCGGCGCCAGCCATTCCTCGAAACCGGTAAGCAGCAATTGCATGCCTGCATCGAACGTCGTAGGGCTGTCCAGTTCGGCAAACGCGCCCGCGAGGTACGAGGCGCCCGGAATGCTTTCGCTGTCGAAGCCAGACACGTATCCGATAATGAAGTCCTTGTGCTCCGCCGGCGCCTGGTGATGGGCGCTCTCGGCGGCCATGCTTGTCACGAACAGCATTAGCAGGTGATAGGCCATCGCAGCCTGGCCTTTCGTGAAGCTGCCCTGCTGGAAAATCCGGCCCACATGATCGAAATAGGCGAGACCGTAGTCTGTTTCGCCGGGCTGCACGCGCTGAAACAGACGGAATCGGTTCTGCGTGGCGATATACGTTGCCAGTCCGGGCCAGCGCGCGTAGGACTCCAGGCCTGACCGGGCGAGAGCCCGAAGGTCGACCCGCCAGTCACCGACGATGGGAGGAAGCGATGCAAGCCGGTCTTTCATCGCCGCATTGATCACTGTGCTTAACAGGTCGCTGCGATTCCCGATGTAGTAGTGAATCAGTCCGGTTACGACGCCAAGTTCCCTTGCCACCCGGGCGATCGACACCTCGTCGATCGACTCGCCTTGAGCGATCGCCACGGCGCAGTGGATCACTGCGTCCCGCGATAGCTCGGGGCCGCCCGAGCCGTCGCCCTTTGGGCGGCGTCCAGCTCGCGATGGCTTTGTGGGGGTGACTTCACTGGCGTTCTGCTTGGGTGTCCTCATGGCATCAGGGTAAACGAGAGAGGGTTCAAATTTTATTTGACGACCCATCAACTCTAGCACTAATCTTCAGGCACAGAATTGATGGTGCATCAAATAACGCGGCGTCTCGAAGCAGAAGCTCGAGTCCAGAAGTCAGACGGAGTTAGAATGAAGTTGCAGAATCGAGATGGGAAAGTAGCGGTTACCGCAGGTTTGCGCGGTGCATCCTGGAACGCAGCGCGGATGCCTTCGACCTACGCCACTAAGCCCTATCCGTTGATCACGGCCGACGGCCAGGCGACGCTTGGCGTACTGTTTTCGCGGGGCGCAGAGCGCAAGGTCGTCTTCATCATGCATCCGCGCGAATTTGTCCTGACGCACTACCTCGTGCCCGAGGTGCTGGCTGCGGGATGGGCCTGCTGGGTACAGGCGCCGCGCTCCATCGGAAACGATCTGCGTCTGGAGCACGAATTCGCATTGCATGAGGTGGCGGCGGGGATGCGGCAACTGCGGGCCTTGGGTTTCGAGACCATCGTTCTCCTTGGCAATTCGGGTGGCGCGGGGCTGTTCGCGTTCTATAACCAGCAGTCGATGCTGCCACCCGATCAGCGCATCGCGCGTACCCCTGGCGGCCGCCCCACGCAACTGCTGACGGCGGACCTGCCGGGCGCGGATGGGGTGGCGTTGGTGTCGCCGCATCCCGGGCAGGGAATCCTGCTGATGAACGCCCTCGACCCTTCGGTGACGGACGAGGCGGACCCGTTTGCCTGCGATGCGGCACTGGACCCGTTCAGCGAGGCCAACGGCTTCCGCCATCCACCCGAATCGTCAACCTATCTGCCGGACTTCCGTGCGCGCTATCGGCAGGCGCAACGCGAGCGCGTGGCGCGGCTTGACGGGCTCGCACGCGAAGCCATCAATCGCCGCCAGGACGCCAAGGCTCGCAACAAGTACTCGCCGGGCAGGCAGGACAAGCTCGTGGCCAGCCACGGGTTGATCTTCCAGGTATGGCGCACGGACGCCGACCTGCGATGCTGGGATCTGTCTCTCGACCCCTCCAATCGCCTGGTGGGATCACTTTGGGGTGCCGACCCCGCTGTATCGAACTACGGCAGTGTCGGCTTCGGGCGCCTGGTCACGCCGGAGTCCTGGCTGTCCACCTGGTCCGGCCTGTCGTCGAACGCCACTTTCGAGAAGTGTGCCGACTCGATCGAGCAGCCGACGTTGCTGATCGAATACACCGGCGACAACTGCGTGTTCCCCACGGATGTGGCGGAAATCTTCGTTTCTATCCGGAGCGGGGAAAAGACTCATGTCCGCGTCCGGGGCAACCATCACGGCCAGTCGTTGGAGGAGGGAGAGCCATCCGGGCAGGTCATCGCGGGGCACCACCTCGGGGAATGGCTGCGCGCAACATTCAATTAAACAGATCGAATGGAGACATCAGTGACAAATCCGACGCATCCCAGCGCACCGCGAACGCCGGGCGTTGCCGCCCCGCTGCCAGGCGTGGTCTACCCGCCGCAGAAGGATCTGGAACGCTACGTTGCCGAAGGCGTGCTCGGCTTCGAGACGCTGGTCGACGGCTTTCGCAACGCGGCCGCGAAGTATCCCGCGAACGTCGCGCTGCTGGGGCCGCGGCTGCGAATGACCTATGCCGAGCTGGACGCAAAGACCACCCGCCTCGCGGCCGCCCTGCTGGAAACCGGACTTGTGCCGCTCGACCGGGTTGTCTTCCAGCTTGGCGACAGCGAACAGCTAGTCATGGCCTTCCTGGCTTGCCTGAAAGCCGGCCTGATTCCCATCTGCACGCTCGCGGCGCACCGGGAGCGGGAAATTGGCTACCTGGCCAATCTCGCGGAAGCCAGGCTGCATATCGTGCAAGGCGACGATCCCAAATTCGATGGCATTGCGTTTGCCCGTAAGATGCGCGATGCCACGCCCTCGCTGAAATGGATCCTGCAGGTGCGAGGCGAGCCGCAGGACGGTGTGCTGCACCTCGAGCAACTCATCGACTCGGTCAGCGAAGCACAGGCCGTAGCGCGACTCGGCGAAGTGGTGCTCGACCCGTTCCAGGTCGCGATGTTCCAACTTTCGGGTGGGACGACCGGCGTGCCGAAGATCATTCCCCGATTCCACAACGAGTATCTCTACAACATGCGTGCGGTAGCCGACTGGCTTGGCTATCGGTCGGACGATGTCCTGTTCATGCCGCAGCCGATGGTGCACAACCTCAACATGGGTTGCTGCTTCGGCCCGATTCTGATGAGCGGCGGCACGGTGACCGTCGCCCCGGATCTACGCCCGGAAACGCTCATCTCGCTGATCGAAACTACCCGGCCCACGTGGCTCATGCTGGGCGGGCCGATCATTGCTCGCATCGAATCCGCGCTCAAGGGCGGACGTATGGACTTGTCCAATGCGCGCGGCGTGATCTCGGCCAACAGCGCGCCGAAGCTCCGTGCACTGTTGGGCGTGCCGGTCTATCACATCTTCGGCATCACCGAAGGGGTGATCATGTTCACCCACCCGGACGATCCGGCGGAAGCGCTGGATACCGCCAACGGCAGGCCTGTAAGCGCGCTGGACGAAGTGCGCATTCTGGTTCCCGGCACAGAGGAGCCGGCTGCGCCCGGCGAGATCGGGGAGCCGGCCTTCAAGGGGCCATACACCATCCACGGCTATTACCGGGCCGAGGAACGCAATCGCGAGACGTTCACCAGCGACGGCTACTACAGGTCGGGCGACCTGATGCAGGCAAAGCGCATCGGCGACAAGACTTACTACGTCTTCTGCGGTCGGCTGAAGGACCTGGTCAGCCGTGCGGGCGAGAAGATCAATTGCGAGGAAGTCGAAATGGCCGTAGCCGGGCATCCGGCCGTGGCTGCCGTCGTCGCCGTTCCCTATCCCGACCCAGTCTACGACGAGCGGCTGTGCGCGGTTCTTATCCTCCGCGAGGGGTACGACGCCCCGACCGTGCAGGCTTTGGGCAGCTACCTGCAGGAATACGGCCTGGCGAAATACAAATGGCCGGAACGCATCGAGGTCGTCTCCGAGTTCCCGCTGACTGCGTCCGGAAAGCTCAGCCGGCAGGGACTACGTGACCACGTAGCCCGCCTCATCGTCCCGAATAGTTGACCGAGTAGGAGATTCAAATTGGAAAGCAAACAGCCTGTACTGAACGGCGTCCACCACACCGCGCGGCCTACATGGAAGCTGCGCGAAACCGTCGAGTTTTACCGCGACAAGCTCGGACTGCCGCTGGTCCACGCGATCTCGGCGCGCGGCTGGGGCCCGTCGAATCACCCGGATTTCCTGCACTTCTTCTTCGAGAGCGGGAAGGGCAGCACAATCGCCTTCTTCTATTACATAGATACGGAACAACCCGACTACACGCGAGCCGTGGATGACTACCGCTTCCAGGCCACGCATACCGCGTGGGCCGTGGACACCTACGAAGAACTTCTGGCGTGGCGTGCCAGGCTGGAGGCCCAGGGCATCCCGTTGATCTACCAGATCCGTCATGAATTGATCGAGTCGATCTACTTCAATGACCCGAATGGCTACTACCTGGAAATCACGCTCCAGGAGCGGCCGATGACGGCGCTTGATGGCGAGGACGCCGCGCGGACGCTCGATGCAGCGATGGCGATGGAAGATGCTATGACGAACGGCACGGAAGCATTTACCAGCATCGACCAGGTATGGCGCCGCAAGGCGCGTGGAATATGCCACGACGACCGTGACGCGTCGGGCGAGGCACTGCTCTACGTACTCGACGTGCCTGAGTTCGAGCCGCTCGTCGCGGCCGCCCGTGAAGATAAGCGCTGCAGCGTCGAAGGACCGACGGATGGCTACTGGCGCGTCCGCTCGCCGCAAGGCATCGTCTTCGAGCGCAAGGCACTCGGCTTCGTGCCGGCGCTGTGGAATGCCTCGCTGACAGGTGGCTTCGGCGGCGACGTGAAGGTCTTCGACCGCTATCGACTGGAAATCGTACCCGGGAGTCAGAAGTGAAAGTCGCCATCTTTGGAGGAGGGCCGTCTGGCCTGTATCTTGGGCTGCTGCTCAAGCGTCGCGCGCCGGCATGGCAGGTCGAAGTCATCGAGCAGAACTTGCCCGACGCTACGTTCGGTTTTGGCGTGGTGCTGGCGGACTCTGGCCTGCTGCAGCTCCAGGATGCAGACGAAGCCTCGTATCGGGCGCTTTGCGACGAGATGCGCTACAACGAGCGTCAGATCATCGTGCAACGCGAAGTGCCGATCGAGATCGAACTGAACGTCAAGGGCGGCGCAATTCCGCGGCTCAAGTTGCTGCAGGTCCTACGCGACGAAGCCTTGACGGCAGGCGTTCGCATCCATTTCGATGAACGCATCGAGTCCACCGAGGACCTCGATCGGCTTGGCCTGGCGGATGCCGATGTCGTGGTGGGTGCGGATGGCATCAACTCAGTGATCCGGCGGCAGTTCGCCGATCACTATGGTACTACGCAGCATTCCCTGACCAACCACTTCGCGTGGTTCGGAACGAAGAAAGTATTCGAATCGCCAGCCCTTGTGTTC
Organism: Cupriavidus sp. GW821-FHT07C08; assembly: GCF_059419025.1. Taxonomy (NCBI): domain Bacteria; kingdom Pseudomonadati; phylum Pseudomonadota; class Betaproteobacteria; order Burkholderiales; family Burkholderiaceae; genus Cupriavidus; species Cupriavidus sp. GW821-FHT07C08. The sequence goes on from NZ_JBWKQZ010000030.1 coordinate 10,663, forward strand.
CGCAAGTATGCCGGCGGGCATTTTGTCGCTCACTACTACGCCTACTCGGATGAGATGAGCACGTTCGTCGCCGAATGTGACGACGCCACTTGGCTCAGTGTCGGACTGGACAAAATGAGCGACGACGAGCGGCAGGCGCTCTTCGAGAAGATTTTTGCGCCTGAACTGGACGGTCATGGGCTCGTCTCCAACAAGTCGAACTGGCGCCAGTTCCCCGTCATCCGCAACACCCGCTGGGTCTACGGCCGTCACGTGCTGATCGGGGATGCGCTAGCCAGCGCGCATTTCTCCATCGGCTCCGGAACACGCATCGCCATGACAGACGCTAGCGCCCTCGCCGATGCCCTGCTCCGTAGCGAAGGCGACGCCATTGCTGGCCTGGCGGCCTTCGAACGCAACCACGCGCCGCAGAAGGCCAAGCTGATCGCAGCGTCAGAGCGCTCGTACATGTGGTACGAGGACATCGCCAAGTGGATGGAGGCATACACGCCAGAAGAATTCGTGTACGAGTTCATGACGCGGACCGGCCGGGTTGATGATGAACGGCTGCGCAACGAGTTTCCGGCCCTGATGCAGCGACTCGCTGCGGCGTCGAGGGCCACATGAACCGCAGCGTGGAATACGTGCTGTCGGAGGCGCCATTCGTAGTAAGGCGCACCGTCAGGTGGGCCGACTGCGATCCGGCCGGCGTGGTCTATACCGGCCGCTTCACGGAGTACCTGCTGAGTGCGGTCATGCACTTCACGAACCACCTTGGGTTCGGGCCGGACCTCCCCGCCAACGGGAAATCCGGAATCGGCCTGCCGTGCAAGCACATGTCGCTCACCTTCCACGTGTCGCTGTATCCCGGCGACGTGGTGGATCTGCGTGTTGGCGTCGGGGAGATCCGCGAACACACCTTCGATATCGTGGCGGAGGCGTTCCTGGCCGACGGACGCCTGGCCTTCGAGGGCCGCTTCTCGCCGGTCTGCATACGCGGTGATGTGCGGGAGCGCACGCCCATTCCGGAAGTCCTGCGCAGAGCGCTTATTCCGTATCTGACGAATCGAGAGAACTAGCATGCCCCACAGCACCTATCGCATCGGTCAAATCGTACCGAGCTCGAACACGACGATGGAAACCGAGATACCGGCGATGCTGCGCGCCCGCGAAGCTATCCGCCCCGAGTGCTTTACCTTTCATAGCAGCCGCATGCGGATGCACAAGGTCACTCGCGAGGAACTCGAGGCAATGAACCGGGAAGGGCTGCGCTGCGCGGCGGAACTGGCCGACGCGCGCGTCGACGTGATGAGCACCGCCTGCCTGGTGGCCATCATGGCGATGGGCAATGGCTATCACCGTGACGTGGAGCGCGAACTGACGCGCGTGGCCCGCGCCAACCATTGCGAGGCGCCGGTGATGACGTCCGCAGGCGCGCTGGTCGAGGGCCTTCGCATCATGGGAGCGAGGAGGATTGCGCTCCTGGCGCCTTACATGCGGTCGCTGTGCGACCGAGTGATCGAGTACATCGAAGATGAAGGTATCGAGGTTGTCGATTCGCTCGCCTTCGAGATTCCTGACAACCTGGAAGTCGGGCGGCGAGACCCGGCGCGGCTGATCGAGGACGTGAAGCGCCTGAATATCGCCAACGCGGATGTCGTCGTGCTCTCGGCGTGCGTGCAAATGCAGTCGCTGCCGTCGATCCAGATCGTGGAAGACCACATCGGCATTCCAGTGACGTCCACCGCGGTCTGCACGGCCCGCCGCATGCTCGACCATCTCGGTCTCGACCCGGTGGTGCCGGGGGCGGGGGCGTTGCTGTCGGGGCGCTATCCGAACGCGCCGGTTGCGGCAGGGGAGGGCGTGGCATGAGAGAAGCCGTCATTGTTTCCACCGCACGCACGCCGATTGGCCGGGCTTTCCGCGGCGCTTTCAACAGCACCAAGTCCCCGACGTTGATGGGACATGCCATCCGGCACGCCGTCGAGCGGTCGCAGGTCGATCCTGCACGGATCGACGACGTCATTGTCGGAACCGTACTCGCTGCCGGCACCGCTGGCTCGAACGTCGCCCGCCTGGCGGCATTTGCCGCCGGGGTCCCGCATACGGCGAGTGCGCAAACGATCGATCGCCAGTGCGCGTCCGGGCTGATGGCGATTGCCACGGCCGCGAAGCAGATCGTGGTGGATGGCATGGAGGTCGTCGTGGCTGGGGGCCAGGAGAACATCTCCGCCGTTCAGAACCCATATTACAAGTGGGTGTACGCCGAAACGGACGCCAACGTGGTGCGCTTCGCCGAGCATGCGTATATGCCGATGCTTGAGACCGCGGAGTTCGTCTCGCGCAAGTATGGCGTCTCGCGAGCGCAGCAGGATACGTATGCGCTCCAGTCGCAGCAGCGCACCGCCATCGCCCAGCGCGATGGTCTGTATGACACCGAGATTGTGCCGATCACGGTCCAGATGTCGGTCACCGACAGGCAGACCGGCGCGATCACGCAGCAGACGACCACCTTGTCGCGCGACGAGGGAAATCGTCCCGACACGTCACTGGATGCGCTTTCCGGCCTCCAGTCGGTGATGACCGGCGGCAGTGTCACGGCGGGCAACGCGAGCCAGCTCTCCGACGGCGCCAGCGCTTGCGTGCTGATGGAGCGAGGCGCGGCGGAGCGCGATGGTTTGCGTCCGCTCGGCGTCTACCGGGGCATGGCAGTGGCGGGTGTGGCGCCGGAAGAAATGGGTCTCGGTCCTGTGTACGCGATCCCCCGACTGCTCAAGCTTCACGGCCTCACCGTCGACGACATCGGACTCTGGGAGCTGAATGAGGCGTTCGCCTGCCAGGTCCTGTACTGCCGCGATGCGCTTGGTATCGACCCCGCGCGTTTCAACGTGAACGGCGGCGCCATCTCGCTTGGGCATCCATACGGCATGACCGGCTCGCGCCTGACCGGGCATGCACTGATCGAGGGCAGACGGCGTGGTGCGCGGTACGTCGTGGTGGCGATGTGTGTCGGTGGCGGGATGGGTGCGGCCGCGCTATTCGAAGTGTGCTAGCGACAGCGGTCACAGCCCGCGTCAATAAAGGCAAATAAGGAAGGCGCCATCGCCTTCGGGAGACAACCTCATGAAATCGGAATCCATGCTTGCTGCGGAGTGGGACTCGCAGGACGCCCCTGACAGCAGTCTCGCCAGGGCCGGGAAGGCGCTGCTCGTGCTGGGCGCGGCGATCGGCATGCTGGTCGGCTTCTCGGCAGCCTACTTCAGCACACTGTCGCTCTTTCTCAAACCGATTGCGGCCACCTTCGGATGGGGACGTGGGCAGACGTCGGCAATTTCGGTGCTCGCGCAGCTCGGCCTCGCGGCGGGCGCGCCCTTCGTCGGCAGGCTGATCGACCGCGTCGGGGCCAACCGCGTGATCCCGGCGTCCGTCGTGATGTTCTCCCTGGGCATGGCTGCGCTGTCTGTACTGCCGGACAGCATCATGCTCTTCGCAGGCATGAGCCTCCTGCTTGGCGTGGTGGCCGTGGCTACCACACCGACCGGCTATCTCAGTGTGCTGCCGGCCGCGTTCGACCGGCGCCTCGGACTCGCGATGGGCATCGCGATGATCGGCCTGGGCTGCGGCAACGCGCTGATGCCATTGCTCGTCGAGCACTGGATGGCCGAGGGTGGCTGGCGGGTTGCCTATCGTTATCTCGCGGCGACTACGCTGGTCGTGGGATTGCTGGCGGTCCTGCTGCTCTCGCCGGCGGCGGGGGCAAGGCGTCGTCAGCAGGGACTGGAAGCGGCGAACCTGCCAGGCGTCGGGCTGCGTGAGGCTGTCCGCTCGGCTCGATTCTGGGTGATTGTGACCGTTCTGTTCGTGATTTCCGCGGCAGGGCTGGGCGCCATCGTCCACATGGTGCCATTACTGACGGACCGGGGCTTCACGTCGCGGGAGGCTTCGCAGATCGCGGCACTGATCGGCATCGGCGTGATGGTTGGGCGCGCCGGCACAGGACTGCTGATCGATATGGCGCATGCCCCATATGTGGCGGCGGTGGAGTTCCTGATGGGCGCCGCTGGCCTGGCGTTGATCGCCTTGCAGCCCGAGGCCTCCATGGCGGTGGCAGGGACTGGCGCCTTTCTGTTCGCGTTCGCCATCGGTGCGGAAGGGGATTTCATTCCGTTCTTCGTCCGCCGGTATTTCGGCCTCAGGCAGTTCGGGTTGCTCTACGGCACGCTGTTCTTTGTATTCGCGCTCGGCGGTGTCGTTGGCCCGGTGCTGTATGGCCTGGCTTTCGACCGGACGGGCAATTACATGATGGCCTATGCCTGTGCCGCAGCCGCGTGTGTTGTCGGCGCCGTCACGGTGGCACTGCTGGGCAAATACAAGTATGCGGTCGGCACCTGAGACCGACTCAAAGATTTCTTCCAAGGGTAGACGCCGCGATACCTCCGCGGCACATAAGGAGACAGGAAATGGGATTCGTAGTTGGAGTTGATGTCGGCGGTACCTTTACCGACGGCGTTGCGATTGATGCGGACGGGACGATCGTCTCTGCCAAGACGCCCTCCACGCCACCGGACTATTCCGCAGGCGTATTCAATGTACTGGCCTTGCTCGGCGAGCAGTTCGGGCTTTCCCGCGAGCAGTTCCTTACGCGCACGGATCACATTGCGCATGGCACCACGTCATCGCTCAATGCGCTCGTGATGGGGAAGGTACCCCCTGTAGGCTTCATCACGACGAAGGGTCACGGCGACTCGATCTCAATCATGAACGTGGAAGGGCGGTACCTGGGCCGATCCGCAAAGGATCTGCAGAATGTGCTCGGTCACCGTAAGCCACCCCCGCTGGTGACGCGAAATCTGCTGAAGGAAGTCACGCAGCGCATGGACCGCGAGGGCACTGTGCTCGTGTCACTGAACGAGGAAGAAGTACGTGCCGCCGTGCGCGATTGCGTGGCGCAGGATGTCAAGGCTATCGCGGTGTCGCTGCTCTGGTCCTTTCGAAACCCGTCCCATGAGCAGCGCGTGCGGGAGATCATCGCCGAGGAGGCACCCGACATCTATGTGGCGCTGTCCTCGGATGTCAGCCCGCGCATCCGGGAGTACGCCCGGCATGCCACCACGATCATGAGCACGCAGATCGGGCCCGGCCTGCGAGACTACCTGAGTAATCTGGAGTCCGGCTTGCGCAAGGAAGGGCTGGCCGGGCCGCTGTTGGTCATGCAGAGCTCAGGCGGTGCCATTACCGCCGCAGAGGCGCCAGCCACCGCGATTACCACCATCGGCTCTGTTCTGACCGGCGGCGTGGTGGGGGCAATGCAGCTTGCGAAGCAACTCGGCCATCGCAATGTCATGGCCACGGATGTCGGTGGCACGACTTTCCTTGCCGGCCTGATCGTCGATGCAGAGCCGGTCCGCGCCGTGCAGACCATCATCAACCAGTCGCCGGTCAATGTGCCTACCCTGAGGGTGGAAGCTATCGGGTCGGGAGGCGGCGCCATCGCCTGGATCGATGCGGGCGGCAACCTGCAAGTCGGACCAATGAGCGCACAGGCGGTGCCGGGGCCCGCTTGCTATGGCGCGGGAGGCACCGAGCCGACCATCACCGACGCGAACCTGGTACTGGGCATCCTGCCATCGCGCGGCCTGCTGGGCGGGCAGCGTCCCTTGTCGCTGGAACTGGCGCGCGAAGCCATCAAGCGCCGAGTCGCCGACCCGCTCGGACTGAGCGTCGAGGAAGCGGCGGCGGCGATCTACGCAGTACAAAACGCGCAGACGGCCGACTTGCTGCGGAAGATAGCGGTCGAAGCGGGACACGACCCCCGCGATTTCGTCGTCTACGCGTTTGGTGGTGCCGGTCCGGCGCACTGTGCGGCATACGGGGCGGCCGTGCAGGCAAGCGAGGTGCTGGTGCCGCTGGGTCCCGTTGCCTCGGCCTTCTCGGCGTTTGGACTGGCGGCCTCGAGCATCAATGTGATCCGCGAGCTGTCCGACCCGGCGGTGGTCCCGCTCGATCCGGAGCGGGTGGCCGAGAAATTCGCGCGGCTGGAAGAAGCGGTCAGTGCGGTGCTGGCGCGGCAGGGCATTCGCTTTGTCGGCATTGAGCTTCATCGCGAGATCGACATGCGCTACGGCATGCAGATGGGCGAGGTCGCTGCATCGCTCGCGGCAGGCGACGTCACCGCCAGGACGCTGCAGGATGCCGTCGACGCGTTCGAGAGCAAGTACAGCCAGCTCTATGGCGAGGGATCGGGATTCCGTGACGCCGGCATCCAAGCACTGACCTATCGCGTGCGGGGCGAAGGTCTGCTGCCGGTCTCGCCGGAACTGCCCGAGATTGCCGCCGCGAATGGTACGCCGGTGGATGAGGCGATTGCGGAGCGGCGACCGATATGCCTGGACATCGAGCACGGCTATGTTGAGACCCCCGCGTACGACTACACCCGACTCCGTGCAGGGCACGTCATCGACGGCCCCGCCGTGATCCAGGTGCCGACCACGACCGTCGTAGTGCCTCGCGGCATGCGCGGCACCATCGACCGGTTCGGCAACCTGTCCATCAAGACCCAGTCCATCAAGACCAAGGCAGTTTGAACTGCAGGAAGGAGACACACCATGTTGCCTACTATTCCCGGCTCGGAGGCTTTCGTCAGCCGGCCGGTCGCACCCGAGACCATCCTCCGCTCAGTACCACCTTCGCTGCAGATGCACACCGTCGACCAGCGCGTGATCGATGAGCTGCACCCGCTGACCTATGAGGTCATTCGCCACCGGTTGTGGTCGATCACCGACGAAATGGGCGAGACACTCAAGCGGATGTCGGGCAGCCCGGTCGTCAGCGAAGCGAACGACTACGACTTCACGATCAACGACGAGGCTGGCCAGGAAGTCCAGATTGGCCTCTACAACACGATGCTGGCCGGCGCCATCGACCTGGCGATCTACTGGACGTTGCAGAACCGGGCGGACAACCCGGGGATCGAGGACGGTGACATGTTCCTGTGCAACGATCCCTGGATCGGTGGCGGCCTGCACCAGAGCGACGTGGTGGTGTTCCAGCCGATCTTCTACGAAGGCAAGCTGTTTTCATGGACCAGCGCGATCTGTCATGAGCCGGACCTCGGGGGCGTGGCGCCGGGCTCGATGCCCATCGTGGCGCCGGACGTCTTCTCCGAGTCGTTGCCCACGCCCCCGATCAAGGTGGTGCGCAAATTCACGTTGCAGCGTGATATGGCTGACATGTGGGTGCGCCGCTCGCGAGTGCCGCAATTGGTGGGGCTGGATCTGCGCGCCAAGATTGGCGCCAACGCGGTGGGCCGCAAGCGCATGCTCGCCCTCATCGAGCAATACGGCCCTGACACGGTCAAGGCGGTCATGAAGCGCATGATGAACGACGCCGAAAGGCGACTGCGCGACAAGCTGCGCGACGCGCCGGACGGCGAATGGCAGGCAACGAGCTACATGGACCAGTCCTCGGCCGGGGACCGCAGTTCGCACAAGCTGATGCTGACGATGACGAAGAAGGAGGACCACCTGACGTTCGACTTCACTGGTACGGTCGCGCAGACCGGCGTGATCAACTGCACGTACGCGGGCTCGCGCGGCGGCATCATGCTGGCGTTGCTGCCGACGCTGGCGGGCAACATTCCGTGGGCGGCCGGCGGTCTGATGCGATGCTTCGACATCGTCACACCGGAAGGCACGATGAACAATGCCGCGTTCCCGGCTGCCATCAACAAGGCCCCGATCGCGACCGCCTGGGCCATCGGCAACCTGGCCGCGCAATGCCTGTCGCAGATGCTCGACTGTTCCGTGGACCTGAAGGCCAATGTGCAGGCAACTTGCTGTGGCACATGGAATACGGCGGTACTGGCCGGACTCGACCAGCGCGCGAAGCGACATACGCCTTTCGTCGACGTGGTGATGGAGTCGATGGCGGGCGGATACGGTGCAAGGCCTACCGCCGACGGGATCGATACGGGAGGTCTGTTCTGCATTCCGATGGGCAAGCTTCCGGATGTGGAAATGACAGAGCTACTGTACCCCATGATCGTCCTTTGGCGACGCGAGGAGCCGGACTCAGGCGGCCCCGGCCGCCACCGCGGCGGCGTCAGCGCCTCGGCGGCTATCACGCCGCACGGCACGTCGCTGCCGATGGCGCTGGTGCTGTCGAGTTCGGGCATGGCGACCGCGCAGAACCAGGGGTTGGCCGGTGGCCATCCGGGCAATACTGGCCATAACGTTGTGGTGCGGGGCGTCGACCTGGAAGGCATGTTTGCCCACGGCGAGCTCAAGACGGACCTGGCTGGCCTCGACGGCGAAATGGAGATCGCCCAATGCATGACTGGCGGCGAACTGGGGCACGGGGACGTCCTCTACCTGCATTGCCAGGGCGGCGGTGGCTACGGTGACCCTGTGCGACGTGATCCCCAAGCGGTGGCCGCGGACCTGCGTGCCGGCAAGATCAGCAAAGGGATTGCTGAACGGGTCTACGGCGTCGTCGCTAGCGCGGAGGGCGAACCCGACCTGCCGGCTACGGCAGCACGCCGGAGCGCCATCCAGCAAGAGCGGCGCGAGCAGTCGGCACCTGCGCCCGTCGCCTTTAGCGGTATGTTCAAAACAGAGCACGCCCGCCCCGTCGACGACAACCTCGCGCTCGTACGCCACGAGGGAGCGCAATTGGTCGTGTGCCGGCATTGCGGACAGCAATTAAGCGATCACGACAAGCACCTATCTGTTGCGTGCCGCGATTCCGATCCGCTTACGGGTAGTTCCAATGTCCGGGTCGATCCGAACCACTACGTCGATGAGGAAATCGTCTTCCGCGAGCATTTCTGCCCGGGCTGCTGGACGACCCTCCATACGGGGCTGGTGCCGAAGAAGCACGAAGATGTCATTAGCGGACTGAAGAAGCTGGCGGCGGTCGCAGAGGCGTAGCACCGCGATGCGGCAACGGGACGCGGCAGCGGCCGCGTTCCGAGCCGGCACGCGAGACTTGGGAAACCAAAGAAGGGTAGAAGCGATGAAGAGGTTAGAAGGTCGTGTGGCGGTCATAACAGGTGCCGCAGCGGGAATCGGAAGGGCAACGGCTTATCGGTTCGCGAGAGAGGGAGCGTGCGTCGTGCTGTGTGACCGCAATGCGGCGGCAGTTGAGCAGGCGGCTGCAGCGCTGCGAGACACAGGTTCTAAGGCGGTGGGGTATGCACTGGATGTGACGGACCGGAGTGGCGTTGCCAATATGGTCAGCTTGTCGAAGGAGCGGTTCGGCCGCATCGACGTGCTGGTGAACAATGCGGGGATCACTGCCGATGCACGACTGGCACGGATGAGCGACCAGCAGTTCGATGCCGTGATCGACGTCAACCTGAAGGGCGTCTTCCATTGCACGCAAGCGGTCGCCGAAGTGATGGTGGGGCAGGGGAGCGGCGTGGTCCTCAACGCGTCCAGCGTGGTCGGCCTCTACGGAAACTATGGCCAGACCAACTATGCGGCAAGCAAGTTTGGCGTGATCGGCATGACGAAGACCTGGGCGCGCGAACTCGGCCCCAAGGGCATCCGCGTCAACGCGGTATGCCCGGGCTTCGTCGCCACCGATATCCTCGCGACGATGCCGGAGAAGGTGCTCGATGGATTCCGCGCCGCATGCTGGCAGAGCCGCATCGGCTCGCCCGACGAGATCGCCAGCGTCTATGCCTTTCTGGCAAGCGATGACGCCAGCTATATCAATGGCGTTGCGCTCGAGGTGTCCGGCGGCATTTCCATGTGAGCCGGGCATGCAGGGGCGGGATGCCCGGCGTTCCGCCCGGATCGCGAACCACATAACAAGAAGGCGGCGCAACGCGTTGGCGATCACGCGCCGGCCGTCCACAGGACAGCAGGAGCTCCATGAACATTGCAGGTATGAGCGCAGCCGCCTTGATCGGCTGTGCGGGAAGCGCTTGCGCGCAATCCAGCGTCACGCTCTATGGTGTGGTTGATGCAAGCGTTGAGTACAGCACACACGTCGGCAGTGTTCCTGCCGCATCGAACCAGTTCGACCCTGGCGTCGGCAAACAGGTTTATCGGCTCAATTCGGGCGGGTTGTCCGGCTCGCGCTGGGGTATCCGGGGCATAGAGGATCTCGGTACCGGCATGAAGGCAATGTTCGTGCTTGAGAGCGGCTTTGGTGTGGATACAGGCACGCTGCAGCAAGCGGGGCGGTTGTTCGGCCGTCAGGCGTTTGTTGGTCTGCAGAAGGCCGGGATTGGCCAATTTACTCTTGGGCGCCAGTACACATCGATGCTCGAAGCACTCGGGAATATTGCGCCCGCTGCCTATGCCACCCAGTATGAGCCCGTGGTGCTGCAATCCGGCGCGAATTATCGCGAGGACAACACGGTCAAGTACACCGGGCAGTTCGGACCGGTGACCGCGCTTGCGCATTGGTCCTTTGGCGCGGGCGTGGCCCTTCCCGCATCGGTAGGGCTGTCAACGCCGATCGGCGGAAACGGCGAAGTACCAGGGCAGTTCAGGCGGGATACCGCTTATGGCGCCGCGATTGCCTATGCCGGCAAGGCCCTGGGAGCGACGCTCGCCTACGACCAGTGGAATCCCACGATTGGCACCGGAAGCGGCACGGCGAGGAAGGCAGCAGTGGGCGTCAGTTACGCCTTCGGGGATCAGGCCAAGGTCATGGGCGGGTACCGATGGGGCCAGAACAAGTCGCAAACCGATGCTGTGATCCAGCGCGACGACTTCTACTGGATTGGTGCCAACTATCAGGCGAGTCCTGTCGTCAACCTGACTGTCGAGTACAACTACGACAACATCAGGAACCTGTACGGCAGCACGAGCGTTGCAAACCCATGGCAAATTGCCCTGATGGGCAGCTATGCCTTTTCGAGGCGAACGGATGCTTACCTGACCGCAGCATATGCCAAGAACGCCGGCTTGATGATGGAGTCGCTTGCAACCTTCTACGCCAATAGTCTTGCGCTTGGCAATAGCTACGCGTTAGGAAAGGGGCAGCGTACGATGCTTGGCTTGGCGCTGGGTGTTCGCCACAGGTTCTGAGTGCGCCGGGAGACCGGTAAGGAGTAGGTGGTGAAAGTCCACTACGATGAAGGAATAGCTGTCCAATGAAACGGGGCAACCCCAAAGAGCGGCAACTGCTTGTATCGTGAATGGCTGGTTATCGCACCAGTGCCGCCGGTGGATTGTCCGACTGCCGGTAGAGATCAATGGCGCTTTATGGCCGATCTCGGTCCGATAGCCGCCGCGAAACCACGATTGTCTCTGACCGACCCATCTCTGCCGCCCACATTCCCTCTAGCCAACGGCAATTTCCGCGGTACAACGGTCATCCATAGCGCGTCATTGAAACTTAGCGACTACGCTGCATCCGATCGATAGGCGCAAGCAAGCGCCACCTGTTCGGCGGTAACATCGCGCTCAACATCTTACTGACGGCGACCAACACCGTGCTGTCGATCGTCACGATGCCGCTGATCGCCAACTGGGCGATCGCGACCTTCGCCAAGACTGGGCGGGTGGTGCCGTTGCAGTTTGGCAAGGTGGCCGAGGTGGTTGGTATCGCGCTGATCCCAGTGGCCATCGGCATGGTCTCGGCGGCGAAGCCGCCCGAGTTTGCCCGGCGCATTGAAAAGTCGTTCAAGCTGTTCAGCGCCCTCGTGCTCGCGGTGTTCGCGCTGATTGCAATTGCAACGGAGTGGGTTGCGCTCACCCACTCGTTCGCAAGCCTCGGACCGGCCGTCGTGCTGTTCAATGTGTTGAGCCTGAGTGCCGGCTACTTCGTGAGCCGCGCCGCCGGCATGGACAAGGCGCTCTCGATCGCGATCAGCTTCGAGATCGGCATCCACAACGCTGGCTATCTTCGTTGCGCTGAGCGTGCTTGGCAGCCTGCCGCTGGCCGGGCGGCGCGCACTGCCCGCAGTGTAGCCGAGCCGAGGTTCCTCGCGTTTCGGGGGGGCTGCGTCCGGACGTCGCCGATGGTCGAACCGCTCAAAGTCCGGCGCCGGCCGGCCACGCGCGGCCTTCGTTTGTGTAACTTGATGACAGCGACCCCAAGGACTCTGTGTACGAGGACGTTGTCGACTGCATTGAGAGCAGCCAGGTAGCCCTCCAGCACAACCCGATAGCACGCTCGCGCTGGAAGCGCGAAACGCGCATGAATGAGTGCGCAGCGCACCACCGGTGGCTACCCGGGGAAACAGTGGACGCCAAAGGAGCTCCTAAGGATGGTGTTCAAAACTACGTCCACAGCGCTGAGTTGACCGTGTGAGCGTGGCCAAGTGAATTCGAAGAGCGATTCCATCCAAATTCGGCGCCGTAGTCGGCATGAGCCAGTGCGTTGTCGCCCGTGTTTCGGGTCGTCGGCCAGTATCCCAGCCATTCACCCCGTGGCACCGGGCTGAAGTCGATGGCGCATCATCCACAGATTGCTCAAGGCAAACAGCGTATGCGGTTGCTGCGTGTTCTTCATCAAGCCCCGCTGCAAGCCGCGCTGCCGCCCATGGCGGTGTTGTCGGAAAGAGCGTGTCCACTCCGCCCCCGACGATCAACTTGGCGACAGCATTCTCGAATCCCGTGTGGCGGCAAGGTTCGGGCGAGTCGTGCTACTTTTCAAAAGACTCCTTTGGGACCTGCGGATGTGCAAGCTGGAGAAGTGACTAGTGCCTTAGAAGGGCGGATGTAAAGACTGTGAGTTGCCGGGGTGCGGTATCTGGTACCCCGTACGATTTGACTGAGAGAATCAGTGTTCCGTCGGCTGGCTCGACGCCTGGGCGCAGAACGCGGACGTCGCCATGTGGCATGTCAAGCGAGGCGGGTTCTCGCGAGCCCCCGGCGGGAAGGTGTTCCTAGGCGCGCCGCCGAACCGGCCCTGCGCGCATTTCCACCGCGCGGTGCAAGTCCAGGCGCATGCCGAGGAAAAATGCAATCTCCGCGGTCACGAAAAGCGGTCCAATAAGCAAGCCGATCAGATCGTCAGCGAATGCAGGCTTCCGACCTTCGTAATAATGACCGACGAACTGTATGACCCAGCCGAGGACAAACATGCCCATGCCGCAGCCGAGCCAGATGGCGGTTGACTGAGCGGCGAGCGCCTCGCCGCCGAGCACGGACAAGGCCAGCAGCAACGTCATCACGATGCCAAAGCGTAGATCTAGACGCAAGTAGTACAAGGCTGCTGCGGCTGCACCCAGCGTGGCAGGTGATAGGGCGAGGGCGCCCATTCCAAATGTGGGGCGCGAGAGCAGCGTGGCGACCGCCACCACGATCAAGGGAACGCCGAGCAGGTGCGTTGCAATGTTTCGTGTATTACGATGATAGGCAGAATACTTTGCCAGTTGGTCCACCAAGGGGCTCATCACAGTCTCCATAAGTCAGCGACAAGGCCCGATCATCGCAAGAACCTCTTGCGGAAGTCTGTCGACTATCCGACAACGCATCGTCTCCCATGAAGTCAGAATTGCTTCCCTTCAGCGAACGGCTTAGCACCAACCGATGGTTCTACGCCTTGCCCCAACTCCTGCGCGAGCACTTGGTTTCCTCAGCGGAGTTGCGCCGCATGCAGCCTGGCCAGGTGCTTTTTCGGCGCGGTGATCCGCCCTGCGGCCTCTATTTCGTGCTTGATGGCGCCCTGACCGCTGGCTCGGTCGATGCCGGCGGCAAGGAAAGCTTGCTAACTGTGATTGAGCGGGCAACCTGGTTCGGCGAAATTTCCCTCTTTGACGGCTTGCCGCGCACGCATGACGTCGTGGCAGTAGGGAACCCCGTGCTGCTGCACGTGCCGCAGGAGGCGCTCATGAGCCTGCTCGATGCGGAGCCTCGCCATTGGCGGTATTTTGCGCTGCTTATGGCCCAGAAGGTACGGATCGCCTTCATGAATGCCGACGCAGTCAGCCTGCTCAGCGCCGCGCAACGTCTGGCGAGTCGTCTGCGTTGGATTGCCGAGGGATATGGCGGCATGAGCGCAGGCCAGAACAGGATCAGACTGACGCAGGAGCGATTGGCAGCCATGCTGTCGCTTTCGCGACAGACCACCAACCAGCTTCTGAAGGAACTGGAGAGCCAGGGCATCGTGCGGCTGATGGCCGGTGAAGTGCAGATCCTCGATATGGAAAGGCTGCGGCTTGCCAGTGCCGGAGCTGCCGGGACGCTCTGACGCTGCGCGCACGGCTTCCCCGGGTGTTGCGTTGTCGGGTAGCTGACAGACATTAGCTGGCAGGCATGGGAGGATCGACTCCACAACAAACAGTTCCACCACCCGGAGACGCCATGCCCCCCAGCGCGAATCAGCCGCCAAGCAACACTCGAAGGTTGCTGCTCCAGGCCATGGCCTCGACCGCAGTTGGTTTTGCCCCCGCTCTGAAGGCAATCGCCGACGATGCGGTCCACAGCTTTCCTGATGGATTTGTCTGGGGCGTCGCGGCGTCCGCAGCACAGACAGAAAGCAGGGATGGTCGCGGCCGTAGCAACTGGGATATCTTCGCCGACCGGGCGGGCGCGATTGCGGACGGCTCCAGCAACGTGCTTTGCACGGAGTTCGAGCAGCGCTACAGCCAGGACCTCTCGCTCCTGTCTGCTGCTGGCGTGAAGGCTTTTCGCTTTTCCATTGCATGGCCGCGCATTCAGCCAGACGGTCCGGGTGCGCCGAGTGCGCAGGGCCTGGCATTCTACGACCGTCTCGTGGACGCCATGCTCGAACGGGGTATGGTGCCCTGGCCGACCATCTTCCACTGGGACGTTCCTGTTTGGGCAGGTGATTTTAGGGACCGCTCCATTGCCCAACGCCTGGCGGACCATGCCGGGATCATTGGGCGAAAGTTGGGCGATCGCGTGCGGGACTGGATCGTCATGAACGAGCCTAACAGCGTCGCGCTGCGCGGATATGGTGGCTCGGTCCTTGCTCCGGCCCTGAATTCACCGCCGGCCGCGCTGGCCGCCGTGCATCACCAGAACCTCGCGCAGGGCCTGGCCTTCCAGTCGCTACGCGCGGTGCTGCCGGCGGGATGCCATATCGGCACGACCATCAGCGTCGCGCCGATACGCCCAGAAGGGGGGCGCGCGGAGAACATCACCGCCGCCAGGACGGTGGACGCGCTATGGAACCGGGCCTTCCTGGACCCACTCTACGGCAAGGGCTATCCAGATTTGCTGAAGGAGCACCTCGCGCCATTGGTCAAGGAGGGCGACATGGAAATCATTGCCGCTCGACCGGACTTCCTGGGGGTGAACTACTACATGTGCTTCTATGTGAAGGCCGCGGGGGAAGCGCCTTTCGGCGTAGCGCCAGGTGAGCCGCCGCCAGGCTTGCCGCGCACTGCCTACTTCCAGGTCGAGCCTGATGGACTGACCGAGGTGCTATCGAGTCTGGATGCCGACTATGGCCACCCGGATCGTGACCGAGACCGGCTTCGCGCTGAACGACCCGGCACCGCGCAAAGGCATCGTCGATGATCCACAGCGTGTCAGGTATCTGGCCAGCTATCTTCGTGCGGTCCAAGCCGCTGTAGGAAATGGCGCTAGGCTTAATGGCCTCTTCTATTGGTCCGCAACTGACAACTGGGAATGGGTACAGGGCTTCTCTAAGACCTTCGGCCTAATCCACGTCGACCGGGCAACGCAGGCGCGCACCCCTAAGCGCAGCCTTCACTTCTATGCCGACTGCATCCGGCGCAACGCCGTTGCATAGCAGCGCCGCAGATGCGGCGAGGTCGCAGGCTGGCACTGCCTAGCAGGGCTGGCCCGCGCGCACGCCGCGGCACTAGCGCATCGCATTGGCGAACCGGCACATTGCCGCGGCCAGCCTTGACAAGGCCAGACCGGAGGTCTGCACCCCCACGCCGTGCGGTGGCGCGCGCGCGCCGCAGCGCGGTGGCATTACTGCTTACATTCCACAATAACAAGAGGAGACCCATGAGGAAAAGTAGAACACTTGCCGGGGTGGCTGTGTTGGCATCGGTGACGGGCATCGCGCATGCGCAGTCCAGTGTCACGCTGTATGGCGTGCTTGATGTGCCGGTAGAGTACGTCAACCATCAGGCGGTGAGGCCGCCCAGCATCGATCCGGTGAGCGGGGCGGTGACCAAGGCACCAGGTGGCAATAAGTTCTCCCTGGAGACGGCGGGCGGGCTGTCAGGCGCGCGCTGGGGGATCCGGGGCGTCGAAGATCTCGGTGGCGGTACCAAAGCGCTGTTTGTATTGGAAAGCGGTTTCGGCGTCGATGATGGCAAGATGCAGCAGGGCGGTCGCCTGTTCGGCAGACAGGCGATGGTCGGCATTCAGGATACCCGCTTCGGCCAACTGAGCCTCGGGCGGCAATACACGAGCCTGTTCGATACCATGGCGAACTTCTCGCCAAGCCGCTACGCGTCACTTTTCGAGCCGGTCGCCGTCCAGTTGGGCACCGCGTTTCGCGAGGACAACACTGTGAAGTACGCGGGTGTCTTCGGCGCGCTAACGGCTACGGCGCATTACAGCTTTGGCGTTGGCGTTCCGGCACTCGGGCTCACCCCGCTGCCGACTGGTGGCGCGGGCGAAACACCTGGACATGCCAAGAACGATTCCGCCTACGGCGCTGGCCTCATGTACGCGAGCGGCGGTCTCGGAATCGGGGCGGCGTACGACCAATGGAACCCGGCCATCGCCTCGGGCAGCACGGGCGCAGCCAGGAAGGCCGCGTTAGCCGCCAGCTATATTTTCGGCCCCTTGAAGCTGATGGGGGGGTACCGCTGGGGACAAATCAGGGACACGGCAGGCCGTACGCTAGTGCGCGACGACTACTGGTGGATCGGGGCGAACTACGACGCAACATCGACCTTGTCGCTGAACCTGGCGTACTACTACGACAATCTCAAGACGCTCAAGACCAGTGCCACGCAACCGGGCATCAACCCGGCGAACCCGTGGCAGGTGAATGTCTCCGTGGACTATGCGTTTTCCAGACGCACCGACGTTTACATGACCGTGGCGTATGTCAGGAATTCCGGGTTGAACTTCGACTCATCGGCCGTCAGCTTCGTCAACGGCGCCTTTCTTGCGCAGGGAACCAATAGCCAGACAGGTTTGGCTATCGGGGTCCGCCACAAGTTCTAGGCTGCATGGACCTGACTCCGGCGGCGGCCGCCGCAGTCAGGTCAACAGGTTCGGAGCAGTGTGTTCCGCTTGCCGCAGAACAGGATATAAGCAGCAAGTGCGGGCAAGCAACGAATAGCAACACATTGAAATTCTGACCAACAGAAGCGATTGTATATGGTTGCCGGCCTAGGCCTAGCTACCTTGGTCCTCGTCGCCTGTGTACACCCAGACGGCATCGCCTTGCAGGGGCCCCAGCCAGCCGCCATGACAGGAGGCGAGGTATCTCGATCGGCCACGTTGGTCACTGGCTGGTGGACGCCCAGGGGCGCGTGGTGATCGTCCATGGCTTGAATGTGGTCGTCAATGGATTTGCCCCCGTGTCCCCGGGGGGCGCAAGACGGCCAAAAGCGAGAATGCAGCTCATGCCGGGTGACGCCTCGCCAGCAAGGACGTTGGCGGCGACCCACACCTTGAATAAGGCACGATAATGTTGCCTTATCTTACCGAATGCTTCGGACGGCTGAGAGCATGGAATGTCCTTGGGGAGAAGCATTGCCACTACCATGTCCGCTCTCCATCGTGACCAGCTTGTGGGCCAGCAAGCCGTGCTGCCAGAGACCTCCCAGGCGTCTTCGCCGGCAACGGGTTCGAGGCCAGGTGGGCCTGATGGAAGGTAAAGCCATGCAGCTTCGGCTGTCCATCGTCCGCACGCGACCTAACCTCAAACAGGTCCGCATCCGGCACGCGCACACGGTCGAACACGGCGGTGCCCGAGCCGGTGAGCTTCTGGCCGAAGCCTTCCCAGTCGTCATCAAGCTTCACGACCCGCGCTGACACCGCGAAGAACGGACGAATTTTGCCCTGCTCCGGCTCGACCGCGCTGGAGAACCGGTAGTCGGCGTGGAGATTGCCGGTCATCTACTGGCGCTGCCTTTCCCGCGCCGCCTGCGGAGCGTCGTCAATTTCCCGCAGCGAATCGAAATAGTCTCCCACCCGTGCGACACACTCGTCGAAGCTCCTGTTGAAACTAATCCGCTGGATCCTGCCGAACTGCTCGCGCATGCTCGGCG
Source organism: Cupriavidus sp. GW821-FHT07C08 (assembly GCF_059419025.1). Classification (NCBI taxonomy): domain Bacteria; kingdom Pseudomonadati; phylum Pseudomonadota; class Betaproteobacteria; order Burkholderiales; family Burkholderiaceae; genus Cupriavidus; species Cupriavidus sp. GW821-FHT07C08. The sequence goes on from NZ_JBWKQZ010000030.1 coordinate 28,781, forward strand.
GCCCCAGCGACTTGCGGGTCGCTATCGCAACGAGCGCATCCTGGGTCGACCAACTCTTGGCGAGGGCTCCACGGTCGGCAGCAGCCAGGCTGCATTGCACTACGGTAAGTGGGCGATCGACATCATTCAGGATCTGGGCTGACGTCCCTGACCGCCTCAGGGGACCCCTCGTATTCCACCCCATCGAGCAGGGTGACCGGGCCGCGGATTGCACGATTACACAGGGGGGCGGGGCCGACGCGGCCGGCCTCGTGCCACGGCCACGGGATACCTTCGCGCAACTTCACCCGGGAATGGAAGGTGTGGTGCGCCGGCTCAACTGCGCTATTCCCCGGGAGATCGGGATGGAGAAATTGATGTCGCCCCCTCCATCGGAATGCTGGCCGACGTGCTCAGCAGGGCCGACCAGCGCGTAGGAATCCTGGCCGAATAGGCTGACGCCGCCGCGTCGCCGGGCAGGTCAGCGAACGCGCCTCTGCCTCGTTGACGGTGCCGGCTCAGCCTCCGCAGTCGGATGTGATGGGTCTGCACAGCTTGGCCGCCGCCATCAAGCATGGTCGGCATATGGTTTGCTATAAGGAAAGCAAGCCCGCGCCTTGCCAATGGTGGAAGGGCAATTTTCTTACTCTGGGTAGCGTAGGTGGGCACATGAAGCCGATAGTTCACCATTTTCATGCGCAGGCGCCCCATCATGGGGCGAGATATTACTTCACACTTGCAGCCTGCTTAGTGGCCTCGGGCGTGGCCTATGCTGTCCGGGCACTTCTGCGGTAGACGGTGAACACGCCAAAGGCATGGGACCAAAGGCGCGGCGATGCAGGCAAACAAACACAGGGTGTGAACATGCTGAGTCCCCATGAAATCGCCACACTGATCTTGGTCAAGGATTGTCCTGACCCTTTTTGCTTGGACCCCACGGCAATTGATGCGCTGGTAGGGCACCAACTCGTCACGATAGAGAAAGGCTCCTCAGGCCAAGCAAGCCCTCGTCTCACCCATCGCGGACAGTCCATCCTCAAAGCAGTCGCGCGACGGGGCTAAGGCGCACCTCCTATGCGACATAGGGCAGACCGGCTCGTGCGTATGGCCGACCACCGACCCTATGAAGCAAAAGCTGCTGGTCGAAACACTGTAATCCCTCAGCAAGCACACCCTCATTAGCCGTAGCTTGTTCCTCCTCCTATGGGGACGGGCTAGCGGACTCGAAGACCGAAAAAGTCCTGGCCCGGTCGCGGCCGGGCGTGTTCCTCTATTCAGGGAGCGCTTTCACACCCATTTCGAAGACTGGACGGCCTCAATCTCAGCCGTCCGCGACCGTTGGTGGTGTATTGTGGCGCCGCTATTCAGTCCAGACCGCATCGACGTCCCGCTGCAGATGCCCGGCAAGTATGTAGTCCCCCAACTTCGCCGCCTTTGCTTCCAGGCTCTCCAACACATCTGCCGGCAAGTCGTTGAGCTCAAACTGGCAGTAAAGATTCCGCTGCCGAAACGTCGTCTTTGGCCGCAACAGGCCGGCGACCAACGCAGCCGGCGAGTTGACGGCAATATTTTCGTGCCCGCGATACTCAGCTCGAGCTGTCGCCATTCTCCCCTCCACTGCACGCCGGGCATGCGGCTATTCGTTCGCTTCTTGCGCCCTGGTCCTATATTGCACGGCAACATTGTAAGTGTGGGCAGCCTCCCTTGCCGGATGCGGTGCCGCGAGCGTGCATAATGCCGGGGAACTCTGATCTTGGCGGGCTCCGCCCGCGCCATGTGAAATGGACATGCAGCCTAAGCAAGCTCTTCCTCAAAACGAGTTCCTGAATGCAGCACGCAAAGAGCGAAAGCGTGTGGAGGTATACCTGGTCAACGGTGTCCGACTCGTTGGTGCAATTGAGTCGTTCGACCAGTTCGTGGTGATGCTGAGTTCGCCCGGCGGCGGCATGCAGACCATTTACAAGAGCGCGATATCGACCATTCAAGTGCAATCGGGAGTACGTCAGTCTGGCCCCCGTACGGCGAATGACAGTGAGTCCACGACGCCTTCTGTGGTCGAGCGGAAACGTCGGCCGATTACAACTGCCGGCGGAGGCAAATAACGCGTCCCTGCATCACGCAACCTACGATAAGGCTGCTGCTCAACACCTGCAGAAAACAATCAGGCGCGCGCGACAGCGATGACAGTCAACAATGAGCGCGCGGAGGCGATCCGCGGGATCCAGGCCCAGATGGCCGACTATGGGCTGACGATGGAGGAACTCGAAGCGGCGGGGTGCTTCGATCCGCGGCCACCCCCGCCGCCTTCCGCCGCCGGTGTGCTACCGCAACGCCGAGGGGATGAGCTAGGACGGGCAGGGCGAGATGCCGGACTGGCTGCGGCGGGCGGTCAATGCGGGGCAGAGCGTGGAGTTTCACCGGGTCGGGTAACTCCGCCGGGTTATCATTACTTCAATAGCGGATCAGTTCGGGGCGGCGCGGGCACGGCTGGAAGCGGGGCGGGCGAAACTGGAGGCCGCGGGGCCGCCAGTTGGCGGCGTTGCGTACCGAATTCGGGGCCGAGTTGGAACGCGCCGCACGCGCAGGCGGTTATCGAACGACATCATGGCCAAGACAAAACTCAGCGCGCAACGTGAGCATCGCATCGAGATGGAAATCGTCGTCGACGCGTATACCGAGGAGGAGCGTGCGCTATCGTGGTACTGCTATCTGGAAGAACAGCTCTCGTTTCCATTCAAGGCCAGCGTTCGCAAGGCAATGGACTCCTCGCCGCTGCCCATCGGCGAACACGTCTTGGTCACCGGACTCGCGCATGAAGATCTCTGTCGGGTTGGCATCTTTGTCTGGGTTCGGTGGGGCGAACGCGACGTCGTGGCACCCCTAGCTCAGATCGATCCGGTGAACGGCGACAAGCCGACGCGCGTCGCGGTCGCGGACTGGCACTACTGGCACGATCGAGGTTTCGCATTCTAAAATCCAGAGAGCCATCGGGCTGTCCCGGACGGTGCTTACTTACCTCGCGCCTCGATCTCATGCAGCAATGGCCGTCGCGCGTGTTCGGTGTGCAGTTTCGAGGGGGAAGTTGTTGTCGATCGACGACGAGATTAATGTCAAAGCCGTGGCGACCATCGCACCGGAGCGCCAGGCGACGCTGCTGGTCGAGTTGGCCATAACGCATCCTCCTCTACGGCGTCGCTTGCGATTCGAGCTGGCCGCCCTACGCGGCGAGAACCTGGTCGCCGCCGTCCGCGAATGAATCAGTGAACTCGCCGCGCAAACCTCGTTTCTCGGCGCGGAACAGCTCAGCGAATTAGCGGCGGAGCTCGATGCCATCCGGGTGGCCATTGCCTCCTCGATTGCCAGAGCTGCCCCCGATCGCTCCACTGGTTGTCGCCAGTGCCAGGCAGGCTCACTTGAAAGCCACAGTATGGCCTATGCCCCGATGTGAGAAGGCTCTCTTGAGGGTACTGTGGAGCCTCCCCGAGGGCTTCGCGTCCTAGGCGTGCCACTAAATCAACACGAACCACGTTGACACGGTATAGCTCTCGCCATGTGGGCAAGGCGGCGCTGGACGGTGCGAACGTCCATTCCCAGATGTTGCCTCACCCACTCAATCAAACAGGTGCCCGACGGCAGGAGAGCGACGACCTGCTTTCTTACATTGTCGGACGTGGCGACGCCGAACCAACCAGAACGGCAGCCATATCACGTGCCGGGAGCAGCGCACGCTGAACCAGCAGGAAAACGCTGTCAGCCACCAGATCGGTCAGTAAGGCTTGCATTGCGCAGCGACATGGAAGCTGGGGCTTCAGGCCAGGGCTCAGGGCCCCATTTCCATGCATCCAATCGCAAGCTCGCCACTGACAATCATCACACGAGATGGCATAACCATCGCTACGAGCAATGACATCAGGAACAGCCGAGCGCCGCCCTGAGGTGTTTTGCGGCACGTGCGGGGTCACTATTATCTCCAGACAGGCATCAATGAACTCCTGTACGTCCTAGTGGGTTGCGCTGAACACCACATACCTGCCTTTGCCGCCGCGCTTGGCGGTGTAGAGCGCAGTGTCCGCCTGCATAAACAGGTCCCCAATGGATTCGTCATATTGCGGATGCCGGAGTGCGACACCAACCGTCGCGCCAGCGGTGATGTGATGGCCGTCGATGGCATAGGGCGCTGATGCGAGCCCGACGATGGTTTGTGCAACGCGCCCCACGGCATCGGTGTTCGAGATGTGTTCCATGACAATGGCAAATTCGTCTCCGCCTATTCGTGCCACCGTATCCGATTCGCGCACGCAGGACGCAAGGCGCTCCGAAAACGTCCTCAGGATCTGGTCGCCGACGGCGTGACCACAGGTGTCGTTGACCGGTTTGAATCCATCAAGGTCTATCAGCAGCAGAGCCATTTGGCGACCGTTCGCACTCGCTCGCTCGATGGCCAGCCTTAAGCGCCGGTCGAAGCCCTTTCGGTTGAGCAGTCCCGTCAGGTGGTCGAGGAGCATCTGCTTTTCAAGGTGCCTTATCTTGCGGCGCTCCATCGTCACGTCTCGGACGAAGATGTGCAGCCCCAGGACAGTGTTCATTGCCTCGTTCCAAGCGGGCTGGTAAGTCACCTCAAGACACTCGCTACCATCTCCTGAATCTCGGTCGAAGGCCACGGAAGCGCCTGCAAACGCGTCGTCGAGGTAGGGCTTGACTTCGGCATAAGCAGTGGCGCCCCAAAGCTCTTGGATGGACAGGCCAACTATCTGTTCCGACGCAAGTCCAAACCGGCGCTCATAGGCCTCGTTCACGAACACGTAACGTTCGTCGCGTCCGACATAGCTGGCGAGGTCCGGAAGGTGATTGGCGATGGCCTGAATGCGTCTTTCGCTTTCCCGCGCTTCATCCTTCGCGCGTTCCAAGGCAGCGTCCCTTTCGGCCAGTTGATGCATGAACTCTGAGAAAGTCGTGGTGAGGTCACTGATTTCATCACCAGTTGTCATTGGCATAGATGAATGCATGAGCCGGCCTTTCGCAGTCTGCTGTACTAGCCCATGTAACCGAAGCAATGGAACCATCAGTCGGTGCGAAACCATCCACATCAGAATGGCTGCAAGGGCTATAGCGATTCCAGCTGCCAGAACCAACTTTCTTCTTACATCATTCAGCGGCGCGTAGGCCTCAGCCGCAGGAAAGTTGGCAACTAGTTCCCAACCGTTGGTGTCGAGCAGGTAATGCGAGACTATAGGCTGCTTCGGATGAATGAACTCCAGAGCAGCAGGGGCTGTGTCCGCCTCACAAGACTCTCCAGTCGCCTTCGCACCTTTCAACAAATTCGCCACGTCGGTATGCATGACATATCGCGGATTGTCTCCTGACGATATCAAGCAGAAGGTGCCCGTTGCGCCGATTCGATTGCGTGTCAGCTCCTGCAGAAAATTCTCCCGCAGCAGGTTCAAGCTACCTGCCACGATTGCGCGCAGGCTGCCATCCGATGAACGCAGCCCGACAGCCATGACGATGCCAGGCGCACCATTGTTCTTCCCAACCAAGGGTTCGGAGACGGCGATGGATGCTCCTCGGACAATTTCACGAACATAGTCGCGGTCGGCCAAGGATACGTGTTGACCCAAAGGCGTGGCGCTGTTGAACGCCAATTCGCCGTCTGGCCAGATGAGTGAGACTGCGTTGAATGCCTCGGGAATAGAAACAGCCTGCGTGGCGAAGGCCCTAAGCTCTTCCGGGCTCCGGTCGAGCATTGGCGCTAACTGCCGTGCCAGGCGGCGCAACACGATGGCTCGGCCTTCAAATTTCTCGTCGAGCTGCTCGGCCACCAGCTTGACGAGAGTATCTTGCTGGCTCTGTAGCAAGTCCCTCAGGCTCAAGTACGCATAGTACTGAGCGACAACAGCCAGTGCGAAGATGACAACTGCTACGACGAACCCGGTAGCGAGGGCCGCTCGAAATTTCAGAGAACGCCGCACTGATATCTTCCTTCTTCCCATTTCGCGCCAATTATCGCCTCTACGTGCTCACAATCCCACCCGAACGAGTGACGGTGAGGCCGGTGGAGTGGAAACTAAGCCCATATATGAGGCGAGAATCACCTTCAAGAGGCTATTGGCGCACAAAGCAGGGGCTGCATTTTGAGCAACTGCATCAAAGTGAGAATCCCAGGGAATCTGAGGCAATCTGGGGGCCGCTGCGCCGGAAATGGATGTGGGAGTGGCGCTTCTTTGCGGTAGGGCAAGCGCAGCTTGCCGACAGGCTACTCGATGCGCCTGACCCTACGTCGCCAAAACGCTGTCGGCACAGCGGCGGCGCGCCTTGGGCCACCACGGCCTGCATGTCGCGACCGGCCGAGCGCGGGTCGCGCCGCAGATGTCCACATACACTCAGCCAGACAGGCGGGCGTTTTCGCTGCGCGGCATCAGCGGACCCTGCACCACCTGGACCACATCGGACAGTGTGATCTGCTGGCCGCTGTCGGTGACGATGGGAGGGCGCGCAGTTGCTCCACCGAGTCGCGGTAGTCGCGTGGACAACGCACGTTGATGGGAATGCGCGCCAGCTCGTCGATTACTTCCCCCACATTGTCGCCTCCGATGGCGGAGAACAGATGCTTTGGACATCCTCGATGTTGAGTCCATACTGGCGACCGGCCACGCGGTCGATGTCCACATCGACGTAGCGCCCGCCGGTCAGGCGCTCGGCCAGTGCCGAGGTGCCGCCCGGGCTTTGATAATCATATAGCCGCGACGGTGATAGCCGATACCGCGCAGTACGGCGACTGGCTCAGCTTGCCCGCCACGTATTGGCTCACGGCAATCACGGCCCAGGACCGCGCGCAGCGAATTGCCGAAGCTGTTATTGCGGTGGTCGTTGTGCTTGTTAAAAATAATGCGCGGCCTGCGTATCGATGGGAAAGTCTTTGCTTGCACGCAACTCCTCAAGCCGGACTGCGGCATCGCCAATGCACGCTCACCAACAATCGCTACTTCTCCCAGGTCAGCAGGTGGCTGTGCCCGAGCAGAGCGCAGGAACATCGGCCGGTTGCAGCCAGCCAGCAATGTATTGCCCCATCGCATCAAGCAACACGTCAGACGTCAGTCCCGCTGCGCCGGCCAGAGCCGGGCAGATGATCCAGGCGGTGCCGTCGCGCTCCAGCACTCGCAGGGTCTTCGGCAAGTCAGCGGGCTGCAGGATGTAGTCGGTGCCGCGCACATCCTCGAGGGCGAACGCCTGTGCGAAATCGTCGGCGTGCCGCTCGCCCAGGCAAACCACCACCTTTGGCCTCCAGAGTTGGCGGATCTCATCGATGAAGGAGAAGCGCCGGCCGCTGCGGCAAAGGTCGAGGTAACGTTGTTTTGGCACCAGCTCCGGCTGGCCGCGAAATGCCTTCGACCAGGGTGTCTGGTTGATCAGGCCGGCAGGCAGTGGGAACAGACTGAGCTTGAACTCCGCGCCGTACGGCGCGTACAGATGATGGTCGAAGTAATGCTTCCAGTCCCGCTCACCCAGAGGTGCCTTGAGGACGTGTGCGCGTGCCGCAGACATGATCCGCGCGATTTTCTGGTGCGACTGCCAGCGCGCCATGTGGTCGCGGTGCCCGTCTCGGTACACATCGTCCCAGGCACGGGGTTGCGCGTGCGGAACGAGCGGGGCCATTAGCGGCTCCGCCCTCGGATGCGGTGAGCTGTCACAGAACCAAACTGCCGCGCCCGGATTACCCCCTTCCATCCCCACGTACGACGCGAAATACCGGTCCAATTGCTCACGCGTAAATGCCGTTCTAAGTTCTTCTGTTCTCATGCCTCTGCCGCGTGGTTAAGTGAAGGACGCACAAACGCTGAGCCGCATCAGCATTTTTGTGCGCTGCACAAACTAGGCGGTTACGGATTCTCCGCGCGAATCCGGATTTTTTCTCCCCCCATGCGAGGGATACGTGGTCATCTCGTTTCCCTCCTTGAGTTGGGTAGCGCAAAGTGCAATCTCAAGGCTCTGGCATGCGGGAGGTGGCGCAGCCAGCAAAGAAAAAACCCCGGCCGAGGTGGTCGGGGACTGTGAACATGCCGGATGATCGCGGAACCCGCCGGCGAAGTAATGATCACATGCCCTGACGCCAGGGCGCATCCCTCTAAATAGAGGTATCGCAGGAATGCGACGGCGCCAGGGCAGTCAGAGCATCATGAGCGCGAACGGCATTGGCTGGGAGGACCTCACGAGGGTCGGCCGCTCTTCGCTAATATCTGAAGCTTCAGAGATTTCGGAATCCCGGGCGTATCTCATTTGGGCTTCGAGAAACAAGGGAAAGAAGGCTGCAGACGGTTGCGATTTTGGATTTTGAAACGACGGGATTGTCGCCAAGTCGAGGTGACCGAGCGACGAAAATTGCTGTCATTCTGTTGCGCGACGGCGAGATCGTCGACCGTTTTCAAAGCTTGATGAACGCTGAAAGGCGTATCCCCTCGCAGGTTGTAAGCCTGACCGGTATCACCAATGACATGATTTCAGATGCACCGGCTGCGTCGAAGGTCATGAGTGAAGCGGCCCGGCTTGTCGGCCGACATCCGGTGGTAGCCCATAATGCTGGTTTTGACCGAAGGTTTTGGCAAGCCGAACTTGCGCTTCTGGGCATCGCAGCCAATCAGCACTTCGCGTGTACGATGCTCACTTCCAGCCGTATCTACCCACACGCTCAAAATCACGGGTTATCGACACTCGTCGATATGTTGCAGCCGGGCGTGCACACCGAGCGATGGCCGACGCTGAAATGACCTGTCATCTGTGGCATCGACTGCAATACGATATCGCTCAGACGTACGGAGTGAGCCAGGTCGATTACGCACTCATCGCCCGTGTGCAGGCCACCAGCAGCGCTAAGGTACCGACGCTCCTTCCTCACATTGCTGCGGTGCCAAGCACGTTGGGCAGCGCCACATCGCTTCTGTGGCGGTGTGATGATGATCACCAGCATATGGGTTGAAGGAGTTGCCGTGCGCATGCATTACAACTATGCGCGGGTGTCGCGGGGGTCCTGACGGCCAAAAAAACCCGCCGAAGCGCCGGGGAACGCTAGGGCGGGCAGAAGTGCAGGACCTGAAACTGGCATCCTGCACAATCGCCACACAACGAGAATGACGCCCCATATGTTTCGTATTTCATATCATCTAAATCTGATATGAACGCATGCCACTGTGTCGCTATGGTCGGAACCGAACACAGTGGATGTCGCGAAGCGCATGTCTGTCGTCGCCCGCTTCGGGATTCCGGCACGCGGGCAGTGATGATCGGTTCGAATTCCGTACACATCAGGCGAACCGTTTCGTAATTTGCTTTTACTTATCTCGTACTGGTCGCATACAGCGTACGCCCTTAGCCGCGCCAAGCGTCGTAGAGCGGATGGTGAAGTACGCGAGCGAGGCAGGGTGGCATGCCCTAGCGCTTGAACTGGCGCAGGCCAAATTCGTTGCCGAGCACTGACTGGCTGTGAAGTATCGCCGGACGTTATCCGACTCGCTTTACCTTACTGAACGCGCCTTGGGGGGCGCGGTTCTCAACAGCAGCCTGCAGGAAGCAGCTTGACGCCGGGGACTCAAGTCGCATTCGGAATGCCATGTTGAGCGCTGTGTAGCTCGCCGGCGAGCAATGCAGGCATAATTTTAGGTTCGTTCACTGCCCCATCTCTATGCCGCACATCACGATCTCCGGCACGCTCGTCGATGGCCATATGCAAGCACACGGCGGAGGTGACGTTGCGTGGCAACCATATCAAGAAGATGACGGTGGAGCTCGCGTACACAGCCACTTCTTGTGGTGTCACCACGCCTCTGCTTTAGGAGAGTTCTTTGATAGCGTCAGAGGTTACTTCCTCTGAGTGATATGGCAGGCCGGGCGCGGCTTGGGGCGCCGGCCAACCACAGCATCATTCCTTGATGTCGCGCGGGTCATTGCCGAAGGAGTTGCGTTCTAGGATCTCCTTCGCGCACAACGTCATGGTATAGCTCGTCGGAGCCGTTCGAAAACCCCGGATTGTCGGCAATGGCTCACCTGTGATACAAGATTGCCGCACGTCTGGCGCAGGCCGGTGGCGTCATCTACAACTAGTCTTCCTTGGAACATTCAGAACATGGCAACAGGTACCGTCAAGTGGTTTAACGATGCGAAGGGTTTTGGGTTCATCACGCCGGACGACGGCGGCGATGACCTGTTCGCGCACTTCTCCGAGGTTCAGGGAAACGGCTTCAAATCGCCTCAGGAAGGCCAGAAGGTCAGTTTTGAAGTCAAGCAGGGCCCCAAGGGGAAACAGGCAGCGAGCATCAAACCGCTGTAAGTTTCCCGCGCTGCAAACGCGTCCTGTCAGGGCAGCGATCGCGCCGATGCGTGATCGCTGTGGGTCTGGCGCGTCGAAAGGGGGCGCGTACTCCTCGGCCTTGCTCAGCGCTCGAGAAAGGGCCTCAACTTGTCAGCGCGACTGGGATGCATCAGCTTGCGCATCGCCTTGCTCTCAATCTGACGGATCCGCTCGCGGGTCACGTCGAACTGCTTGCCGACCTCTTCAGGCGTGTGGTCCGAGGTCGTATCGAGCCCGAACCGCATCCGCAGGACCTTGGCCTCGCGCGGCGACAACTCGTCGAGTGCCTCATCGATCGCGGCGCGCATGTTCGCATGAATCGCGGCCTCAGTCGGTGAACTCGCAGAGACATCCTCAATCATGTCGCCGAGCGTCGCGTCGGCATCGTCGCCCACAGGGGTCTCGAGCGAGACAGGTTGCCTCGCGATCCTGAGGATACTGCGCACTTTTTCCTCGGACATCTCCATGCGCGCCGCGAGCACGGCGGGATGCGCTTCCTGTCCCGTCTGTTGCAGGAATTCGCGCGAAATCCGGTTCAGCTTGTTGACCATCTCGATCATATGCACCGGCACACGAATGGTGCGCGCCTGATCAGCAAGCGCACGCGTGACAGCCTGGCGGACCCACCAAGTGGCGTACGTCGAAAACTTCCAGCCGCGCCGGTACTCGAACTTGTCTACCGCCTTCATCAGGCCAATATTGCCTTCCTGGATCAGATCCAGGAACTGCATGCCGCGGTTCACGTATTTCTTGGCAATTGAAATGACAAGACGAAGATTTGCTTCGATCAGCTCCCGCTTGGCCTGCCGCATTTTCAACTCCGCGGCACTCATCTGGCGGTTGATCTGCTTGAGCTGCTGGAGTGGCAGCGAGACCCGGGCCTCGATGTCGATGAGTTTCTGCTGCCCGGCCTGAATGGCCGGCAGATGTCGCTCAAGCGCCGCGCCAAATTGCCACGAAGTCGCCGCCATGCGGCTGGTCCATGCAAGGTCGGTCTCGTGGCCCGGGAACGACTCGACAAACGCCTCGCGTGGCATGCCGCAACGGTCGACGGCGATCTCCAGGATGCTGCGTTCGATCGCACGAACCTCAGTAACCTGTGCGTGCACACTGGCGCACAGGCGGTCGATGGTTCTGGCCGTAAAGCGGATCGGCGCCAGTTCGCGCTGGATCGCCGAGCGCAATTGCGCAACGGCCGCGGAACGGGTTTTGCCAGTCACGGGTACATCCGGCAACTGGTCGAACAGTGCACGCACGCGTGCGAAAACCGCAAGACTGTCGTTCGTGAGTTGTTCGAGGCGGCCCGCGTTCGTTTTCTCTGGATCCCCGGCGTCCGTTTCAGCCTCGTCACCGTCTGGGTCATCGTCGGAGGCGTCGGCTTCCACTTCAACGTCTTCGGACTCCAGCGTCATCTCGCTTTCGTTCACGTCGTCGCTGATGCCATCGACCAGTTCGTCGATACGCAGTTCGCCGGCAACGATGCGGTCCGCATCGACAAGAATCGTGGACACGACCGACGGACATGTGGAGATCGCCTGAATCATGTCCTGCAGGCCGTCTTCGATGCGTTTTGCGATCTGGATTTCGCCAGCGCGGGTCAGCAGTTCGCGGGCACCCATTTCACGCATGTACATCCGGACCGGATCAGTGGTGCGGCCGAACTCGGAATCGACGGTCGACAGGGCAGCCTCCGCTTCCTCGTCCGCCTGATCGTCGGATGCCGCGGCAGGCGCGGCGTCGCTTAACAGGAGCGTCTCCGCGTCCGGCGTCTGCTCGTACACGGCCACCCCCATGTCGCTGAACGTGCTGACAATCGTCTCCATCGCAGCAGTTTGCGTAAAGTTGTCGGGCAGGTGATCGTTGATGTCCGCGTGGGTTAGATAGCCGCGCTCACGGCCAAGCGCAATCAGCGCGCGCATCTGGCGTTGACGCTCCTCGTCCTGGCGCGCCATGGACGCGATGTCCAGCGGTGTTGCGACCACCTCGATCTTTCTTTTTGGAGAGCGCCGGCCGGTCTTTGACGTGACCGCGATCGTGCGGGATGCTGAATCGTCGCGAACTGGATTTGCCAATACACTCTCCTCGACAGGTTGGCCGACGATCGTCGCGGACATGACGGCTGGTCAAGCCTGTCGGGGTACGAACGAAATCGTGGAATGACGCACGGACAGTCGAGGCCTGAATGCCTCTCGCGGAAGCCGGTCTGCGTACAATGGGGGGATGCTAGACAATACCAGCCGCCGTTGTGCGGCGCAATATGCGGAACTACGGCTTCGTTGGTACTTCTTGCTGCACTTTTCATCTAGAATTTGATAACTATTATCAAAGACGCTACACTTCATGACACCGGCGTACGCCCTGCGCCGGCCCGTCTGAAGAGGAGCAAATATGATCAGTGCCGACCTTGGACAGCAACTTGAGCGCTACGTGACTGAACTTGTCGCCTCGGGCCGCTATGGCTCTAAGAGCGAAGTACTGCGCGAAGGCGTACGTCTGATTCAGGACCGTGAAGCGCAACTGATGGCGCTGGACGCGGCGCTCGCGCAAAGCCTGGCCGAGGCGGACGCGGGCCGCGGCACCGACGCAGCCACCGTGTTCGACCGCCTCGAAGCCAAGTATCGCGCGGCGGCAGGCAGAACACCCGGGCACGGCGCATGATCGTCGTTCGCCTGACGTCGCTGGCCGAGGCCGAACTCGAAGCCATCGCCGACTACATTGCCCGCGACAACCCGCGCCGCGCGCTCTCCTTCGTACAGGAGTTGCGCGACCGGTGCCTGTCGCTCGCAGACATGCCGCTTGCCTTCCCGCTGGTCCCTCGCTATGAGGACCGAGGCGTCCGGCACCGGGTACACGGCAACTACCAGATCTTCTACCGCGTGGTGGGCGATCCGCCTTCGCGAATCGACGTGCTGCACGTGCTGCACAGCGCCCGCAACTATGCCGCGATGCTGTTCAACTAAGGCGGCCCGCCAGAGTACGGCGCTAGACATTCGAGGTCGCGTCGCTTCGGCAGCCCGACGACTTAGGTATCAAAGTGGAGGGCAGTGCGCCATGATTGATTCTGCCTCGATCACGAAGCGCCCCCGCGTGACCGCCAAATTTGAACGCGACGCCCATACTGAGGAATTTTGCCGGTAGCAGGGCGGTTATATGGAAGGGGGAGGGTGAGACGTCGGTCGGCGCCACCGGCACCTCAGTCGGCCGTCGAAGCGCAGGCGCTCGAAACGGCAGCAAAGTCGAAATGCGCGGCGGCATAGATGGCATTGCACGCCCAGACTTCTTCGCCATCCTTGTAGAAGATGACCCATTTGCCGTCGCTGACGCAGTGGGCGCCAGGAAACACTTCGTCATGGCCATTCGGTCCGTCCAGCGGAAAGGACGCGCGGGGCGTGGCCCAGTAGCGGCCCTTCGGTAGGGGCTCGATCGTCTTTGGCATGCTCATCAGGCCCAGTGAGGTGTTACACAAGACGCCATCGCCCGGTGAAGGCAAAACGGGGGATGGTGTCACCCTGCAGCAGCGTAGGCCGTCCTACAGCATCTTCGTGTAGGCTTCACCAGCCAATCACCTGTTGCTACCCGTTGCGATGTCGATGGCACGATACCTCTTGGCCCGCGCCTTCGGCGTAGGCGCCCTGATCGTGATCGTCGCCATCGTCTCCCGGCAAGTATATCTGCGCAGCGCTGCGGAGGCGGCCGACGCCGGCGCAGACGAGGAGCCTGCGACAATGATGTTGATACGCTGCGAGACGATGCACGAACGACTGCAGAACCGGCACAGGTCGGCTGCGGAGGTTGACGAGCGGCCACGCGAGCGTTGCAGGGAGTCCTGACTTCAGGATATGGCCACTCGGCCAGGCAATGTGTCTGTCACGGCGGTGCCTGAATTGACCAGAGGACCGCTCCTTACGGCCAGACATTGCGGCATGTCTATCCGGCGCTACGACTCCAGAATCTCCAGCCCGCTTTCGACACACCATTGCCTCAGCGCTCTTTCGGTCGAGTCGGCTTCAAACGAATACCAGAGCTCGAGAATGCCATTGCGCTCCAGCAAGTCCTTGAAGCGCGCGTAAGCGCCTTGTCGTCGGAAGAATTCTTCCACCTGGTCGCAACACTCAGGCAACTCCTGTGCAACAAATTGGAGGGCGAGACTTCGTCCAAGACCGAGTTCGTTCTTATGCGGTATCGCAAGGTAGCGGTCCGAGGTTTCAAGGTCGTCAGGACCCTCCTCGTCGAAGGTGTCGTTGTAATCAGAAGTCCAATAGACTTTGCCCGTATCGAGTGAGACATACGCGTTGTGCTCCATCGGCGCCGCGCAGCTGACGAAGTCGAATGCCATGGAAAGATCGTCGTGTTTGACTGCGACCATGTCTGGACTCCCATAGGTTGCGAGTTGAACGGCCCAGCGATATTCGGCGACAGCCGGACATCAGCTTCATCAAGGGCCGATGCATGATGGTACTGCAGCGCTCATCGCGGCGCGAAGGCAGAGCGCCATGGTCATCCACCGACTGCTGAAAGCGGATCGCCTTCCCGCAAGACGCAGAACTAGCGTACACCGCACATCCTCTAGCCAGGACAATTTCCCGGAACATCACGACGGCTTCCATGCGAGATGGAATCGGAGACTAGCGGGACGTCCCCTTCACCGGTGCAGTACTGGTGCGCTTCCTTGTTGCAGCCTCGTTCGGGGTTGCAGGCGGGGTCGCCACGTCTTCTTTACCGGCAACAATGTTGCCAGATGCTGATTTGCGTGGCCCTGCGGATGCCTTGACTGAGGACTTCTTGGTTACCGATTTATTGTCCTCCGCAGTCTTCGCATTCGCAGGTGGTTTACGGGTTGTCGAGACGGCCGACTTGGTCGCCTTCTTCGCTGTCACCTTACCTGACGGTGGCTTGTTACGCCCGACAGCAGGCTTCGGCGGTGGGTTAGCGTCGGCCATCTCGATGCCAAACACATCGGCCACCAGGGCGTCGTCGAGCACCTTGCTGGTGGCGGGTCGTTTTGTCGATTTGGGCAGGCCAGCGCCGGCCTGCCTGACGAGATCATTGGCATCGACGCGGCGCAGGGCGAAGAGCAATTCCGGCTGTTGGTCGAGCCGCGCGCCGACGCCGTAAAGTACGGCAGCAACGTGCTTGCACATTGACGCCCAGTCCGGACAACTGCAACTGAACCTGATGTCTTCCGGCATCGGGAAAAGACCGCTGCGAGGTTTGCAGATGCGCTCCATCACGGCTGTCGAGAGCTTCCCCTGCAAGAGTTCCACGATCGAATCGATCGACCCCGCGCAATCGGTGCCGATCGCTCGCCATTGCCTTGTGGGACACGCCGTCACGGTCACAGCGACCGTGTACAGACTCGAACCCATTACCTGCGCGCGGACTTCGCCTGCCGTAATCTGAAGGTCGATAACGGAACCGTTGCGCACATAGGTACGGCCGCGCGGCAGGCGGTTGGCATAGTCGCTGTAGCTTTCCAGATTGTCGCACCAGGCCTTGCCCCAGAAGGTCTTGGCGATGGCACCGCGGTATGAGGCGATTGGCGACAGCACCGAACCTGCCTTCTTCGCCTTCTCGGCGGCTCGTTCAGCCTTCTTTCTGCGCTCGGCGACTGAGACATAGGGCTTCCATCCCCCGTAACCGTAACCCATTCCGGTTCCTCTTGACGATCAGTTTTCTTGCGCGGCATGAACGTCGAGCTTCACGAGATCGAGCAATTCACGATTGCTCATCTCGGTAAGCAGGAGTTCTGCGCCGCCTTCCAACACATCCTTCACCAATTGCTGCTTCGCTTCGATCAACTGGTCGATACGGTCCTCGACCGTGCCACGGCAGATAAACTTATGCACCAGGACGTTCCTCCGCTGGCCGATACGAAATGCACGATCAGTCGCCTGGTTTTCCACCGCCGGGTTCCACCAGCGGTCGTAGTGGATCACATGCGACGCGGCGGTGAGATTCAGACCTGCCCCACCGGCCTTGAGCGAGAGCACGAAGAAGGGGGTCAGCTCATCTTCCTGGAATCGCTTGACCAGTTCGCGGCGCTTGGCGACCGGGGTGCCGCCATGAAGCACCAGACCTTCGCGGCCAAAGATCGAACCTAGAAAAGCCGCCAGCGGCTCAGTGGTCTCGCGGAACTGGGTGAATACCAGCACCTTTTCCTGTTTGGCGGCAATGACTTCGGCCAGTTGGCGCAGGCGGGCGAACTTGCCACTGTCTTCCGCCTTCCAGGCGGCGTCGCCCAACCACTGCGACGGATGATTGCATATCTGTTTGAAGCGCATCAGGTAGCTCAGCACTACCCCCTTGCGACCGATGCCTTCGGCGTCTTCAAGCGCGGCAGCCAGATCCTTCACCGCACGCTGATACAGTGCCGCCTGGCTCGGGCTCAGGTGGCACCAGGCCTTGAGCTCGGTCTTGTCCGGAAGGTCGTCGATTATCCGCTTGTCGGTCTTCAGGCGGCGCAGGATGTAGGGCCGTACGAGCGTTCGCAGCGGACCGAAGTGCTCGGCCTTCGCCAGCCGCCTGGTAAAGTCGGCAAAGACTTTGTCTGAGCCCAGCAATCCGGGGTGGGTGAAATCGAAGATGGACCACAGATCGGACAGGCGGTTTTCCACGGGAGTGCCGGTCAGCGCGATGCGCGATTGTGCCTGGAGCTGCTTGACCTGTCGCGTTTGCTTGGCGCCCGGATTTTTTATCGCCTGTGCTTCGTCGACAATGGCAACGCGCCATTGGAAGGCTCCCAGTACCGGCTGGCGAAGAAGCGCGCCAAAGCTGGTGATGACGAGATCGATGTCCGCAAGTCGCGCCGGGTCCAGCGCACGCAATTCGGCCGTCGGCATGGCCGACGGATGGGCGATCAGTAGGCGCAAGCCGGGGGCAAAGCGCTCAGCCTCTGCCGCCCAGTTGGCCAGCAGCGATGCAGGGGCGACCAGCAGACTGGGCCGCGCCTCGGCACTTTCTCGCTTCAGCACGAGCAGAAGCGAGAGTACCTGCATGGTCTTGCCCAGGCCCATATCATCCGCCAGGCAAGCGCCCAAACCGAGCCGGGTGAGCAGGTACAACCACCGCACGCCGGCCTGTTGGTAGGGCCGCAGGGTGGCCTTCAGTTCCGGTCCCGGGCTGATCTGCGCCAACCCCTCTGGCTGACGCAACTCCTGCAGGGTGTCAGCCAGCCAGGGCCCTGCAACAAGCTGCGACCAGTCGCGGTCAGCGGGGTCGGCACTATCGTCGAGCGAAACCCCCGCCAGAAGGCGTAGAGCCTCATTAAGCGGCAGACCGCTTCGCGCCGCCTTTTCCATGGCCTCGAATCGCTTCATGAGACGACTGAGCTTTTTCTTGTCCACCTCGACCCAGCGACCACGGATGAGCTGCAAGCCGTCGGCGCCTTTGAGCAGATTCCTGACCTCGGTGGCGCTGAGACACTCGCCATCGAGCGAAACCTCCATGCTAAAGTCCAGCAACGCGTCTTTGCCCAAGAGCGAGGGTGGCCGTGCTCCGACACTGGCTTTCACAACGGGACGAGCAGGGCGGCCCGCCTGCCAGACGCCTGGCATGCGTACGACAATCCCGGCAGCTTCGAGTTTGGACAGGTCCGAGAGAAGGCGATGGGCATCGAGCGGCGTCCAGCGCAGCGGATGGTATATCTCGCCGGTATCCACCATTTCGCGAAGCCAGTCGCAGTGTTCCGCGGCGCGCTGCACCGGCAGCAGTAATGACAGGAGCTGCGCCTTGCTCCTGACTCCCGAGAATTCCGCCAGGGCCTGCGACAGTGGCTGATGTTGCGCTTTACCATGGGCCGACAGACGCGACGTGTAAGTCGCAAGGAAGGCGAACGGTGACTCCGGGTCCTTGCGGTTCTCAGCAAGGTTGAAATGCACGCGGCCGACGAGATTCCAGGCCGGGTGACGCAGCTTGAGGAAATCCTGAAGCGAGACGTTTGCGGTCGCCAGTTCCTGGTGCAAGGCAGTATCGATCTCGCCCCACAACGTGCCCAGCACGGCTGGCGTCAGATACTCGCCGCCCGTCATCGGCGGTGCATCGTCAATCATGGCATCGAAATCCTTGGCAGCAGGCGTTGCGACCGCGATCTCGCCGCCTTCGGGCGTGGCGCACAAGGCAGTGACATAGCGCGCCGCAAAATCACGCCACCAGGCCCATGCAGGGGGCAAAATGCGGCCGATTTCGGCCGTTCCCAGGTGCAGCAGGCCATGTCCCGCGCCAAGCGCAAAAGAACTCTCAAGCCGCTGTCGCGTTTCATCTGCCAAGATTGGCGCGGCGTCCTCCGGCACTGCAAGCAGGTGCCCGCCGGGCGTCAGGTGTGGCACAAGAATGTCGGGCGCAGTCACAGGTGCCCGTTCCAATCGCACTGTTTCAGCAAGCGCTGAAGCTGCATGTTTTCAAGGGAAGCGGCTGCGAAATCCACCAGCAGGCCCTCCGGCCTAGGTTGGACTGGGTAAATCTTCGATTGCCTCTGGACCGACCGAATGATCGGCTCAAGCAACCCTCCAGGGTATGCCTGCCTGCTGCGCTGCACATGTCTTGTGAACTGTCTATTCATCTGCTGTAGGACAACCTGTTTGCTAGTAATCACTCACGCAAATTCGCTCCCGGCTCCGCTACCGAATTTTGCCAAAGGCAAGCACGACTTTCCATGAAAGGGTACCAAAACCTCAGTCACACGAGATGGGATGCCGCCGGCGTCCCCCGCACGGCGAAAATCAGCTGGCGCGCTTGTTACAAACGACAAAATGGCGGAGTGTCCCGAATGGCCTGAATCGCTTCGAAGGCGAGTGACGGGGCGAATGGCAGTTGCCTCGGCAGAGCCGACCGTTCGAGTGTCTGGAGATGGCCGGCTACGCGCGGCGGAGTCTGGCATCTCGGCTGCCCTTGGCCGCGCCGGCCGAGTCCGTTGCAATACAACGAAGAGATAGACCTCTGTTAGGCAGGCACACGTACGGTTATACTCCGCGCTTCACAACTAACGGGTAATCCATAATGGTCGCTGCAACGAAAGCAACGAAGGTCAGTGCAGTCTCGAAGAACAAGTCTGCCGCCAAGAAGGTGGCCGTGCCAACGAAAAAGGCCAGCGTGCTCGCGCGTGAGGCTCAGGCGGCGAAAAAGCGCTTGCTGAAGCTGCGCGCCGACATGAAGAAGGCCATTGAGGCAGCAAAGCGCGAAGTTGCGCAGGCAGTGGAAGCCGCCAGGTCCGCGCTTCGCTTCGAGAAGCAAGCCGCAAAGGACAAGCTGGCGGCGAAGAAGGCAAAGGCTGCGGACGCCAAGAAGGCCGCGGGCAAAGTGGCCGCCACGAAGGCAGCCCCGAAAAAGGCAGTGACCGGTACCAAAGCCTCCGTGAAAGCTGCGCCGAAGAAGGCCGCAGTGAAAGCCGTGACGAAGAAGCGGACTCCCGCAAAGGCAGTGGTGCCGACCGTGGCGACACCCGAAGTTTCGGCGTGATTTTGGCCTCGGCCGGTATGGCACTTCGCCGACCGGTCGATGACCGAAGATGGGCGCACAGCTTGCGCCAAGCCTGCTCGACTGAGTCGTGTATCGAGCCATTAGCTCAGCAAATTAGAGGCAAGTTGTGCGAACATCAGGGTAGAATTTCGCGCGACGTTATAGGGCCGGACGCCGTGTTGGTTGCAGGCAGCGGACTCATAATCCGCCGGAGACATCCCACCGTGGGTTCGAATCCCACCCGGCCCACCAGGTTTGCGTCTGCCATTACTGCTCGATGAGGATGAACTGCGTAGCCGATGCATTTGCCGGCTCGCCTTGGATGGCCGCGCCCGAGTCGCGCCTGGCAGGTGAGCCTAGCATCGCGATCTTTGACGATCGCACCCGACTGGTGTGCTATGACAGCTCCGCTGGTCGAGCCCGGAGGTACAAGCGGCAATCGCACAACTTGAGGCTCCAATTCTGGATTGCTCAGGGCGTCTCGCTGACAACCGATCTGGCGAATTCCATGATCGCGCACGGCTACCGTGCTATCGGCATCGGTATGGCTGGTCTCTACGCCAACGTGGGCTGGCGTAGGTCATCGACGACATCGATCGACTGAAGTTCGCCGGTCGAAGGTAGGCTGGAGTGGAAGGGCGCCTACGCCTCGCCTACCTGAAATGCGCTGATTGGGCGAGACGCCAGCGTCTTACATGTCGTCTCGTGTCATATCGCAAATCCAAGGGAAGACTTCAGTATGCCAGACAGGTCCACGGAACAAGTCATAGTGAGTACAACCGGCAATCGTGACCAGTCGCCTGTCGTGCGCGGATAGGCCTCGGCACAGGTCATGCGCGGCGTGGGTCTGCCCGCGGCCGGATATGTCGTCGAGCTCGCCTTCGATGGTAAGCAAGGCGGTGGAACGGATGTCCTGGGGACGCACCAACTGACCTCGCACTCGCCAGGTGCCAAAGGCGATCTGAAACTCCTGAAACACGGTCCGAACCGTGTCGAGATAAAACTCGGCGGCCATGTCGAGCACCGCGCTGTAGTCCAGCAATGCTTGCCAGTGAACATTGGCTCGCTCGGCATCGCCACGAGCAAGGTTTGCCCAGTACCCTTCACATGGGCCCCATAGCGGTGATGACTGCGCAGCGGCGAGACCGGAAAGTTGCACAAAACTCGGACAGACCTGACGTCCAGCACCTGCATAGGGATGCGGCACTGGGTAAACCAGATTGCGTCGGAACCACTGGATAGAGCGGCTCGAGGCGAGGCGCCCAATTGCAGTGGGGCTGCGACGCGCGTCAATCGGACCGCCGATGAGAGTCAGGCTGGTTGGCGTCGCCTCATCGCGGCTTGCCAACAGCGCGATGGCGCCATTGCTCCAGTCAGTGACATAGACAATGTGCTCTTGCAGTAGCGATTGCACCACGTCGCGAAGCATGACGGCGTGATGCCCGGCAAGCGGCGCACAGACGAGTACCGCGGGAATCCCTTGCTGCCCGTTATCATGCCCAACCGCTGGGGCAGCTTCAAAGCGCAGCAGGCGGCAAAAAGGGCTTTCCGATACGAGTTGCTCGACCACGGGAACAACACGGCCGTCACGAAGGATAGCGGTAACGCCAAACGTCGGTTCCTCGCTGGCCGTGCTCAAGCGATACAGGTTTTCCCAGCAGGCGGCCAAGTTCCCGGCCCCCGGAAGATATGCAAGTGGACTAGAGGGCTGACCAAGGCTCGGGCAGATTCATCCGCCCACGCCTTCATCAGGGTCCGCTGATATTCAAAAATCTGATAGAGCATGCGGACTCCAAACCAACGAATGCGTCAGGAGAAAGAGCGCCATCACTCCGAAATTGCGGACGTTGACGCGCTACCGCAAAGCGCATTGTCAAGGTGCGTGGCACTCACGGCGGTCAGCAGAACGCTAAAGACGCTGCCCTGAAGCCACGTTGAGGTCGCCAACTTCAAGCGGAGACGACCGTTTTCTGCCGTGGAGCCGGCGGCTCCGTTTGCGCCCAAGTTTAACGCCTAGCGAATGCGGCGTACGGCGTCGAGCAGAGAATGCCCCCGGCTGGTCAGACGCGGATGGGCGCCGCTGTCATGACCATGCTCCATCGTGACCAGTTTCTGTTCCAACAATGCGTCCAACCGATCGGGATCGACGTCGTGAACGTCCGGTGCATCGCCAAGCAGCAGCAGTGCTGCGATTTCATGCGGACTTAGCATGTCGGTCTCCTTGATCGAGTCAAAAGGGAACTGCGACGGCTGATCTGTGTACCGTGCTCCACGGGGGAGTTAGGAACCGCAATTGGATGATGTCGGTGCAAGGAACGCGCCGGGAGCGCTACACCGAACGTTTACGGTAAATCCTTCAGTCGTGGAAAGCAAGTGAGGAATATGCTGCGGGGCAGCGGAGAAGTCCAATCCCCGATTGGGATAGCGGCCCGGCAGGCGGCTTGCGTCAGTGTGGCCCGAAGGTCGTCGTGAACCTTTCAAGACCCGCGCTTTTCCAAAACGGGCCAATTACGGACCAACGCCTCTCGGCACGCTTCAAGCGATCACTGGCCTCCTTGCCTGAGTGCAGTTCGCGCGAAGTTCACTGCTCAACGTCGCACAACGGCATTACAAAAGCTTCAGTCCCGCCATCGTGGCGCGTGCCGGGACACTATGCGAAAACTGCCGAGCTCGGAAGTTTTCCCCACGTCAAGGCTGCGGCGTACCCGTTTCTGCGAACGTTCTAACCAAGGATTGTTAGACAAATGCAGCCTCGAGTACTCGGTCGAAATTTTTTGGACCGGCCGATTGCCGTGAGTGTCACGGTCAGGGCCACAAGCCTGAGGCTGGTTCTTATCAGTTCAAACCGAGGGGACTTTGCACCCGAATCACGCGCATTGTTTTACGGCGCTCCCTTTAATGCAGTTCTCGCTGCCCTTACCGCATGGAGCCTCACTGTGGCGCGGCGGTGGTACTCAGTCGCTGTCATACTTTCTCGCTCAGCTTTTTTGGTCATGATTCGGAGCCGCCAAGCGAATCATTGGACTGCTCATTACCCAGAAGGTTAAAGTTTTTATGCCCTGAAGATCAAATTGGCTCTAAACTACCTATCTGGATCTCTCGATCGGAAAGGAAACCAGAAGATGGCAACTTACAAAGAACTGATGGCGCAGAAGGCAGCTCTGGAGGCGCACTTGGAAGAGGCACGTGCGAATGAAGTCGCCTCTGTCATCGAGCAGATTCAGAACCTGATGGCGGAATACGGGCTGACTGTCGAAGACGTTACCAAACGCCGTCGTGGTCGTCCTGCCGGCAGCGGCGCTGGTAAGGCGAAAGCGGGATTGCCCCCGAAATACCAGGATCCGAAGACGGGCAAGACCTGGTCTGGCCGCGGTCGTGCGCCGTCCTGGCTTGGCAAGAACCCTAACAAGTTCCTGATTGCAGAAGAGGCGTAAATAGGCGCAGCACGTCCCGCCAGAATAGTGTCCAACCCCTGCATGCAGGGGTTTTCTTTTTGAGAGCAATCGCCATGTCATTTGAAGTGATTCATGCCGATATCATGCTCGCCCGGCCAAACTTGGTTCCTCGTGAACGTACCGAGCGGGGGATACGGAACGGCTATTCCTACTGGCTCCGGCTTCCGCCCAGCAAGGAACTCAGAGTGATCCGCCTTTCGCACCAGTCTGGCGACAGCTATGAGTTGGTGCGTGCGGCCAGCGAGCGCAGAACGCGTCAGAAAATACGTCAACGGTTTTCCGGGTCCATAGCCGAGCTGATAGCCATTATTGACGAAGAGATCGACATCCTTTGCAAGGATGAGCGCTTGGTATCGAAGCCTGGTTCATAGGTTTGCTGGCCAAGACCAGGCCGCCCACGAGAAGCAGGGCGGTACGTTCCGATCCACGCGGCCGCCGTGCCGCTTCAGTTTCGTAGAATTGGCGCCATGTCGACCAGCGAGGACGCTCTCGGGTCGAAGTGAAGGGCCTGAGGGTGTAACAGATTGGGCCGCAAGACGGAATTTTGGCCCCCAAAGACCTTGTGACTACAGCAGAAGAGCCTACGAGGCTGGGCTTCGACCGATCGATTGCTGGGATCGTAGATGCAGGTCGCCCATTGCGGCCCAATTCATTGCACCTTGGCCGTCGCCCCCGCCAAGGGGAAAGCAAATGCAGCGCGAGAGCCTCATAATCCATTGGTCGGTGCTCGACTCACGGGGCGCCCAATTCCACACCACTATCGTTGCGCCAACGACACTCGCCAGCGACCGAGCGTACCTGTTTCAGCGTACGGCAGTTTGGTTTTGTTACGGCGAAGCATGACGAGGCGCTGCCACAAGAACCAACTGTGTCTTGGCACACCAACCAAGCCGCCGAGTCAAAATTGGGAAGGGCTTGCCCGTCACGATCACATAGCCCCTACTACGCGGCTCGCACCGGCAGGCGCCGCCGGCGCTGCTCTGTACGTTACTGGTGTCGGGAGCAACTTCAGCGTGGTCATGTGACAACACGTGGTGGCTGCGCGGGAGCTTGAACTTGCCGATTACTGCCGTTCCCAGGACATGGATGTCGACGCGGCGCGCGCTCTCGTCCGAGAGGTAGAGAGCATTTTTTTGTACCCTGTGAGTGCGTGCAAACGCGAAAAAACCCGAAACGTTACCGCGTACGGATGTAGGCCTCGAAGAGACCCGCGTGCAGGCCGCGTAAGTCCTTTCGCCGTTCCAGCAAATCATGCTGGCGGCCCTGGCGCTCAAGGTTCAACAACTCCAGCATGATCCGCAATCCCTTTTCGGGTAATGTGCCCGTCGAGGGCTCGGACGCGCGTAAGAGGACAGCAAGTCCGGGTTTTTCGGTCAAGGACCAGGCTGGGAGCCACGCGAGATCATCTAGCGTACCGTCACCATCGAATTTCGCATCGAACCGCCGGCGCAGCGCCAGCAATGACGAATCACCGAGCGTTTGTATGAGCGCGCCGAGCTTCTTCGGGGATAGCCAAGCAAGCTCGGCCAAGAGCGGCCATGCCGGGTCAAGCCCCTGTAGCCGGTAGACCGTCTCGGCCATCCAGGCGAGGGGAGTTGGAATTCGTCGCCATGACCCAATTCGCTTGATGCTGTCAGATGCTGCAGTCCACTCCGCAGCGCGCATCCATAGGGGTGCCGCATGCCATTCGGGCATCTCCCGGTGAAACGGCAATTGAGAGGCGGCTCGGGCAACAGCACGCCACAGCGGTAGGCACCAAGCCATGCCCGCTGCGTCGCCGAATGCTCGGCGCGCTGCCGGCATGCACGGCAAACACCACCCTTCGCAGGTGTCGCGCAGTGCCGTCTGAGTCGCGAAGTGTTCGTGGACGGGAGCCTCCAGCACACAGACAAGTGTCTCCAGGGTCGGCACAAGCGTGTCGTCCGGATATTCCGCGACCAGGCGCTGCAGTGCTTCACGCCCGGCGGCGGCATTGCGTTGCTCAAGCGCTGTGAGCACGTCGTTGCGAAGCATGACATCGCGGCCATCTTCAAAAAGATCGAGCTGATTCGTCACGGCGTTCCCGTTGGTAGTCAGATTGCGCCCCTGCAGGACCGGCCCGACATCGCCGGGCACAACAAGTCTTCAGGGATGGTAGCTGCTGCCGCGACTACGGGCAATCCGCAACCGGCCAACCAGATCTCGACGAGACAAGCGCTACCCGAGGGCGGCCAGGCAAATCAAGGCGCGACGCGTGGCGCTGATTCTGCCTTGGACTTCAGGACTCCGCCCATACAGCATCGACATCTCTCGATAGATGTCCAGCGAGGATGTAGTCTCCGAGCTTCTCCGCTTTTCCCTCCAGGCGCTCCAAGTCAGCCGCTGGTAGCATGCTGAGCTCAAATTGGCAGTAAAGATTGCGCTGACGGAACGTCAACTTTGGACGACTCAGTCCCGCAACGAGTGCGGCGGGCGAGCTGACGGCAATGCTCTCATGGCCGCGATACTGGACACGTATGCCAAGCTTTTCGCCCAGCCTGCCCAGCTCAATCGCATCCTGCCATCCTGATTCGTAGTCCAATTCCACGACCGTGACGCCCACTGTTTCCAGGAGCTTTAGTGCTTCGCCTTTGGTCGCAGCCAGATCTGTCGCCATTGCCGCCTCCCCTGCTCGTAGGACCTGTGGCGATTCGCGCGCTTCGACGGCCCAGATTCATATTGCATAGCAACATTGTAAGCGGGGAACGGTCTATTTCGTCAGGTCTTGTCGTCTCGCGTACCACTTTGACTTAAGCACCTGTACCGGTCGAGGCAGTAACCTTGCGGGCGCAAGTCGCGATTACGCCTTCGACAGATTTGTGATCAGGTAGATTGGTGATCATTCAGAGATAATCGGGTGACAGCGGACTGCCACTTTGCAAACGGAGCGCGCTCGATAGGTCATGCACAGTTGCACGAGGTCATGCAGGGCGCTTTTACCCAGACCGTGGCCGAGACGCATGGCGGGCCTACACCTGCCGGCCGTTCAGATTCACCGCCGTCGATTCCATCAAACCACGTCACCTATCCCAAAGACCGATGTCTGAAGGCCACGTATTCATTTGCGGCGACCCCCATGGCGAGTTCGGCCCGCTGATTGAAAGCGTCCACCGTCACCGCCCCGAAGCAGTGGTGCTCGCAGGCGACATCCAGGCCAGGCGCCCACTGGATGAAGAGCTCGCCAGCATCCTTCCTCTGACGCAGGTGTGGTGGATTCCTGGCAATCACGACACCGACAGCGATGCCGACTACGACAATCTTTTCGGCTCGGCCCTGGCCGACCGGAACCTGGATGGGAGGGTGGTCACCATCGCAGGCCTTCGGATTGCCGGGCTAGGGGGGATTTTTCGCGGCCAAGTCTGGATGCCGCCCGAACCAGCGCGCATGGAGAGCGAGTCTGACTATCTGGCCAAATGTGGGAAGGGGAATTACTGGCGGGGTGGTCTGCCGCCGCGCCATCGCAGCACGATCTTCCCGCAGACCTACAACGCGTTATTGAGTCAGCATGCGGATGTCCTGGTCAGCCATGAGGCTCCGGCTTGTCACCCACACGGGTTCGAGGCGATTGACATGCTCATCGAAGCAATGCGAGTGAAACGAGCTTTCCACGGCCATCACCACGAATCCACGGCTTATCCGACCGCAGGACCGTGCCGCATCTTCGGTCTCGGTGCGTGCGCGGTGGCCACGATCGAGGGCGAGTTCTTGCCCAGCGTCCTGACTTGTCCGGATCAAGTCGAAGGAGGCTAGACCAACGGTTGAGGTTCACGGGCAACGCTGTGGGGCGCCAGCGGGCCGGGCAAACGACTGGCGCGTTTGCGAATTGTGCACGATGGTCAGACCGCCCGCAGGTCAACATGACACCGGCAGATCCGGTGATCGATCGCGCAGCGGCGGCGGCCGTCGGCAAGTTGGACGCGCCGGTTGCCAGATGGTGAGTGCGACCAAAAAAACAGCCCTCGATCCGATGGAGGAGAGCCGCAGAAACGTCCAAGAAGAAATCGGGAAACACCTTGCGGCGCCACCCACATTCAGTACCCACCAGGTTGCCGTGGACGGCAATCCAGCCTGGCGCCGCGCAGTTCACCGGTTCGCGAAAAAAGAACCCGCGCTCATCAGGGGACGGGCGCGGGTGGTAGCAGGACCTACCGGAGCAGGATACGGCGATATAAACATCGCGCAACACAGGATTAGGAGGCTTTTTTCCCGGCAGTTCTTTTGCCAGCGAAAAAATTGTCATGTAGCGGGCAGACAATGGAACGATGGGTGGAGCCTCCGACCTTGCAGGGCCGCCTCGATGCTGTTGGAGCGCTCGGCGTGACGCATTGAGTCGGATGCACTGCTCGCCGGAGAACTCACACGCGCGCGGACGTAAAAAGCGAGGGAGGGTGCCGGCGTTGAATCCTATGGACGCTGCCTTTCCCGCGACTTCTGCGCAGTGTCGTCGGTTTCCTGCAGGGAATGAAGAAAATCTCCCACCAGTGCGACACACTCGTCAAAGCATCTGTTGAAATTAATCCGCTGGATCCTGTCGAACTGCTCACGCATGATCGGCGGGCCGGCCTCGACCTGGCCCCGGAAGGCGGAGGCGTGTCGAAGCAGAAACGGCGCAGCGTGTGTGAGTGCCGTCGGTTCATGCTCGACCACGACGGCCAGGTCAAAGAGATCCCGCGCAGTGGCACGGTCGCCACGATGGTAAAGCTTTTTGGCAACGATCTCGGCCGCGGTCTCCACCTTGACGGATTGCCCCATGATCTCCCAGATTTCGAATGGCTTGTCGGTCAGGTTGGGCGAGGCCACGACGTCGATTTCCCCAGCGTCGAGCACCAGCTTCACGAAATCCCCTTGCTCAACGTAGTCGCTCGTGATGCTTTCCGCGGCCTCGCTCAAACGCGGCGACACGAATCCCAGGCATTGCGGATCCGGGACAAAGAGGTCGATATCGCGGGAAAAACGATGGCGGTACCGAAGCATCAGGACCGTCCCGCCGCCGAAGGTCCAGAACGGCTCAATGCCCCCGTGCTTTCTGACCTCCTCCATCAGCGTAAAGGCATGAGGGAACAGGCTTTCCCAGATGTCGCCCTTTAGTTCAACTTTCATGCCCACAGGCCTCCGCGCGTGACCATCAAGGTCTGCGCAAGCCGCCTGAGGTTCTTCCAGATGTCGGCTGGATTCCGATGTTGCTTCGCCGCTACCTCCGCGACCACCTTGGTGACGAGTTGCAGAGGCGCCTCGTCCAAGACATGGGCCACCTGTGGACGATACTCCGACGGCACCTCGCCGGTGGCGAGGGCGCGCTCGAGCTCGTCTGGCGTGAGCTCGCCGGTGTAGCTCACGTTGGCGCCCTTCGCGGCCATCCACAGCGCCCGCATTGGCGACCCGCTAGCCAGGCGGCGCTCATCGGGATCGTTTATATCAAGTGCTAAGCCGAGCACATCCATCAGTCGCCCGAGCGACTGGAGCGTAGCGTTGACGCTGCCGTGTTCAATGCCGTTCAGCGACTGGCGCGACAGCCCTGCCATGTCGGCCAGCTGCTGTTGGGTCAGCCCCAAGGCAACCCGCTTGCGCTGGATCGCGTTGCCCAAGAGAGCGGGATTCATGGCGATAATCTCCAAACATGTGTCAAGTATAGACGACAAGATGGATGGTTGGCTTTCCGCCTATGCGGGGGACGAGTTCTTGGGATCCCGAAGGCAAGACTCGGCGTGCGATACGTCAGATCGCGCCGCGTGAGCCCAGCACGATCCGGGCGGTCCGCCGGTCGCACGCGGGCGGGGCTGGACGACGCTGGCGACCAAGCTTGGCGATGGCCTCGTGCTTATCCCCTGAGTTCGGCAGTCACATATTTGCGCGGCGCAACATCCATTCAACCGCGCGCACGGCGTTTCCGGTCGATCAGCGCCTGAGCGTCGTCCATGATCTGGTCATGTGGGGGCGGCGGGGCCGGGTCGGTCAGCGCTTGCTGGACCTTTGCGCGGAACCAAGCATCATAGGTCTCGGGACTCGTCGTCAGACCGGGCGGCAGCCCGCCTTCCTTGGCGATCCGTGTCAACAGAATGCGCACTGCGTCGGAAACGGTTAGGCCGACCCTGGCGAGGTTTTGCGTGGCGCGGGCTTTCAGGTCGTCGTCCACCCGGATGTGCAGCATTGAAGTATGCGCCATGAAAATCTCCTATGCATTGACCGACATTATGTATCTCAATTGCGATATAACCAAGGTAAGCGCAGGACCTTGTCCGCAAGCGCCACGCTACGTTCAGTGAGTCGTTGCGGTCATCTGTACGGAACGCATGCGGCAACCGCCTCGAAGAAGTCAGCCGTCAGTTGTCACGTAACAATCGACAGCACGAGACTTCCGAGCGCTCAAAGCGCCTTATGCAATACTTTACCCATCATCGCTGACATAACATCCTATTCTTCAGAAGTGCGTTGGGGCTCCCAAAGCTCAAGGGGCAGACATGCGGCTAGCTGACTTTATCTTGCGCGATATGAAGCACATTTTGGGGGAATGGGAGGCGTTTGTGGCCACCCAGCTGCCTGCCGCACGGAATCTGGATTCTCTCGCCCTGCGCGACCCACGCACCGCAGATCTTCCAAGCCATTGCCAAAGATCTTAGGACCCCCGCAAACGAGCGAGGCGCAGCGCGAAAAATCCTTGGGACGAGCCCCGAAGGTGCCCGGTGCGCCGGACACTGCAGCCCAAATTCACGCCGTCATCCGGGCGCGCGGTGGCTTCAACATCAACCAGTTGGTCGCCGAGTACCGGGCGCTACGCGCGAGCGTGCTGCGTTTGTGGATGGACGAGTTTGAGTTGGTCGCCGGGGATCTGGATGACGTGATGCGATTCAACGAGGCGATCGATCAGGCCGTCGCGGAATCGGTGGATTTTTTCAACGCGGAAGTCGAGCAGTCTCACAATCTGTTGTTGGGAATGCTTGGGCACGATCTGCGCAGTCCTCTGCAGACCATCCAGATGACCGCCTCCTATCTGGCGGCGCTGAACGCCGGGGAGAAGGTGTCGGAGGCGGCAGCACGGCTCATTCGCAGCGGGGCCAGCATGAATTCCCTGCTGGATGATCTGTGCGATTTCAACCGAACGAAACTCAGCTTGGGTATCAACATCGCTCCCATTGAGGTCGGCCTAGCTCACGTCGTTGGCGATACCGTGGATCAGTTGCGGGCAGCGCATCCGGACCGCCGCATCGACCTTGAGATGAACGGTAACGCGCTGGGCGTTTGGGATGGTTTGCGGCTGCAGCAAGTGGTTTCCAATCTGGTGCTCAACGCGATCAGGTATGGCGCACCAGACGCCCCGGTCCGTGTTGTACTCACTGGTGACGACACCGAAGTTCATCTCGCGGTGAGGAACAGCGGCCCCGCTATTGACCAACTGACGCTGGCGCGAATGTTTGACCCGCTAAGCAGAGGTCCGGATCCGGAAGACAAGCACGCGCACGGGCTCGGGCTGTATATCGCGAGCGAAATTGCCAGGGCCCATCACGGGTCAATCGACGCCCGCTCCGACCAGGCAGAGACGGCGTTTGAGGTGCGTCTGCCGCGTCGAGCATCCCAAACGACTTGAGTGGTGCGGTCGCTTTGCCTGCCCGGGCGTCGTGCAGTGCCGTCGCGATTTGCCCGAGCACACGGCATCGTCAGGTTCCTGTCCGAATGCGGGACCGGGATTTTGTCGTCGCGGCGACGGCCGGTGCCGCCGGGATCGGCTCAAAAAGGGCCTCGATGTCTTCGGCGGAGAATTTGACGGCGCCGGCGGCATCCTCCGACAGGATCGCCTCGGCCAGCGCGGCTTTCTGCGCTTGCATCGCGACGATTTTCTCCTCGACACTGCCACCGGTGATCAGCTTGTAGACGAACACGGGCTTATCCTGGCCAAGGCGGTGTGCGCGGTCAGTAGCCTGATTTTCCACAGCAGGATTCCACCAGGGATCGTAGTGAATGACAGTGTCGGCCGCTGTCAGGTTCAGGCCAACGCCACCGGCCTTCAAGCTGATCAGGAAAAGCGGTACCTCGCCTTGCTGGAAGCGTTCGACCGGGGTGATGCGGTCCGTGGTATCCCCGGTCAGCATGACGTAGGGAATGCCGGCGTTTCGCAGGGCTGCCGCAATGAGATCCAGCATGCTAGTGAACTGCGAGAACAGCAGGATCCGACGGCCTTCCTCGATAAGTTCGGGCAGCATGTGCAGCAACAGGTCAAGCTTTGCCGACTCCTTGATCCGGGCCGCCTCTTTGATCTTGACGAGCCGCGGATCGCAGCAGACCTGGCGCAGTTTGAGCAACGCCTCCAGCACGATGATGTGGCTGCGCGCGAGGCCCTTGGCAGCGACGGCCGCCCGCACCTTTTCCTGCATGGCAGCGCGCACTGTTTCGTACAGATCGCGTTGTGCGCCTTCGAGTTCCACCGTGCGCACGATCGTCGTCTTCGGGGGCAGCTCGGTGGCCACCTCATCCTTGCGCCGGCGCAGCATGAATGGCCGGATGCGCCGCGCGAGCAGGTCGCGTCGAACGGCATCGCCGCCCTTTTCGATGGGAGTGCGCCAGCGTCGCGTGAAGTCCTGGCGGGTACCGAGAAAGCCGGGCAGCAGGAAGTCAAACTGCGCCCACAATTCACCGAGATGGTTTTCGAGCGGCGTGCCTGTCAGGCAGAGGCGGTGTCGCGCACGCAGTGTTCGGATGGTTGCGGCGGACTTGGTGGCGGCATTCTTGACGTATTGGGCCTCATCCAGAAGCAGCAGGTGATAGTCGTGGCCGGCAAGGATTGCCTCGTCACGCCACAGCAAGGCGTATGTGGTCAGGATCAGGTCGTGCTCGCCGATCTGGTCAAAGCGATCGTGACGCTGGGGGCCGTGCAGATCCAGCACGCGCAGCGTCGGCGTGAAGCGCTGGGCTTCCTCGCGCCAGTTGTGCACGAGGGTCGTCGGCACGACGATCAGCGCAGGCCGGTCCAGCCGGCCCCGTTCCTTTTCCGTGAGGACGTGCGCAAGGGCCTGGATCGTCTTGCCCAGTCCCATGTCGTCGGCCAGTACCCCAGACAACCCGTGCTCGCGCAGGAACTGCATCCAGGCGAGCCCCTGGCGCTGGTAAGCACGCAGTTCGGCCGTCAGGCCGCGCGGCACGGGCACGTCTGCCATCCCGGGACCCGCCATCAGCCGCTGCGCGAGCTGCCGGATCGATGCCGCGCCGTCAAACTGCCAGCGCCCGGTCTGATCCAGGGCATGGAGCCGGGCTGCATCCCACTCGGAAATGCGCATGCCGGTGTTGAGCGCGTCGAACAGGTCGATCAGCACGCGCACGACGGGTTTCAGCCGGTCGGCACCCAGGCGCAGCCGCTCGTTGCGCTCGGTCTTCAGATCAATCGCTTCGTCGTCGGGGATGCCATCCAGCCTGCCTGACAACCAGCGCGAATCCCGGCGAAAGAGGTCAGCCAGCAGCGGCTCCAGACGCACCGTACGGCCGTTGACAGTGATGCCCATCTCGACGTCGAACCAGCCATCACCGGTCTGACGCAGGCGGCCGTCAATGGCCTCGATCTCAATCACGTTGTGCCGAAACGCGTCCGTCATGACGACGCGCCAGCCACTTGCGCGAAGGATCGGAAGCAGCACCTTCACGAGGCTTGGCCAGCTGGCATGGTCCTCGGGGCCGAGCATGTCGGCCGGAAACGGGGCTGGCCCAAAGACATGGTCGGCCCGAATCTTCCGGAACCCGGCCTGTTGCAGTTCTGTCAGACGCTTGCGCTCGAGATCGGCGTCCCGTTTGATCTGGACGACCTCGCCACCGGTGGTTTGAAGGAGAGTGGTGCTGCTGTGCGCCGGGAGGCTGTGTCCTGCGTAATCAAAGCTGACCGTCGCAAAATCCTGCGCCGAGGCCCATGTCGACAACGTGTCCAGGGCCAGGACGGGCACCGGCGCGCAGTGGATGCTTCGCACCGACGCCGTTTCATGCGCAGGCGGCATCGGGAGTTCGGGCGCCACGTCACGCAGCACATTCCCAACCAGTGCGGCCTCGTCCAGCGTAATGGCCGGCATGGACAGGAAATCGGCGAGCTGTTCGGAGGGCCAAGGCATCGCCAGGATGCCGGCTTCACCAGCATCCGCGTCGACGTACCAGCACGGCTGGGTGCTCGTCAGCAACAGGGAAGCGGGTGGTTCGGCTTGCAGAAGCGGCCGCACGCGCGTGTCAGGCTGCGCCTGCCAAGTCAGTTGCGCGCCGCGCGCGGCTCCGACTTGCAGCGCACAGTGCGTGCCGGGATAGTGTGAGCCCGCGGGCGAAAGGAAACAAAAGCCCGTCCGGTTGCCATCAGTTGCTCCAAGATGACGGCACCGGTTGCGCCCCGCAGGCCAAAACCACCCATATAGGAGGCATGTGAGCGGCCCAGCCATAGCCCGCGCAGGATCGGCAGATCCGCTTCGGTAACAAATTTGGGGGGTTCGACCAGCGCCTTCTCGATGTTTTGCCACGGATCGTCAAGCGAGCGAATCGTGCCGTCGGCGCCAACGCGTGCCTTGTAAATCGTTACCTCGCCGCCGCGGTACGATTGGCCGATCACGTAGGCTAGGGCATGCGTGGGCTTGGACGGCTTTTTCTTGGCCGCGGGATTGGCGGCCGTGCGCCTGGCACGAAAGCCTTCAAGCCAGCTCACCAGTTCCGCGCGCACGCCGGTGGACGGTGGCTTCGGCTGGTGCGCCAGGCCGGCGATCAGCAGCGCTGCCACATGCTTGCAGTCGACCCCAACTGGACACGTGCATTCGCCTTCCACCCACATGTCGTCGTCGATGTCGTGGAAATACACACGCACGTCATACGGACGCGTGCGGGTGCCTTGCACCAGGCCCGCCAGGGTGTCCTCGTCGATCCAGCGCAACTCCGAGACGGCACTCGCATAGGGACGCGCCTTGGACACCGTGAACGGATCCAGCCATTGCGCGATTTGCCTGGATTGGTAGGGGACAGACATTGACTGAAGGAGGCCGGTGGACAACGTCGGGAGCATTTTACGCGGCTGGACTCGCGACCGGTAAGGCAGCAGATCCCAAATCGAAGGCGAGCTGGCTCGTCTCGGTAGGCTGGGCCGGCGATCGTCCTCGGCGGGGAATTCGAGTCGTCGTGATCGACGCGGGCGGAGATTTCCGGCGGGTGTCGACGCCGCTTCATTCTGCGGGGAGGGCCGGCGTGTGCCTTCGTCAGCAGGTCGATGCCCAACTCTAATGTCTAGTGGGTACCTCGACCAGAATGGCGCAACGGGGTCGGCCGCCCGGTCGAACAATTCCGGGACCTTCCGGGACGATCAGTATTCCCTGTGGCAAGGTGTCGAACTGACGCTGGAGTCCCATTGATGTACAATTGAAACGTACATATCAAGCAAGGGAGCACCTTTCCATGCAAACTATCCCGTTTTCTGAGGCAAGAGCGCACCTCGCTGATGCGCTGCGAGGTGTAGAAGTGGCACAAGAGCCCCTACTGATCTCCCGGCGCGGGCAGGCTGCCGGCGTCTTGATGTCGTGGTCTCAATATCGACAGCTGGTTGGGTCTTCCTCTGGCTTTTCTGCGCGTCTGGCAGAGTGGCGCCAACAGCATTTGACAGAAGAGAATGAGAGCGATCCCTTTGCGCAAGTACGCCAACCCGATGGGGGAAGAGAATTCTCATGGTGAGCGCCGTGAGTTGGTTGCTCGACACCAACATTGTTTCAGAGGCCATGCGGCCGAGACCTGAGGTCGCGGTAACGGACAATTTGGCCCGCTACGAGGGGGAGCTAGCAATTCCGGCCCCGGTCTGGCACGAACTCCGTTATGGCTGGTTGCGCATGCCGGATGGCCAACGGAAGGACGCAGTTGGCCGTTTTGTGCAAGATGTCGTGGGCACTTTGCCAGTCTTGCCTTACGACGCTGCCGCAGCGCGGATCCACGCGGAGCTGCGCCAGTCACGCGAGCGGGCTGGATTCACATTGCCATTCGTGGATGGGCAGATTGCATCGGTTGCGATAGCGCATGGGCTAACCTTGGTGACACGCAATACGAAGGATTTTTCGGAATTGACTGGTTTGCGGCTGGCGAACTGGTTCGTCCCCTGATTGCCGCGAGGACGAGGCGATCATCAAGGCAGCCATCGACGCCGGCCAGGAAAAAGGCATTCAGCAGCCAGGCCGATCTGCGCAAGCTGATTGGTGTCGACCTGGCGTAATGAACTGGAACAGCACGGAAAAACGGAAGGATGGTGCTGACGTTGAAAGATGGAGAACCGCAACCGGCGATGGACGTTAGATGACATGTCGCCGCTGCGACCGGGCATCCACGTGTGGGCCATGTATGCAAAGCCCGCTATGCCCGGGAAGACGCGGCTGGTTGAAGAGTTTCGTTCTCGGCAATTATTTCTCTTGCGGCGTTTCGCGAATCCTTTTGCGGAGACGATGAGACAGATCTTGGATCCTGGCGTGTCGGCGTTGCGTAGTCTCCTGCGCTGGGAAACAATCGGTTGGAGGAAGTGCTGGGGCCAACAACGTGGATATCCGCTTTAATCGCAACCTAAGCGCTGGCTCCGCGCGCGTAACTCGCCACGTCATCTTGACCCCTGCAATAGTGGCTGATCTGGTCGGTCCGCGGCTCGGCTCGCTGCGGCTTTGAACGCCGAGGACTGTCGCCGTCAGGCGCGCCGCGTGCGCCTCCGCGCGATCACGGGCGAAGCTGGAGGGGCTGCTGCCACGCGCCCGCCCGCCTCGCCGCGGCCTCCTTGTTCTAGCCCATGGGGCCAGGAACAAATTCTGCAAAAACCGAACGCGGTGCAGCAGCTTGTGGAGCGCCGCCTTGCGCTTTGCGATGGGCCAGTCGCGGATGTGGCCCGCACAGTTCCGCAACATGAACGCAATTTAGGGCGCACGGTGGATTCTCTCCAATTGTCTACGCAGGGCGTAGACAATTCTGCGTACAATGTCTAAAAGTGGCTTATATTTAACATAATGTTTATTGTCGACGGAACGGTAGGTTTACCTCTGTTGCGCTCTGAAGCCTTGAAGTCCCGCTTCTGGCGCAACAGCCAGGATGGTCTATGGTATAGATTCCTGGGGCTTGGACCTCGGCGGCCATGGTCATTCAGCTCAATCAGCCGGAGGTGCCGCAGCGTCTGCACGGCGTGACGCTGGTGGACCGGCATGGCCTGCCACGCTTCTGGGCAAACGTGTGGGCGCTGGTGGCGCTGGCCGATCACGCCGAGCTGACGCGGCTGCGCAAGTTGCATCATGTCGAACGCCTGTATGCCTATGCCGACGACATGTTGGGCGCTGGTGCGCTGGACGATGCGCTGGCGGACCTGGATGACGCCCGGCTTGGCACCATCCTGGAAGGCTGGTTCGTCTCGCTGCGCAATCAGGCCCGGCCGACAGCCTCGGATCAAGAGCGCTGGCGCGCCGGGCTGGAATTCGTCGTGATGGTGTCGACCTGGCTGGGTCAAGGGATGGCAAGTGACGACCGGCTGGTGCAGCTCAATGCGCGCTGGCAACGCCTCCATCTGCTCTACGGCCAGCTCCAGATCCAACGCCACCATCGCGTCAATGTCCTGCGCTCGCTGCCTGCGTCGGTCGTGCAAGCGCTGTATGAAGGTCTGGACCCCAGTTCCCCGACGAACCCGTTCAAGGGAATGCGAACCCGCTGGCGGGTTTTTATCGCCTTCGTGCTGATGCTGCATCAAGGCCTGCGCCGCGGCGAGTTGTTGCTGCTGACCGCGGATGCCATCAAGTCCGGCTTTGACGCCAGGCAGCAACGGACGCGTTACTGGCTCAACGTGGGCGAACATCGGCACGGCGCAGCGGATTCCCGTCACTCGCGCCCCGGCATCAAGACGCCCAACTCGATTCGACAGATTCCCGTCAGCGAGCTGACGGCGAACCTGGTGCAATGCTATGTCGACAATTACCGCGGGCGGCCCAATCACCCCTACCTGCTCAACGCGCAGACCAACACGCCGCTGTCCACCGAGTCGCTCACCAAGCTCTTTGCACGGGCGTCGGCGGCCTTGCCGGCGCACGTGCTGGCCGAACTGGAAGACCGGACCGGCAAGACCAGTGTGACGCCACACGACTTCCGGCATACCAGCGCCGTCGTGCGGCTCAATCAGTTGCTCACCCAGGGCGACTCGATGGACGAGGCTCTGCAAAAGCTGCGCAGCTTCTTTGGTTGGTCCCGCACGTCGGACATGCCGGCCTACTATGCGCGGGCCGTGTTCGAAGACCGCCTGTCGGCGGTCTGGAACAACGTCTTTGACGACCGGGTCGCGGTGCTGCGTGCCCTGCCACCGGGAGACCGAGATGCCAGCGCACGTTGATGTCAACCGATGGACCGCGAGCGAAGCGCAGGCCTGGCTGGACCAGATCGTGCGGCAACTGCCGGCGCTGCCGTCCCTGCTGCGCTACTACGACGACTTCGACGACGCCACGCGCGTGATCCACGAACCGGCGAGCGCAAGCGTCTTCGCCGTCCATATCAATGGCGGCACCCAGTATCTCGACTTCTCTAGCTATGACAGCGGCTACGCGACACTGCTAAAGCATCTGTTCCTCTATCTGCTCGGGGAAAACCTGCACGTATCGACGGCGACGGGATACCTGCAAGCGGCGAAGCACTTCAGCTATGCGGAAGTCATTGCCCTGCTGATGGCCGGTCCCGAAAATTGTGTGGCCAGTTGGGCAGCGTTACGAGCATTGGGGAAAAGAGCGGACGCTTACGGGTTCGCCAAGGCGCTGCTGCGATTGCTCTGCCACTATCGGCTGTGTGGCTGGTCGCCCCAGTACCGCGAGTTCCTCGGCGTTGCCCTGCCGTGGCCGGCCCGGGACAAATACGCTGGCGTACGCACCGGGGACGTCTTCCTGTCGATCGAGGAGGAAGCGGCGATCGTGCACTATCTGGATGACACGGCCCAAGGCGCGCGCGATGGCGCATGCCTGGATGAGGTGACGTTGTGTGACGCGGTGATGTTGTTGTGTGCCTATCAGTTCGGCATGCGCCCAATCCAGATTGCGCTACTGACCATGCGCGACGTGCGCGTGTGGTCGGACGGCACTGACGAGCGGCCAGCGGTGCATCTGACCTTCCGCATGGTGAAGCAGCGGCGTGGCGCCACCATCAAGCCCCTGCCCCGCCGGGTCAAACGGGAGTGGGCGGTGCTACCTGGCCAATTGGAGCAGCGTCAACGCGCGCGCGGGCATGCCGGTGGTGATCGCTTCTGCAGCGTGGCCTCCGCCGCGGAAGTCTCCGTGCGCATAGCCGCGCTAACCGAGCGGCTGCTGGGCGTGCGCGTCACGGCGACAGATCTGCGACACACCGCTGCCCAGCGCCTGGTCGATGCCGGCGCCAACCAGGAAGAGCTGGCCGCCTTCCTGGGTCACGCCGACGTGACCACCGGCCTCGTGTACTTCGACAGCTCGCCCAACCAGGCGGAGCGCGTCAATCGCGCCATGGGACTGTCTCCGATCTACCAGCAGGTGGCCCGCATCGCGCACGCGCGCTTCATCAGTGCGGAAGAATTGGGTTCGCTCAAGGGCGAGCAGCAGATCGCCGGCGTGCCGCACGGCATCCCGATCGCCGGCATCGGCGGCTGCACCAGCGGCCAGCCGGCCTGCCCGTTCAATCCGGTGACCTCTTGCTATGGTTGCCACCGGTTCATGCCGGTCCGCGATATAGCGCTGCATCGCGAAGTGCTGGCAGGCCTGCGCAGCGTGGTGCGCTTCTTCCACGATGCGTCTCGCGACGACGCGGCGTCCCCCGCCCACTTGCAGTTGCAGCGGGCCATTGCCGGCGTGCAAGCGGTG
Source organism: Cupriavidus sp. GW821-FHT07C08 (assembly GCF_059419025.1). Classification (NCBI taxonomy): domain Bacteria; kingdom Pseudomonadati; phylum Pseudomonadota; class Betaproteobacteria; order Burkholderiales; family Burkholderiaceae; genus Cupriavidus; species Cupriavidus sp. GW821-FHT07C08. Next base: position 67,837 of record NZ_JBWKQZ010000030.1, read on the forward strand.
CTGGACGAACTGGAGGGCGAGGCGAAATGAACGCTGGCTACCGCGCTTACATAGCCTTGGGGCAAACCTTAGCAAAGCAACGGGGCCTGGCCTGGTCGCTACCATTGGAGCCGGACGGACGCGTGCACAAGGGGCATGGCTGGAACCTCTCCGCGCTCGCAGGCGATGTGCCGCCTCCCGTGCACTACCTGAACCATCTCGGCCGCGATGCCAAGATGTTGAAGGCCTTGGCCGAGCAGTCGAAAGAGCTTGCCCCAGCAGCGCTGTCGGCGGCATGGCAGGATCTGATCAAGGCCGCCGTGCTGGAGCAGTTGCTGGTCAAGCGCAATACCACCGGGCACATCGTGTCTAACATCGTGCGTCCCTTGCGGGTACTGGCGACGTGCCTACCCGACCAGGAGCCTTGGCAACTGACGACACAGGATGGGCACCATGCTGTCCAACTGGCGAGCCGCCTCCAGGCCTGCGGCAAGCTAGGGCAGCTCGTGGAGGGCGTCCTCAGGAATCTGTTCGACGTGCAGCGGCTGGCAAACGCCGGCCCGCTCTACCAGGCCGCGATCCAGCGCCGAACGACGAGTCGCCGGGTCCGTCGGGCCGCCTTCCTGCAATCCGAGGACGAACTACGGGACACCCTCGAGCAACGCAAGCGCGCTGAACGTCTGCCGGAGCGGCGCGCCTTCTGGGAGTTGGTGCGCATCGTCATGACCGAGCCGCCTCGTAGCTTCGTCGATACGCTGCGCTTCCTGTGCCTGCGCGCGATGATCGTGACCGGGTTGCGCATTGGCGAGGTCGTGCTACTGCCGGCGGACTGGCAGCGCACCCGCGCCTACTACGACCGGCATGGCCAGTCCGCGGGCACGCAGGGCGGCTACGCGGAGGCGCTGCTGCTGCGCCACTTCGCGGAAAAGCAGCAGACCCCGACGTCGGACAGTCGTGTGCTGTTCGAAAAGGTGCAGTATGTACCGGAGATGTTCCGCGACTTGCTGACGGAGACCCTAGCGCGCAGTGTGGCGCTGACCGAGCCGCTACGCCGGACCTTGCGACGGCAAGCCGAAACCGGTCGTCTGCTGCCGTGGTACGCCGAGCATGAGGTCGTGCCCGCCGCCCATCTGTACCCTCACCTGACCGGCAATCCGTTCTGGGCTGCTATGGATGGCGCGCAGCGGGCCGACCTGTTGGATCGCTATCGCGCGCAGTTCGACGTCACCTTGCTGCAGGAGATGCATGACCTGCAACGCACCAGCCATGCACGGCAGCCTCGCCTGGACTCGGCTGCCTACGTGTATCTGAACCGTCTTGAAAAGGCCATGCGGGCTGGCGAGCACCCCCTATCCTTCCGCCGGGACGATGGCAGTGTGATCCCGCCTGACGTCCGGTTGCAATGGTCGCAGACATGCCTGCATGTGGGCGAACTCGAAGCCTACCTGCGGGCCGCGGTGCCGACCAAGCTGTCGGACACGGCACCGTTGCCACTGATGTCTGGCCAACTCCAGAGTTGGGAGTTGCTGTTCCTGGCACCCAAGCGCTCGCTGGCGGAGGAACGTGATGACGGCATCTGCGATGTGACACGAGTGATGGCGGTGAACCGGCCAGATACCGGCTTCGTGGCGAATGCGATCGGAGAGCGGCCTTCGGGAGAGTCGCTGTTCCAGCGCTATGGGCAAAGCGCGGAGGACCAGAGACTGCACCTTGAGTCGCACATGCTGCGCCATTTACAGAACACCGAGCTGTTCCGGCTCGGTGTCGCGGACACGATCATCTCCAAGCGCTTTAACCGGCGTAGCGTGACGCAAAGCTACGTGTACGACCATCGCAGTCTGGCCGAGCAACTCGACCAGATCGAGTTGCCGGCTGAAGTGGAATCCTCCCTGGGCGAGAAAGCGGCCACGGTGGCCAAAATGATCCAGGCTGGCAAAGCCAGCGGTCCCGTCGTTGCCGCGTTCCTGCGCATCCAGGCTGACGAAGGCGACGAGGCGGCCTTCGCCTATCTGAAGGCGGAAGCCGATGGCTTCCATGTGACCCCGTACGGGCACTGCCTGAACAGCTTCACGGTCGATCCCTGCCCCAAGCACCTGGAATGCTTTACCGGCTGCCGGCACCTGTCGGCGACCAACCTGCCCGAGAACCGGGCGCATCTCGTCAAGCTGGAAGGCAAGCTGGAGGCCGCTCTCGCACATGCCGAGGCACGACCGGCTACAACGCTGGGGCGCGATAACCAGATCGCACATGCGCGGGTTCGGCTCGAAGGGGTGCGCAAGCTGCTGGCCAGCGCTAACGGCGAGCTGCCCTTCCCTGATGGCCCGGATCTGTCGGTGATACCGCCACGCGGAGTGCTCGATGACTGAGACCAAGACGACAGCGGCGGCGCCAGACGATCCAGACCTCGTTCGCATTCTGGAGGATCTGCTGGCCCACGACGAGACCATCACGGCGCGCGCCGTCGCGCGTCGCCATCCCAGCCTCAAGGCGGCTTCGTCCATCACGCGCAGCCCCGCGCGCAGCCAGTTGCTGGCGCAGTACCAGCAGCGCCAGGCGGAGTTCCGCCGCTGGCAGCGGCGCCTGCCGCGACAGGCGAGCGCGGTGACAGCGGCAACGCTGGCCGAAAAGGAGCTCCGCATTGCCGAGCTCGAGCGGCAAGTGAGGCTGCTGACGAGTTCCCACCTGGCCATGATCCGGGTCGTGGGCGAACTGGGCGGCTTCAGCAAATGGGCCGCCTTCTATGAGCACTATGCCGAGGCCCGGGTGCAACTCGAAGCGCTGGGCGCCCTGCCGGTCGCGACGATCACTGCACTTCCCTCAGGCTCCCGGCCCGAAGAAGGCGAGCCTCCCAAAGCCTAGGCGCGTCGACTTCGTGCCAAATACGCTGTTGCGTTGCTGGCAGCCATCTTGCGCAACAAAGTGACCTCAGATCGTTGCGCAACAGCGCGGACTACCTGGCTGTGGATAACTACGCTGAAATCCCGCTATATATCAATATGGGGCGGTGAAAAGGCCCCTCGCAACAAAAACCCCGACATACCAACTGTGCGGCATGGTGTGTTGTAGGGGCTAAACAAGAATGTCCGCTTCCAGCCAGATCAGAATGTCCTCTAGCAAGACCTATACTGGTAGCGCCTGAGCGGAACCGGAGCGCGCCATGAACGATCGAGGATTGATCACCATGAGTCTGCGCGAAGCTGACCGCTTCAAGGTCATTCAAGCTACCGCCGAAGGTCTGCTGCCGCAATGGCGAGCCGCCGAACGGCTCAATCTGACCACACGCCAAGTGCGGCGGTTGGTCCAACGCTGGCGTATGGACGGCCCGACGGGACTGCTGTCGCGTCAGCGCGGGCAGCCTGGCCATCGGCAGCTTCCGCGCCTGCTGGAAGCGCAGGCACGCGCCCTGATCCAGGCCCAGTACGCCGATTACGGCCCAACACTGGCTTGCGAGAAGCTACGCGAGTGCCATGGCGTCAATCTGGCCAAGGAGACGGTACGCCGAATCATGATCGATGCGGGTTTCTGGGTGCCAAGGAAGCAGCGGCCGCCGAAGATCCATCAGCCTCGCAGCCGCCGGGCCTGCCTGGGCGAACTCGTGCAGATCGACGGCAGCGATCACGCCTGGTTTGAGGACCGGGCGCCGGCTTGCACGCTGCTGGTGTACGTCGATGACGCCACGGGCCGGCTGATGCAGCTATTGTTCGTCCCGACGGAGTCCACCTTTGCCTACTTTGCCGCGACCCGTGCCTATCTTGAGCGCCACGGCAAGCCCGTGGCGTTCTACAGCGACAAGTTCAGCGTGTTCCGGGTCAATGCCAAGGGCGCCACCGCCGGCCGCGACTATACCCAGTTCGGGCGCGCGCTTTACGAACTCAACATCGAGAGCATTTGCGCCAATTCGAGCCCGGCCAAAGGACGCGTCGAGCGGATGAACGGCACGCTGCAGGACCGGCTGGTCAAGGAGTTGCGCGCGCACAATATCAGCACGCTGGAGGCCGCCAATGCCTTTGCGCCGGTCTTCATCGCCGACTTCAACATGCGCTTTGCCAAGATTCCCCGCAGCGACTTTAACGCACATCGCCCGGTACGGCCCGAAGAGGATCTCGAACGCATATTTACCTGGAGGGAATGGCGCAAGGTCTCGAATCGACTGACCCTGCAATACGATCGTAAGCTGTACCTCATCAAGGACCTGCCAGAACATCGGTCGCTGGTCCATCGCTATATCGAGGTCGCGGAGTATCCGGACGGCCATATCGAACTCTGGGCCGACGGCATCTCCCGGCCCTATGTCCTTTATGACCGCCTGTCGGAGATCGATCAGGGCGCAATCGTTGAGAACAAGCGGTTGGGACACGTGCTGGAGATCGCCCAACGCGTGCAGGTCCTGCGCGACAACCGGCGAAACCTTGACCTGCCATCACGCACTCTCATTGGCCAACCACCTCGGCACCCTGAATTGCGTATGCCGGGCACCAAGCCGCAGCGAAAGTTGAGCTCGGACGATTTGCGGCGCGCCATTGATGAAGTGGCACCACCGCCCCACCCTGTTGATACCGCACCGCCTCAGGTCAGCTCGACTGCCTTACGCAAACATCCCAGAAAGGCACCAAGAAAGAAGAACACCACACTGCACTTCTATGATGAGAACTGAGTCAAGGTTTTTCGCTAAAAATAGTCCCATTAAATTTTGCTCGGAGCGACGAGGAGGTCGTGTTGCCCGAGGTCAGTTTCAAGTTCCCGGTCATCGTTGCGTGAGGGTTGATCACCATCACAAACTTCTATCCGCCGAATATTTCCGGCATAGTCCTGCATGCGCGTAGCGCGTAGAAGACCCGGATGCGACAAGCCCCATCTAGAAGTGTCGGTTGCTGAGCAACCAGTGTAGTGCGCGGGCCTGTCTACTTTTAACTGTGCTGCGTAACTGAATGTCCCCAACCTTGTCACCCGATTGTTGAAGTGTGTTTCTACCTTCGGGTTCTTGCGTTCTTCAGTACCGCGCCCTCGGGGATGACCCCGTGCTCAAGGTAGCGCCACAATGCGATGACGAGCCGCCGCGCCACCGCGACGATGGCGATACGTTTGGCGCGCTTGTTCTGGGCATTGCCTAAGGTACGCTGCGCAAACCACCGCGCGATCGTGCTGTGGGGTTGGTAGCGGAGCCAGAACCACGCCATCTCGATCAGCAAGGAGCGCACTCGCCGGTTGCCTTGTTTACTGATTCCTTGGTCGACCCGGCTCTGGCCGCTGTCGTAGGGCTGAGGCACCAGACCGACACAGGACCCCACTTGGCGCCGGTTGTCGAAGTGTCGCCAGAATAGTTCGAGTACCAGTCGGGTAGCCCCCACCGGGCCGATGGCCTTGAGTCGTTCGAGGTCGGCGATGCGTTTCTGTACGGGTTCCGGCAATTGTTCGATCAATTCTTTTTCGAGCTGGGCAAATTGCTGCTCGGCCAGGGCCAGGCGCCGGCACTCCCTGGTTAGTCGCGCGTGCAGGTCTGGCGGCAAGGGGGCGCCGTCGTGGCAGCGAAACGCTCCCATCGCGAGACGCGCTGCGATGTCGCCATTGACGTCCTGCCAGCAGCCCACCGTGCGCAACAATTTGCGTATCCGGTCGCGATGCTGCATTGTTTCCTTTTGGAGCTCGCCCCGGTCCCGTACAAGATGGCGTTGCGCTTCGGCTTCGATGCTTGGCACCCGTATCACACGCATGCGGTCATATTCGCCGCGCAACCAGGCCCGCAGACACATCAGCAGCCGGATCACGTCAAGCCGATCAGTCTTGGCCCGCCGTGCGTGTCGCTCCACGGGTATGCTGGCCGGGTCGCAGATCAGGGGTTCATAGCTGAGCTTGGCCAGGGCCCGTGCTATCCAGAAACCGTCCTGTCCTGCTTCGTACAGTACGACCGTTCGCACATCAGGCGCAAGGCCCCATTTTGACTTGACCTTCTCGATCTGCTGCACGGCTTGCTGTAAGCGACATGCCGCAGAATTAGCCGATACCGCGTGGATTGCAGGTTTCTCGCGTTTGCCATCATGCAAGCCGATCTTCCAGGATCCGCTCGATAGCTCCAGTGCTACAGCCAAAAATTCGCCCGGCGGCATAAAATGATCGATGCGGGTCGGTTGCATGATGTGGGCCCTCCAAAGTAAGTTACTTGCACCTTCACTTTAGGACCACTCTGCGAGCCGACCCGTCCTTATACATAGGATCTAGCGGACATTCTGATCTGGACAGAGATAGGACATTCTGATTTGGCCTAGACATGTGTGTTATTCATGCTCATGCCCGCGGAGGCACACGCTGAAGTCGAGCAGCTTCTGGACATCGTTTCTGGATGGAGGAACACCTTCGCGGAAGCCGGAGTTTCTGAGCAAGACATCGAGGCCTGCGCACGCTACATGATGCGTGACACCAACCTTCCCCCATTGCCAACGCGCCGTCGCACCCGAAGGAGTGCCTAGGCACTAAGCGCCCGCCCCCCGAGGGAGTTGTCCAAGGAGATCCGCCGGTGACCTCGAGAGATGAGGAATGTGAGCTACTGGAAAGGTGCACGGCTGCCGCCCGTGGGCGACTGGCCATGGCCGGCAATCAGCGGGAGGCAAACGTTTTCCGGCTCGCCGCGATGGTTTTGAGTCCGAATCTGCCGGTCGAATCTCGCCGCCTCATGGCTGCGAGCGAGCGCTACTTCGAGGAGCACCCGGATCACCTGGTTCCGTCCGTGGATGTCGTGCGCAATGGCTGGATCATCGGCTTGCCGCGCCTGCGGGACATGCTGACGGCCCAGTTCCGTCCTCAGGACCCGGTCCCAGTCAAGCTGCAGCGCAGGCCGAAGCAGTCATGACCGATCACCCCATAGGCCCCAACGCGTAGCATTGAGAGCCTGTGCCGGGCGCCGCAGGTTTTTCCAGATGTCGGTAGTTTCGCGGTGCCGCTTGGCGGCAACTTCAGCCACAACCTTGCAGACAAGCTGAAGCGGCGCTTCGTCGAGTACGTGAGCCAGTTGAGCATAATGTTGGTCAGGGGCCTCGCCGGATGCCAGCGCCTGCTCCAACTCCTCTGGCGTTAGCTCGCCGCTGTAGCTGACGTTGGCGCTCTTGGCCGCGAGCCATAAAGCCCGCGTCGGCTTGCCCGCCGCGCGCCTGATCGCATCCGGGTCGACGACGTCGACCACTCTGGCACGCCCTGCTCCACTCTCCCTGGCGCGTTCCGGCTCCGCGAGTGCGTTAAACCAGGCCATGCCAGCATGCGGGTCCGGGTTGGGATCGGCGGGAAATACCGCGCCGCCAACTTCCTCGCCATCGTCGAGCAATTGCAAGCGCCAACCGCCATTCACTTCGGCCGTCCGCGGGTTAATTCGCAACGATAGTGCGTCATGGTTGGCCGCTGCTGAAGCGCTTCAGGGGCGCTCTTTGTTTCACGCGGCGGCAGGCAACTTGCTTTTGCGGGGGCGTCCGCCAAGCCTACCGTTTTCCCTCGCAGCCGCCGCCTTGGCAGCCGTCGACGCCGCACCTCCGCGTTTGCCCAGCTCTGACGCCATCCAACGCTTGGAGCCGAGAAAACCTTCGAGCAGCGCCGGCAGATACAGGTCCGCATCCAGGTGGGGGAAATGGATGCCAAGCCCCGAGGGGCTGATCTCGGCGTCGGCCAGGTCCGCCGGGTGGGCGTGTTCCAGACCCTGCGCCGCCTTGGGCGAAAACGCCAGTTCAAGGCCGGATGCCAGCGCGATCACCACGCGCGAGACGCGCCGGTCGTAGCGCACCGACACCACCGCCGGGAAGGAGGCCTTTTTGGCCGCGCCGCGCGCATTCGCAGCGGCCAGCACGTCGTCAGTAATTTCCATGGATGCCTCTCCAGTCGCGGCACAACGCCGCCAGATGGGCGATCAGCGCGTCGACGATTTTCCCCAAGTCCCTGGCCGAAAAGCCATAGTTCTCGCGCAGTTTCTGGCGGCCCCTTCGGGCAATGCAGATTGAAGACAGCTTCGCAGCCTTTGCCCATCACGTGGACATGGGCCGGGCGATGGTCGTTGGGGTAGATCACCACGCGCAGGCCGAAAATCGATAAGACCGTTGGCATTGATTGTACCAAACCTAAGCAGCTTGGGTTATTAGTTGCCGTGATCTTACAAGGGCCTGGTGCCTATGACTAGTTCGCCATACGCGGATTCGATGTTGCCCCTACCCATCTCGAAGTGATGTGCCTTCTAACCTGATCGTGCGCAATATGCCGCCTTCGCGCGGCACGACAGCAGCGCCAAGCAGAGTTCCACCGGTGGCGCTGACGAGTTCCCACCTGGCCATGATCCGGGTCGTGGGCGAATTGGGCAGCTTCCGCAAATGGGCCGCCTTCTATGAGCACTATGCCTAGGCCCGGGCGCGGCTCTATCGTTAATTGGGGTTGTCATACTGCGCCAATTTTTGGGCGCAGTTTAAAAAACTGCGCCAAAATGGCGCCATTCCTCAAGCGAACTGCGCCACGCTCCTTATGTCCACCGCCCACGCCCTGCTAGACAGCATTCGGAATGCCCCCGCTGGATTGATGCTCGCCGAGTTGCTAGCCAAGCATCCCGACGTTGCGCGGCGGACAGCCCAACGTTGGATCAGCCAATGGATCGATGGCGGACAGATCACGGCGATCGGCGAAGGACGCGCCCGTCGTTATTTCGTGGCGAAAACGACAGAGCTTGCCACGACCGCGCCTGAGCAGGACCGCTTCCCGAGTTACATCCCGCTTTCCGCAGACAGCCGCGACATCGTCGCCTATATCGATCAGCCCCCGAAAGCGCGCAAGCCTGTGGGCTACCAACGCGACTTCCTTGACGCCTATCAACCCAATGTCACACGGTACCTTTCGGAATCGCTTCGGCGTCAGCTACACAAGATGGGCAAGACCGCACAGGCTGATGCCCCCGCTGGAACCTATAGCAGGGCAATTCTGAACCGGCTGCTGATCGACCTGTCATGGGCATCGAGTCATTTGGAGGGCAACACCTATTCCCGCCTGGACACCCGTGAGCTGATTGAGCACGGGAAGGCAGCGCAAGGCAAGGCGGCCATCGAAACCCAGATGATCCTCAACCACAAGACGGCCATCGAACTGCTGGTGGAGAACATCACTACGGTCGGTTTTGACCGCTATACCTTGATGAACTTGCATAGCGCCTTGTCGGAGAACCTGTTGCCCAACCCTGCCGATGAAGGCCGGATTCGCCAGCACGCCGTGGACATCGGCCAAAGTGTCTACCGTCCCCTGTCGGCACCACAGCAAATTGAGGACGCACTAGATGCCCTGCTCGAGAAGGTGAATCAAATTGCTGATCCCTTTGAACAATCATTCTTCGTGATGGTGCACCTGCCATACCTGCAGCCATTCGCGGACGTCAACAAACGCACCTCGCGCCTGGTGGCCAATCTGCCGCTGTTCCGTGCAAACCTTTGTCCGCTGACGTTCCTGGATGTGCCGGAGCAAGCTTATAGTCGCGCCATCCTTGGCATGTATGAGATGACCCGCGTGGAGTTGCTGCGCGATCTCTACGTTTGGGCCTACGAGCGCTCAACGCAAGAGTACCTGGCCATCAAGCAGGACCTGGCGGAACCCGATCCGCTACGCCTTGCCTGGCGTGATGTGATCAAACAAGCGATCCGGGACGTCGTGCTGCAACCCGATCAGGATGCGCTATCCGTGATTCGGCAGGTCGTCATGGCAAACGTGCCAGGAGTTGATCGTGACAACGTGCAAGCACTAATCGTAGAAGAACTCCGACGGCTGCACGAGGGCGTACTGGCCCGCTACGGCTTGCGCCCCTCGGAACTCGCAGCTTGGAAGGCATCCCAGGTGTCGGGGCCACCCAACTGATTACATTGCCGCCGCGTCACCAAGCTTTACAATCTGCACGCTGCCCATAGTGATCGTGGCGTGGACCCCGAATCCGCAAATTCTACGAAACCGAAGCCCTGCACCGCGGCTGGCCGGTAACTAATCGACGCAGGGAGCGGCGAGTGAAGCGCGGCCTGGAACTTCATTGTCGGACGTGTCGCTCAGATGCGAACTGGTGTGCGGCCGCGCTGCTACCAGCGACGCTGGCGCGGATCTTCGCCGCATCAGCCGCTGCGTATTCGGGTGCCAAGGCGCATGCGACGAGTATCGTCAAACCCAGTTCGTCCAGCACAGGCGTGCTCGAGATTGACCCCCTTGCCGCTCCCCAGCTTGGACAGCATGCCGACAGAGACACCGCAATGCCTCGCCGCCTGGTCAATGGACATCCCTCCTCCCGCCCAGTTGGCTGTATGCGGTCGCCCAGTTGGGAAGAATCGTCGCGCGCGACGAAGGCGTCGGCTCAGGTAGTGGTCGCGGCATAGAGGCCCGTCCCGTGAAGCATGGCAAGCCAGCACGAAGGCTGTTCGCAAGATTGTTTCATGAACGTGAAATTATAAATTTGAAACGGGATTGGCTGCCTTCTATCGGATTCAGCGGCGGCCCAGCGTGTCGTCTGCTCATTGGCCCAGGCCTGCAGTTATGCGAGCCCTGCTCCAAGCGTTGCGCGCCAGCCTGGCGTGCCCATGCTATCCATGGCTAGGCGTTACCAGCCGTAACCCCTCCTGCGGACGAATAAGACACTTATTAGACACTTATCATATAAGATACATTGTTGTATCTTATATGCGAAAACCGGCATTGACGCGTCATCGGGGCGCATCGGCCAGACGAAGGGAACGGGCTTTCCCCGCAGAAAGCCCTCTTCCACCTAGCTTTGCGGCCACAAACACTTTACGATACATCCGTGTAACTAAAACAGGTTGCTATGACCTCTTGGGAATTCTACGGACGGATGGGCACGCTAGAGACGCTGGACCGGATTGTCCATGGCCCAAACTGGTTCTTCTGCCGCATCCAAGGCCGACGACGCATTGGCAAGACGACCCTGCTGCGTGAGCTGTCCAAGAGCGAACCGTCGCTACTCGCCCAGATGGTCTACATGCAGGTACCAGACTCAGACGAGCGAGATGTGGCGACTGGGTTCCGCCGGGCGCTGGAAGACTGCGAATCCGAGATTGCAAATGCACTGGCCCCGCAAGTCACTGACTTCGCCTCGATGGCCGGCGTGATCGGCCAGCTATGCCGCCGCGGCCTGATCGTCGTGTTGGACGAATTCCAGTATTTCACGCAGGCGAGGCTCTACGCCTTCAATTCATTCCTGCAGGAGCAAGTGGACCGGCTGCGCGATACGCAAGGGGGCGGGCTGTTTGTCCTTGGCTCCCTGCAGTCGGAAATGAGCGCGCTCCTCGACGACAAGGGTGCGCCGCTCTTTGGGCGGCTAACTGCGACGATCGATCTGCAGCACTGGGATTTCGAGGACTTGATCGAGGTGTACCGCGCACACGATATCCGCGACCCGCACCATTGGCTCACGCTCTGGGGCTTCTTCGAGGGCGTTCCCAAGTTCTACCGGGACGCGTATGACCAAGGCCTGTTTCAGGTGGGCAGCCGGTTTCAGGAAGCCTTGCTCGAGCGGATGTTCCTTCGCGAAGGCAGCCCTCTGGCCGAAGAGGCAGACACATCCTTTCTCCGTGAGGTAAAGGGCAGACTGCTCTCAGTCCTAAACTTTCTCGCGGAACATCCAGGCTCGAGCCACGGGCAATTAGTCGGCACCCTGCTGCGGGATGAAGACGAAGCGTCGTTGAAGGTCACAGTCAAACGGTTGGTCGAGAATTACCATATGGTCGACAAGCGCCACCCGGTGTTCTCGGAGAGCAAGAGCCGCAATTCCCGCTATTACATCACCGACAACTTTCTGCAGGCGTGGCTGTCGGTCGTGAAGCCGGCGCGGGACGCTTCCCGCATGCGCCCGCTATCGAAGGCGATCGATCTGACGCTCCCTCGGCTGCACGGGCACGAGGGATACGCGTTCGAGAAACTGATTCGTCAGTTGCACGTAGAGTGTTCGCGAAAGGGCGTGGGCGATTTCTCGCTGACCTCCATCGAACTGGGCTACTGGAATCGGCCGCGAGACGAACAGAACGCGATCGAGATCGACATCGTCGCACTCGACGAGGACGCGCGGCATATCCGCTTCGGCTCGTGTAAGCGCAGTGCAAGCAAGCACATCCGGTCCTCGCTTTCCGAATTTGAGCGACACATCGAGCGATTCATGTCGACAAAGGAAGGGCGCCGGGTGAAAGGGTGGACGTTGACCAAGGCGCTGTTCTCGCCAGTCTTTTCTGATGAAGAGGCTCGGGCGCTGACGGCCGCCGGCTACCAGTGCCTGGACTTGCCGGCATACGTCAGGATGCTTACGTCTTCGCGGTCAGTGTGATGCTCGGACGGGCCCTAGCTTCTGCCCGCCCCCCCGACGTGGGTGTTGAAGGAAGCGGCGAACGATTGCACCGACCGTAATCACCATGAAGGGCTGCGCCCTTCCCTTCAAGGCATGCCGGGATCAAAATGGGGGTGCTTTGAAATTCTTCCACTCGATGGCAATCCAACGAGACCGTCTTCGTGGAGCGGCGAATGACAGTCAGTCATCCCACATTGATACAATCGATCGCGATTCGCCAATCGACTATGAGAGGATGATGACAAGGGTGGCTACGCGCGCAAGCGCAATAACCGCGGCTGACACCTTCCGTGAATGCGGCACGTCGGAACAGGTCGACGACCGGAGGACGGCACTGCCTCGTCAGCGAGCAACGAACATATGTGCTCGATGGCCCAAGCTTGGCAGAACAGGTGCCTCTGTTCCAGGTTGCGCTTACCTCGCCCGAAGAAGGCGCGGTCAGAAACTGTATTGTTGGAAGTGCTGCACCGAAGCGAACCGGTGTCCGTTCCGGCTGCTACCAGATGCGGGAGCGGTTCTTCCATGTTGGGGGGCAAGTCAATGCCAGACGTAAAGCCAAAGGCCGCCCGCAAAGCCTCGCCTTCCTGGAGCAATGTCAAAGCCAAGCTGACCGACTTCGACCGTGCCGGCTTGATCGGGCTGGTACAGGCCCTGTACGTGGCGAGTAAGGACAACCAGGCCTTCCTGCACGCGCGGTTTACGCTGGGCGGCGATGTGCTCAAGCCATACAAGGTGACCATCGACCGCTGGCTGTGGCCGGATGCGTTCAAAAACCAGGACACCTCGGTCGCCAAGGCGAAGAAGGCGATCTCCGAGTACAAGAAGGCCAATGGCCAGCCGGAAGGGATGGCCGAGCTGATGGTGTTCTATTGCGAACGGGCGTCCGGCTTCAGCGCCGACGTTGGCTACCAGGACGACAGCTATTTTGAAGCCTTGGTACGGATGTTCGAGCAGGCGCTGCAAATGATCGCTACCTTGCCCGATACACAGCGGCCGGCACTCTGGGCACGCCTTGCCCAAGTACAACGTAATAGTGACAATTTCGGCTACGGAGTAGCCGATGACATGGATGCTTTGCTGGCCGAATATGGCGTCGATGGCTGATCGTGATGCGTTCGCCGCGCTGCAAGCCGAGAACGCCCGCCTGATCGCGCTACTGGAAGCGCATGGTATCGCATGGCGCTTGCCGCCGAAGGAGGCCGCGCCTGGCGCTCTGGGGGCTGAACAACCGCACATGTCCACGGACGACAAGGTGGCGCTGTTCCGCCGGTTGTTTCGCGGGCGCACGGATGTCTATCCGATCCGCTGGGAGAGCAAGTCCACGGGCAAGTCCGGCTACGCGCCGGCTTGCGCCAACGAATGGCGCGCCGGCGTCTGCGAGAAACCGCGCATCAAGTGCGGCGACTGCGGCAACCGATTGCTGATCCCGCTCTCTGATCAGGTCATCTACGATCATTTGGCCGGTGAGCACACGGTGGGAATCTATCCGTTGCTGGAAGATGACACCTGCTATTTCCTCGCCGCCGATTTCGATGAGGCCGAGTGGCGTGACGATGCCGGTGCCTTCGTGCAGTCCTGCAGTGAACTTGGTGTGCCGGTCGCGCTGGAAATTTCTCGTTCCGGCCAGGGTGCGCATGTCTGGGTCTTCTTCGCGGGCAAGGTCTCGGCGCGCGATGCGCGCCGCTTGGGCACGGCCATCATCAGCCACACTTGCTCGCGCACGCGGCAACTCAAGCTGGCGTCCTATGACCGTCTGTTTCCCAACCAGGACATGATGCCCAAAGGCGGCTTCGGCAATCTGATTGCCCTGCCACTGCAGAAGCGACCGCGTGAGCATGGCTGCAGCGTGTTCGTCGATGCCGCTTTTCATCCCTATCCCGACCAGTGGGCCTTCCTGGCGTCAATCCAGCCGATGGCGCCGCACGACATCGAGCCAACTATCTTTCGTGCCACGGGTAGCGTCCACCCGCTGGATGTCACCTTCATCGGCGATGAGGACTTGGCCACGCCATGGAAGCGCGAAGCCTCGACGGCAAGCAAGCTCACGGGCAAGATGCCGGAGGCGCTGACCGTGACGCTGGCCAACCTGATCTATTTTGAGAAGGCGCAACTGCCCCAGCCGCTGGCCAACCGCCTGATTCGCTTGGCGGCATTCCAGAACCCCGAGTTCTATAAGGCGCAAGCGATGCGGTTGTCAGTGTGGGACAAGCCACGCGTGATCGGCAACGCAGAAAACTACCCGCAGCACATCGCCCTGCCGCGCGGCTGTCTCGAGGCCGCGCTGGACCTGCTGCGCGACAACGGAATCCGCTGTGAGCTACGCGACGAGCGCTTTGCGGGCGAGCCCATCGATGTTGGCTTCGTCGGCACGCTTCGCCTTGACCAGGAGGCCGCCATTGCCGGGATGTTGCCGCATGATGCTGGCGTGCTATGCGCACCGACCGCCTTCGGCAAGACGGTGACGGCGGCCGCCATGATCGCTCGTCGCGGTGTGAACACCTTGGTGCTGGTACATCGCACGGAACTGCTCAAGCAATGGCAGGAGCGCCTGCAAGCCTTTCTGGGCGTCGGCAAAGGCGTGGTCGGCACCATCGGCGGCGGCAAGGCCAAGCCTTCCGGTCAGATCGACATCGCAGTGATGCAATCTCTGTCGCGGCAGGGTGAAGTCAATCCGCTGGTCGAGCACTACGGTCATGTCATCGTCGACGAATGCCACCACATCGGCGCAGTCTCGTTCGACGCGATCCTGAAACGGGCCAAGGCGAAGTACGTACTCGGCCTGACCGCCACGCCGATTCGCCGCGATGGCCAGCAGCCCATCATCTTCATGCAGTGCGGGCCGATCCGGTACACGGCAGCGAAACCGGCGAGCTCACCGCACGCCCTGGAGGTCGTACCGCACACCTGCCTTTCGCGCATCGAGTTGCCGCCCGAGTCTGGCATTCAGGAGGTATTCCGGCATCTGGTCCACGATCAGGCTCGCACTGACGCCATCGCTGCGGAAGTGCTTGAGGCCTTTAGGCAAGGCCGCAAGATTTTGCTGCTGACAGAACGCACCGAACATCTCGACGCCATCCAGGCTGCGTTGGGCGGGCAGATTTCCCCCCTTTTCGTACTGCACGGGCGGCTGTCGAAGCCGAAACGCGCCGCATTGATCGCGGCGCTCGAGGCCCTGCCAGCCGACGCACCGCGCGTCTTGCTGGCAATCGGCAAGCTGGTTGGTGAGGGTTTCGACCACCCGCCACTCGATACCTTGGTGCTGGCAATGCCTGTGTCGTGGCGGGGAACCCTGCAACAGTACGCGGGCAGGCTGCACCGCGAACATGCCGATAAGACTGACGTACGGATCATCGATTTTGTGGACACCGGCCATGCAGCATTGCTGCGGATGTGGGACAAGCGCCAACGCGGGTACCGGGCAATGGGGTATCGGATGGTGGGAGGGGCCGGGACAGAATGATTGTTTCGCTGCAACTGGGGTCCTACGAGTGCTTCTTCGCCTATACCCCCAGCACGCATGGGTTGCCGCCCACACGGTAGCCGGGGAAAAGCCGCCCTCAGGAGCGGCACCGCATCGGATGGACCAGCAAGCCATTAACGCGCTCCGCATGACAGCGAATGGCATTGCCGTACCGGTCGAGGAAAGCACCCAGCCAAGGCGCATGCGCCTTGGGCACGACCAGCATCGTCAAACCCAGCCGGTCCAGCACACGCAGGGCGTGGTCGCGCGCGAAGGCAGCGTTGGATCAGGTAGTGGTCGCGACATCGGGGCCCGTCCTCAAAGTAAAAAAGTCAGCGTGGAGGCTGTTCGCCCGATTTTTCATGATGGTGAAATTACACGCTGCAACGCTGATGGCCTGCCCTTGATGCCGTTTGATGGCTTACTTCATCCTGTGCCGCCAGTTCCCACATATTTTGCCGGCTACGTCGATACGGCTAGCTTGGGCCTGCGGCGTCGGGACATCTTAATAAAATTTTTGCCAGAACTTTTGATTAAGACACGGCGCGCGTTAAGCGGCCTTAACTAACCGCGATGCCTCTGCCAGCAGACGGTGCGGGGCCATACAACACAGCACGAGAGCAGATTTCTGGTCACCGGAGGCAACGAGGCGGGCGAACGCCCACTTCCCAATGGTAAGCCGCGCCGCGTGGTTCTCACCGCGAGAAATGCTAATTAATTCAATAAGTTAGAATTAGAGATTCTATTTGATGGTCATTTGATTGCGGCACATCCCACGAGCAGCATACGCCTCTTAGTAAGAGCGTCGCGCGGGCAACTGAATTTGTCATTGTTATATAGCGCAACAATTTAACATAACAGTTCCTGTGTGTTTTTTAGATCATATCTTTTGCAAAATTATCGTCCGACAAGGCGTTCCACGCTCATTTGAACTACAATTCGGTATCAACTGATACTAGAGGTGATGCCATGCTGGTCGTCTCGCCTGAGAACATTAGCGCCGCGATGGCGTTATCCCCGCCGCTGTTCTCGATTGCCGAACTCGACGCGGCCGTCCGCGAAGGTCTTCCCAAGTCGGCGCTGCGGGAAATCGTCGACCACGTTGTGCGGACTTCCGAGGAACGACGCATATTGATGTCCCGTATCGTGCCGGAAGCCACTTTTAAACGTCGCAAGGACCGACTCACCCCGGACGAATCGGAAAAGACAGAGCGGCTGGCGCGCATTTTCGCCACCGCAAACTTCGTCTGGGACGATGAGGAGGACGCACGCGCATTCCTCAATGCCGCCCATCCGCTGCTCGGCGGCAGCAAGCCGTTAGATGTTGCCATGACGGAGCTCGGCGCCAGGCGCGTTGAGGAACTGTTGTGGCGGCTCTTCTACGGCATGTCCGCCTGATGCAGATCTTTCGGATTGCGGACCAACGGCATGAGGTCTGGAACGGCACAGGCGCCATGCTGGTCGGCGGGCGCATTAATAGCCCGGGGCGGCCCCTTATTTATGGCGCCCTGACATTTGCTGGCGCAATGCTCGAGGTGCTGGTGCATGCCCGCATCGGCAAGGTTCCACGCCGGCATGTCCTCGTCATTGGCTCGGTGCCTGACGACATGTCGGTGGAACGAGCCGAGGTCGCCCAATTGCCAACCGGCTGGGACACGCTGGAAGACCCACGCGCCGCCCGTAGTTTCGGTGATCGATGGCTGGCCGAGAGCCGATCTGCGATCCTGCTAGTGCCATCCGTGGTAGCCCGTCTGGAGTGGAACGCCCTCGTCAATCCCCACCATCCCGATGCGTCGCGCATCCAGGTCTCTACGCCTGAGCCTGTGCAATGGGATGACAGGCTATTCCCGCGACAATCGTTGTAATGATCATCCCGCGATGACGCGCTTTTCGAGCTGGGCAACGCGGTCTGCTATCTGGTCAAGGGCTGGAACGACCACTTCCAGCACGATTGTCGGCGCGCTCGTCTCCTTCAAGGCCCCAACAAAGCGGTCACGCTCCGCGAGCCAAATACGATGACGCTGTTTCCCGCCCATGCCGTCTCGTTTTGCCCCTTCGATCAGTGCCTGATAGCGGAGCTCCAGCGTCGCCGCATCAGTGAGCAGCGCCGCCAGCAATGACTTGAACGGAGCATTCAACTCCGGCATTTCCAGGTACTTCTTGGTAGGGTTCGCGCGCTCCGCTTCGGCAGCCGCTTCCATGAGGCTCGCGTAATGGTAGAAGCCGGGATAGTCCTGACACAACTTGGCAAGCTGCTGGTCACTGGCACCTACCCAAACACGCTGCAGGTCGGGTATGTGGCCCGCCATACAATGGATCAGCTCGCCTCCCGTAACCCCTTCTCCCGTGAGTTGCCGGACACGTTGGTCCATTGCCGCTGCCATTTTGCGGAATTTTTCCATGGCCATCCGCAGCCCTCCCTTTTAGTACTCGCGCAGGCACCGCCGCCGCGTCCCGTCGGCGATGAAATAGCGAAACCACGCTCAACGGATTCTCGGCATCGTCATCTCCAGAATACCCTAGGCGCGTGTGCAGTGGTGTTCCGGAACCTCCCAAACGTGCCTCTTACCAAAATGGCAAAGCCTCGCTGCTCGCTCTACTGGCTTTCGTCCTCCAGGGCGTTGTTTGCCAGCTTCGGCTCGGTCCAACGCCTTAGCGCGCGGCTGACTTGACTTCGGCGGTCGCTCTGTAGAGTAAAAAGCATGCAACCCGACTCCATGCTCATGCTCTCCACTACACAACTCCCCCTGTTTCCCCTCGCGCCAACGCTCTGCAACGATACCGCCGAGCCAGCCCTGCTATTGATGGCCTGCTCCGGCTCGAAGCTCGATCGGGATGCGCGTGCTATCGACCTATACCGGGGCGTCATGTATCAATCGTACCGGGCACACCTGCGCACCGATGCGGCGCCTAGTGTCCTGATCCTGTCCGCGCGTCACGGCTTCCTGCATCCCGACACCGAAATTGCGCCATATGACGAGCGCATGACGCGGCAACGCGCCGACGAGATGATGGCCGACTTGTCGAGCTATCTTCGGCCCCGTGCCTGGCCAACGCGTGTCGGATCGGTGATGCTCGCCGGCGGTGCCGAATATCGGCGCGTCATGCGCGCCGCGCTGGCGCGCCGGTACGGCCCTACCCTGCCTGTCCTGCAGGAATCCTATGGTGGTATCGGCATGCAGCGATCTCAGCTCGGCGCCTTTCTTGACGGACTGAAGCCTGCATTCCGCGACCAGATCGGTCAGCATGCCAACGGCACACCGATTTTTCGCGCCTATGGACGAATCGTGGCTGGCGACGTTGCTACCTTGCGCTACCGGGCAGCGCCCGCTCTGCCCGCCCGCCAGGCCCGCGTGCTCTCGGTCTTCAATGGGCCGAGCGGCCCCACCGCTGATGTTGAGGTGGAAGACCTTGTGCGCGGGCGCACGAGAATCTGCCCGCGTTGGGTCAGCGTCGCAGATCTGCACACTTCCACCAAGGAGCCGGCATGAGCGATTTTGACCGGGAGCTGCATCGGGAAGCGGTAGAGCTATGTCAAACGGGACCGGCAACACCCGACAAACTTGTTGCGCTGGCCCACACAGGGCTGAAGGCGTGGGCGAAGATCGGCAATCTCCAGTTCCCGCCCGAAAAGCGGTATGCGCTGCTACAGGAGGTCATGCGCTACTGCGCCGACGCATGCCTGCTCGCGTGCTGTTTCACGCAGGAGGATCGCTTGGAGCGGATCGCGGGCATGCTGGATGCCGCCTACCCACGCTATGCCTGCACCCGCGCAAGGCTCGCCGCGCGCCGCAACCGTTATGGGCGGCCGCGATTTTGACCTCTCGCCTGCAAGCCATATCCGCCGCATAGCGGCGGCAGGGGTGTGGGATGGGTCAAATTCAGTATATAACAGCGGGTATGACACAAATGGACTCCCCCTGGCTCAGCAATCCCACCCTGGCCTACCGTGACTGGCAGGCGCGTGAGGCGGCTGGCGCTGATCGGCGCCCTTTCTCCGCGCGCTCGATCGTCCAGCACCAGGCGATGTTCGAGAACTTCCGACGACACCTGCTGGCGAGGAGCGCGACCGTTGCCTCATTTGGCACCGCCGATATCGAGGCGTTTTTGCAGACCCCCGACGCCAGGTCATACTCTCCGGCCACACGCATGCGGTACGTGAAGCTGCTGGACCGCCTGTGCCGGCATCTGGTCTTCGCCGGTGTGCGCCTGGACAACCCAGCCGCCCTGATGCTCTCCGCCGAGCGCTGGCCAGACCAAGAGCCCACACCCCAGTTCCTTGACGAGGCTGAGGACGCGCGGCTGCAGGCCTATCTTCAATCCCCTGCCGACGATCTGGCCGGCTTGCGTAGCCGGGCGATCGTCGCGATGTTTCTCGCAACGGGGATTACCGCGGCGGAAGCGCGAGCCGCGCGTTTGGGGGACCTAGTGCCGGATACAAACCCGCCCTATCTCTTCGTGACGGGACATGGGGCGCGGGACGCGCGCACTGTTCACTTGGCCGAATTCGCGGTACCGCTACTTCAGGCCTGGCACGTCCGCCGCGCAACGCTTCCCGTCGAAGGCGACCTGCTTTTTACCCTTACCCCGGATGGCCGCCCCATCACCGACATGAGCTTGGGCCGGATCGTGGCCGCCACGCTGGAAGCGATAGGATTCTCCGGCGTCGAGCCAAGTCCCCGCACGCTGCGCAATACGTTTTGCCGGCGTCAGCTGCTCGCTGGCTGCACGCACGACGACGTGACCCGGATCTTAGGACTTGCCAGCAATCGCACCTGCGACCGCATTGCCGCTACCATTTCGGCTGCCCGACGGCGAAAAATCATGAAATGATCGGGGTTTCAGCGCATCTCACTATTGCACTCGCGCTTGCATTTGCTATTCTTCGCGGATGCGATGTACGCGATATCCCGCGCGCACGCATTTCTTAATCAGGTACGACTATGGCCACGAAAGCATCCGCGAAGACTGCAACGAAGACCGCCGCAAAGAAGGCTGCCCCCGCAAAAAAGGCTGCCCCCGCAAAGAATGCCGCTCCGGCTAAGAAGGCTGCCGCAGCCTCCCCGGTTGCCAAGCCGCTGAAGGACACGTTCAACAAGTCGAGCCTCCTCGCCCATCTGGTCGCCCAGACCGAACTGGACAAGAAGACCGTCCAAACCGTTCTGACTCATCTGGAAAACACCATGGTGAGCGCGATCCACAAGAAAGGCGCAGGCGAGTTCACCTTCCCCGGCCTGTTCAAGGTCTCGGCCATCCAGGTTCCGGCCACAAAAAAGCGCTTCGGCAAGAATCCGTTCACGGGCCAGGACCAATGGTTTGCCGCCAAACCGGCCAGCGTGAAGGTGAAGGTTCGCGCGATGAAGAAGTTGAAGGACGCCGCGATGTAATCGCCACGGTTCCCACGAACCAAAGAAAAGGCCCCGAGATTTTGCGTGATCTCGGGGCTTTTTCCATGGGCGCTTAGAAGAGGGATTGCTGCGGCGTAGCAGCTTGCCGCCACGCCAGCTGACTGCTCGCCGGAAGGTCCTCGAAGGATGCCGCCCGCGAACGCAACGCACCCACATCGTAGTCGAGGGTGAGCTCGAGGCGATCCTTGTACGCGGTACGGCGCGCAATTTCGTCGTGCTCCGCCCGCTGCGAATGAGAAAGCGTCAGGCACCCATACTGCGCGTACCACCAGTAGCCAGCCGTCACCTGGCCGGGTCCCACGCCAACGTCATGGATCTCCAGCAAGCGATCGACCTCGAACTCTGAGATCAGGAACGCCGCCTCCGCGTCAACGGAGAACTGCTGTACAGTAGGCAACGCCCATACTTCACGGCCATCAGCTGTGACCTGCAGCGCAGGACCACAGGCGGAGTCGGCCGTTAAGCTCTCGAGGTAGGGATCTCGCAGGCCAGTCCATTCCGCCGGTTCAGCCGTGTCGTCCCATTCCGATCCCACGTGCAGGAAGCGCGCCGTCGGCACCGCGGTCTGGGCGACTTGGGGCAGATCGGGAATGTCATACCGGACGCCCCGCTGGTGGATGTCCCGCCAGTCCGCCCATGCGGCGAAGGGTCTGGCTAGCCCATTGAGCGACTGCAGCGCATCCACAGCAACAAGCAGGTCCAGGGGCAGCAGCTCGAACTTCGGCCGCTCTCCAACGCGCTCAGCACGGCATTGCTCATCGTAGTCCAGCTGGAGCATGTACCGCACCAGTTCCCGAACCATTGTAGGGTGGTACGTGTCCGGCTGTACCTTGATCCAGCCCCCGCGGATGGTTCGACCCACCCAGTGCCGCCGCGACCAGTCAAACCGCGTGTTGCGGATAAACCGGTTCAGGCGCTGCAGGCCTGCAGCGTATGCGTAGCGCCCGTCGTACTCGATCATGTTGGCAAGGCTCTTGTCCTCTGCCATCTGGCAGACGTGGCAGCCGAGACGAGCCCCGCACTTGCCCTGCCGACGCGAGCCTGCACCTTCAAGAATTGCATCCGCCACGACGGCGCAGGACGTCCCGCCCGCATGGGCATAGATACGCCGCATATCCTCGAAGTCGGAGTAGCCGGGACGCGCCCCACTTCCATACAGCGCGATGCCCTCCCAAATATCGTCATCCTGCCAGTGGCAAACGGGGCTCAACACGAGGTCGCCGTCCTGGTTGCGCGCCGGCAGCGTGGCTGATTCACCGCGCTCCCGCATGCTGATGCTACGCCGCGTGCTTTCCACAAAGCGGGTGCCAAGCAACGTCACCGGCTCCGCGTGGCCCTGTCCTCCCAACGACCGAAAGAGTTGTCGACGGAAGGTGCGTTGTGGCGATATCTTTAAGTCCGTTGAGCAATCCGCGTGCGTGCCCGGAAAGCTGGGCAGCGCCCGGCCGGAGAGGACTTTCACCTGAAAAGTCGAGGCCATCGTCGGCCGCACGACGCGCGTGATGACGCAGAATCCATGCCGCTTGCCGAACACTCGCATACGCTCGAGCTCATGGCGGTAGTGCTGGGCGACTTCGGGTGACTCCACGAGGGTATCCCCGGTGGTCGCGACGACCAGCGGCGCGCCGCCCGCAGCTTGATACCGCGCTGCGGCGTGTAGTGCCAGCGCGGCGACCATGCTGCTGTCCTTGCCGCCGCTATAGGCGAGAACCAGCGGGTGGCCGGCTTCCAGGATGGCAAGGATGGCACGGATGGCCAGGTCTGCCTTGTCCTCGATTGGATCGAGGGCACCCTGGGGAAAGAGAGAAATGGTTTGCACGTGACCCCTTCGGAGCGAGGCCACAGCCCACAGGGGCCGGGCCCCTATGGGTTGTAGAGTGGTGGATGTGCTACAGGTCGGCGAGATAGGCGATGGCGCCTTCCGTGCCGGCAAGGCGCTGGCCCTCGCGACAACCTGAGAAATCAGGAACCTTGCGTTCGATCTCGTTGGCCAGCTGGCGCAAACGCCTTGCTGCTTCGGCCGGCCCGGAAGTCCCCTGAAACGTGGGGCCTCCAATGTCAATGCCAACAATGAGGTTCATGGTCCATCCTCACGCGGCAACGGCCTGCGGCACCAGCTTGCGCAGCGCCTGCTGGTTGGTGTCGATGTAGGTCAGCATGCCGTCCAGCTTCACCGCCATCTGATGGCCAAAGTACGCCGCCTCGGGTGAGACCTCGACCTGCCTGGCCTTCTCGAATGCCGCCAGCACTGTCGATCGCTCGACGGTTGCTCCCATCCAGCCGAACACACGAAAGAAGGTATGCACCTTCTTGCCGCGCGGCAGCAGCTTTGCGGCATCGGCCGCGGAAATATAGGTCTTGGACATAAAAGAATAGAAGAAAGGCGAGGCCAGCCCCTTGCGGGAACTGGCCTCTGATTGACGGAAGGAAAAGGGAAAACTACGTAGGGCTACCCGGCAGCAAGCGCCACCACGTCGATGACGCCGTCGGCTTCGTCGACCAAGTCTGACGTGTGCGAGATGAAGAACTCCCGCTCATACCTGCCCTGGCGCATCACCTCGCGCTTCATGCGCATGAAGGCGCGCTTGCGCTCGGGATCCAGCGCACCGTCCGCCTCGTCGGTGAACAGCGTCTGGAACGACTGCCCGGAATCCTGCGCCCGGTAGAGCGCAATTCCACGGGTCAGGCACTCGTTGATCCAGATCTTCTGCCCACCGGACATGACAGCGAAGTTCTTCGCGTTGTCACTCTCGGCGTCATGCACCTCGATCTCGAACCCCTCGCGCTTGTCGCCGTTGGCCAGTGTCGTCTGTGTCTGGATCGCGATGGTGAATCGCGGCCCGTAGCAGGCGAGCAGCAGGTCATTGACGATCCGCGTGAGCGCCGGGCCGGCGTCATCGATGGACAACGCGATCACGCCGTCGTTGCCCAACGCCTTCGCCAGCAGCTTCCACTGCGCAATTTCGTCGGACAGCCGGTCAGCCTTGCCCTGTACCGCAGGCAGTCCGGACAGCTGCGCCTCGACGCGCTCGCGCTCGGTGGCCAGGCTGGTCTGCTGGCGGATCAATGCTTCGATCCGCCCATCCAGCGCGACCACGGCCTCGCGGCTTTGGCGCAGACGCACATCCATCGCAGCCAGCAGGCCGGTGACGTCTTCCGTCGCCAGCCCCGACAGCTCACGCTGCACGACCAACAACTGCGAGTCCGCTTCGGCAACGTCCCGGTCATGCCGGGTCTTGCTGGCAGCGTCTTCGTCGGTCAGGGCGGCCAGATCGAGCTCGGCTTGCGCCAGCCCTTCCTGTGCCACCTCCAGCATGGGCTTCTTCGCCGCCAGGGCGGTCAGCCGTTGCAGCTCCTGCTGATCGCGGGCCAGTGCCGCCTGCAGGGCCGCCACGGCGGCACGCTGGGCCGGCAATTCGGCCACCGCTTCCGACAAGGGCTTCATCGCCTGCAGCTTGGCCTGGTAGCTCGACCGCAGGTCCTGCACGAGGATGACCTGCTCGGCCAGCTTCCCCTTGGCGTCGCGCGCTTGAGCGAGCAACGGGCAGGTGGCGTGCATGGGATCGGCCCGGCATGGCACCGTTTCGATCACATCGGCCTGGCCCTTCAACGAGGCGGCATACTGCGCCGCCGACTTGCCGCGGGCTTCCAGCCCTTGCAACTCGCTGGAAAGCGCGGCGTGCTGCGTGTGCTGCCCTTCCAGACGGCTGACGGCCTGCTGCTTCGTGGCAAAGTCGCCCTGCTTCTGGCCAATGGTCATCTGCAGGACGTCGCGCTGCTCCGCGGCCGCGAGAATGGCCGGCCCTTCGGCCAGCACCAGCTTGCGGCTGGCGATCAGCTGCTCCAACTCCCGCCGCCTTGTCGCGGTGCGGGTGGCCACGGCGCGCTGGTCGGCGTCCAACTGCCGCCGGCGTGCTCCCAGTTCGGTTTCCCGTTGCTTGAGCTCACGCAGACGAGCTTCGGTAGCCGCGCTCGCACTTTGCCTGGCCGCCAGCGTCGCGCGCTCCTGGAGGAGCTTCGCGCCGTCGGCGGTTTGTGCATCGCGTTCGCGCCGTGCCCCGGCCAGAGCCTCGTCGGTCAGACCGATATCCCGGCCCAACTGCGCAGCCCGCTCGCGCTGGGCGGACAGGCCGACCAGTTCGCGCTGCAGGGTGTCCAGATGCCTCGCCAACCCCTTTGCCACCTCCCCGGCTTTCGCCGACAGGTCGCGCAGATGGTCAATGCCAAGCAGCTCAGCCAGCAGCTTCTTGATCTCGCTGGCCTGGTAGCTGGCAATCGGGCGGCGGTTCTGCGCCGAAAACACGCTGGTGAAGAAGGCTTCCGGCGACCCCATCACCGCCTCGATGCAGCGGTTGTAGGTATCAGCCTTGCCATCCGATAGTGTGCCGTCGGGCAGCTGCAGCGGTACCCAGTCACCGTTGGCACCCTTCTCGAACAAGTAATACTCGGCCTTGCGGCTCTTGCCCGGGTTGCGGAACGCGAACGTCGACCGGTACTGCTTGCCGGCGTGCTCCCATTCCAGATCCTTCTCGCCACGGGTGCCACAGAGGTGATCCCAGTATGAGAAGGCGTCCGCGGACATTTTCGAGGCGTGGCTGGGCATGATCGGATACGGATGGAGGTTATCCATCAGTGTCGTCTTGCCGGCCCCGTTGGGGCCGACCAGGGCAATCAGGCCGGGCGGCAGGCTGGTCAGGTCCAGCGTCACGCTGTCACGGCGCATGCCATCGCGCACGCCATGAAAGCCCGAGAGGGTCAGCTTCAGTGGGCGCATTCGGACACCTCCATGCCGGTCATCGCGGCCAGGTAGTCGCCGGGCAGCTCCATCACATCGCCGTCATAGGACGGCATGTCAGGGACCACCGCTGGCGCGTCCCGCTCGGGCAGCCCGGCCAGCGCACGCTCCAGGGAACGCACGGCGGCGGCGAACTGCTGGCGGGCCAGCGCGATCACGTCCGGCCACATGGTGCAGCCGCACAGCGCCCTGAGTTCCAGCGCGCTCCACTGGCTGGCATAGCCATGGGAGAACGACCAGAGCAGGTTCTGCATTTCCAGCGAGGGGGTGACCTCGTACCAGTGCTGGCCATCAGCGGCGTGCACCGCGAGGACCAACAGGTGTTCGCGCTGCGCTACTACCGTGCCGCGCCCTGCGCCAAACGGCTGGAACAGGGTGCTGCGGGTGAAGCCGTGTGCGTCCGCCAACCGCGCGGCCAGTGTGGACGGGGGTAGAGCGGTTTCAAAGGTTTGGGCCCAGTCTGGGCCAGCAGGGTAAAGAATCATGATGCACTCCAAAGTGGACGGAGTGCATTCCCGGACGGGAAGCACCCGTCAGGGTTCAAATGGGATGAAACAGCGGTCGATGCGTCCGAAGGACGCGGGTAAAACCTTGTTTCGACAGCCCCGGAGGGCTCTCGGAACATGGCTCTGGCCAGGTTCAAGGGTTAGGCGGCAGCTTCCGCAAACAGGTCGTCGGTGAGCCAGTCCATCGCCGGTGGCGGTGCGCTCGGCTTCACGATGACAGGCGCGGGGGTTTCGACTGGGGCCGGCACTGCCTCCACCACGCGCTCAGGTGCAATCCTCGACGCGGCGGGGGCCGCGACTTCTGATGTACCCTCGCGATCCAGCTGCTGCAGTACCAGATCCGCGATGGCCTGCGGCTCGGCGTGCTCCAGCATCGACAGACGATCCAGCAGCGGGTTGGTGTCGACGTGCGTCAACTCGCCCCATCGCGTGATCTTCTCCGACAAACTGGTGGCGCGGCTAATGCCCTCGGCGCGGCTGCGCACGGCGGGCAGGACCCGGCCTTCCAGCTTCACCTCGGCCGCCTTGGCAAACAGAACGCCGACGGCGTCGCGATCGACGGCCTGGCGGTGTTCTTCGTCCACCACCCAGCGGATGCGCACGAACTTATCGGACGCGCTGGCGGCAACGCGGGCCAACTCGTCCATGTCGGGCGGGCCGTCGAAGTCGATGCACAGCGTCTCGCGGGCGGGCGTCACAACCGGAGTTGCTTCCGCCAGTCCCGGCGAAACATGCCATTGCAGGTAGGTCTTGTCGCCAATCTCGCCGTAGTGGAAGCGTCCGATCGAACCCGGATACGCCACAAGCCGTCCCTCGCGGTCCCATTGCTGGGCGCGGTGGATGTGGCCGAGCATGAAGCCGTCGCATTGCGCATCGAACAGCGACCCGATGGTGAATTCGTGATCGAATCCGGCCATCGGCACGCCATGTTCGGTTTGGCAGCCGTTGACGGTGCCATGCGAAATGCCCATCGTGCGGATTCCGCGGGCGCGGAGCTTCTGATTCACGGTGCCGGCAGCGTGCAGGTAGGCAGCCAGATGGTCGCCGACTGCGGTCGCAGCCTCCGTTGCCCCCACAGCGGCGGCGAGCATGGCCTTGTTGACGGTGGGCACGCAGGTGAAGATCACCTCCGGCGCCCCATCGGCGAGCAGCGCGTCGATCTCAGCCGGCGTGAACAGCGCGCCCGCTGACGCAGTGAACTCGCCGTCGCACAGCGCCACCTGATGGATGCGGTCAGCGATGTAGACGGGGTAATGGCTGCCAACGAGGCGAAACAGATCCAATGTGCCGGGCGGCTCGTGGGAAAAGGTGCCTTGCAGCATCACTATCGGCATGTGCTCCGAAAGCCGGCGGATACGCTGGGCCAGCACGCGCAGCGCCGGGGTGTGGGCGTCCAAGCGATGATCGGTCGAGTCGCCCGAAATGATGCCGACCCGACTGCCCGCGGTGATCGCGTGCTCGACGGCAAAGCCGAAGCAGCGATCCGCCTCGACCAGATTGCCGGTTGAGTAATGCAAGTCAGAAAAGTGAGCCAGCAGCAGGCTCTCACTCGCGTTGAGCATGATGTGATTCTCCAATGTGATGTGCGCCAGTGGCGGCGCGCAGAGGGGAAAGACGTGGCCTGGATGGGCCACAGGTGAAAGGGATTGGGGTGAAAGCAAACGTGAACGGCGCATTGCGCGCCGCTCACCTTGCTACGTCGTCAGACCGAAGACGTAGCCTCGCGCAAGCGAGCACGGACCTGCTCGCGGAAGGCCAATGGGTTGGCCAGCGCCGTCTGCATCTCGCCGATCATGCTGTCGACGTCCTTGAGCCGCTTGGTCCAGCCCTGGCCGTACTCGATGCGCGCAAAGGTCAGCAAGTCCATCTTGTCTTGCCCCTTCGCCATGCCAAGGCGAGCGGCCAGGTCGGCCAGCACGCTTTCACGGTCCTCGGGATCTGTTTCGGTCGACATCAGCGTAGTGCCCGATGCTGGCAACCCCATCGGCGCCGGTTCAGGCGCCAACAGCATCGCGTCCGAGACATCGGCGATCGGCGTCACCGGCGGCGAAGCCGTTGCAGCCGCTGCACCTTCGAGCAGCGCAACCGCCTGGCTTGCGGCCTCCAGTGCCGGCGCCATCTGGTCTGCGCCATCCAGCAGCGCGCCCATATCGATCTCCGCGTCCAGCATCGTGAGCATCTGTTCCTGCCGCATTGGCAGGCCATCGTCACCGATGCGGGTAATCTCGACCGCCTTCTTCGAGAGCCAGAATTGCAGGCCGGCCAGGCGGCCGCCCCGTGCCAACGCCACCGTCTGCATCGCGGCATACGCCTTCTGCAACACGTAGATGGAATTGGTCGGCAACTCGATCAGGCCGAGGCCCTTAATGTCGGGAACCGCAAAGAGGAAGTTCGCGCTCAGGTTGCACTTGCGCTCCTGGTATTGCGGGCACTGGTGCGGGTCGCACACGCCATCGGGAATGGCGTCGTCCTGGCGCAGGATGATGGTGCGCCCGCCAAAGAGGCGCTTGGCGCGCTGCGCTCGCTGATCGACTTCCGGTGCGGCGTACATCTTGCAATACCGCTTGCCGTCGGTACCGTACTCGGAGAAGTACTGCAGGCCCCGCGTGCCCCATACCTTCAACTGGTTGGGCATGTTCGCCAGCCAGTCGTCGAACGCGAAGATGACGGGGAAGCGCCAAAGCTTCGGGCCGTCGCCGCGATCTTCGCCGTACTTCTGGAGAATTTCGTCGGCGGTGGCCGGATTGGTGAAGTCCGAAGCCCGGCAGGTGAACCAGGCGGTGTTCTTCGGCACCAGCGCGTTGCGCAGTTTGGTCTTGCGCTCGATCTCTTCGCCGATTGCCTCGAACGAGTCGCCGCGTGCGAGCCCGGCGTCGTGGATCTTGACCGCTTGATCATTCTCTTTGGCCCTCTTCGTGAGCACCTTGATGCCCGGACGAATC
The DNA here is from genome assembly GCF_059419025.1 of Cupriavidus sp. GW821-FHT07C08. NCBI lineage: Bacteria > Pseudomonadati > Pseudomonadota > Betaproteobacteria > Burkholderiales > Burkholderiaceae > Cupriavidus > Cupriavidus sp. GW821-FHT07C08. Next base: position 97,264 of record NZ_JBWKQZ010000030.1, read on the forward strand.
TTGCCAATGATGGGTGGCCGTGCGGGCCGTTCCTCGATCAGACTGCGAGGTTGGTTGAAGTCGGTGTAGCCAATGGCTCGTTGCATGATGCGTTGCTCCTACGTTGTTCAAGATACTGAACGACGGCGACGCGGATGGACGCAGCATGCTCCCGAAGGCGCAGGGCTATGTCGGCCCCGCGCTGGGTCGTTACTTTGGAAAGGAACGCCGCTCGGGCGGGTTCCGCTAGACCGGCCACATGGGCCGCTTCACACAAATTGAGCCACGCATTCGGTTGTCCGACGTAATCGGGCCGGCGGCGGGCGAGCGTGGCCGCGATCGCGGCACGAATCTCGGAATTCTGATCGATGGCAGACAGCATGGCTGTGTTCCTGTTCGAGGGTTCCTACAAACAAAAAAAGCCCGCTCCGAACGTGCGGAAGCGAGCTTTCTTGCAGGAAAACCCGTTGCCACGCCCCTTCCGGGGGCGTGGCGAACAGGGAGCGGTGCGCACAACGCGCAGGCTCTATGTGAGGACGCAAAGTCGTCCTCGTGCAGCAGGTTCACGCCGCACTTCGGCCCATTTAGAACACAGGGTTCACCGCAGGATCACGGATCAGCCGACGACGGCCGTTCTGCCCAGGAGGGGCCAAGAGAGAGAGACCCACATGGTCCCAGGCTCGAACGGTGTCCACAGTGCATGCCGAAGCAGCACTGGTCACGGACGCGTATTACGGATGATAGATGGGGAGCAAACGGCGAAATTGCTCATCACAATGGAATGTCCACACCGGTAGCCAACCGGTCGGCGCATGCGCTAAGGCACGACTTGAGAAATGCAATGGACTCGCGGTGGAGTCAGGTCGATGCGTCGGAGACGCGAGAAGTGAGAGCATTATGCACGGATTGCGTCAACGTGCAAAGCGCGTAACCTCGCGAAAATCGCATACCTTACGATGCGCAACGGTACCGTGTCCTGACAGAGAATCTCCGCAGAGAGAGAGACCTACGATCATGGACTTTGCCGAGCAGCCAGGGATAGCCCCTGCCCAACTACCACAATCCCCATCCGACACCGTGCAGGCCGTTCCCAACGAGCGCACCGCACCGGACACCGGCCTCAAGCCGATCACGCGACTCATCAGCGCAGACCGCATCTCACGCATCGTTCCCGAGACGGCGACCAAGGTCGAGGTGTCGTTCTCGTCGGTGTTCACACGCCGCTTCCTGCACGATGACTACAACTTCGTCGCGTCCAAGTGCTCGGTGGCGCGGGGCGGCAAGGTCAAGGCGCTGGACGAAGCCTTCCGAGAGGCTGAAATCTGGTTCACGCGCGTGACCGAGTGGCTCGCCACGAAGAACCAACTGGAGTTCTCGATCGGCTATGAATCGGTCGCCGTGGAAGTGCCCAACGCACTCGCCGGGCGACTGCTGCGCCTGCTCAACCAGTACGACAAACTGTCGTCGGCCACGCTGTTCGCGCACGTGGGGCGCTCGATCTCCGGTGCCGAGCGCGATACCCAACTCGATATCGCCAGCCGCCGCATCAACATCATCCACACGCTCTGCATTCCGGACAACGACCGGTTCGCCGATGACGGCAGCCGGCTGGCTTAGCCGCGCCTACCTATCCCGCCCTTCCGACCCCAAGGATTACCGTGGACATTCGAGAGATCCAGCGCCTGCACGAGCAGTTCGCGCACGCCCCCCTCACCCTTGAAGCGCCGACGAGCGCCCAACACTCCGGCGGCCACATGCTGCCGCCCCCCGCCTACGCCGCCGCGGGCGCGGCGCGAGCTTGGGCCGGACGCTTCGGCAATGCTCGCCTGGTCGTCAGTGTTGTGGTGGGCATCATCGCAGCAGGCGCGCTTGGCATGGCCATCGCCACATGGCAGCACGGACGGGCAACCACCGCGGCACCGCCTGAGTCCGCCGCCCCTGCCGCGCAGCAGGTCAAGCCTCCTGCCCAGGAACCCGTCCAGGCGCCGCCGTTGGCCGCCGCTGAGGTGCAGAGCACGCCCGTATCGGTCAAGGCGCAGCCGGTGGAGCCGGCTTCCAAGGTAGCCGAGCCAGTGGCAACGCCGGCGGCGCCAGTCGTTGTGCCCGCGCGCCATTCGCAGCCAAGCCCCGCTCCAGCCGCCCGGGCTGCCGCCCCGGTCGCGCGCAAAGTCGAGCCGGCGCCGGCGCAGGCACAGGCCACACCGGCCACCCCCACTGCCCGCCGTGCCGATAGCGCGGCCGAGATCAAGCTGTTCTGAGGCGAAGACGACCATGAAAGACACCCCTACCTTCAGCGTGCTCAATCGTGGCATGAGCATTCACGGCGACGTGGCGGCGGATCACGGCATTACCTGCCTTGGCCTCATCGACGGTAATCTCTCTTCGTCCGCGGGACTGCTCCATGTCGGTGTCGGCGGTATCGTGCGCGGCAAGGTCGAAGGCGATCACGTAGTTGTGGACGGGATCGTTGAGGGCGACGTGGCCGCGCGCCGCACGCTGATCCTCAACGGCCGCGTAAAGGGCGAAATCTTCTATGCCGGCACTATCCGGCTTGGGTTGAACGCGAACCTGGAGAGCAAGATCTCACGGGTAGCCGCCATCGGCAGCGGCACCGGCGCACATGTCTTTGCGAGGGAAACCGTGGCTACAGAATCAGCAGACCCTGTCGAACTTGCCGATGCGACGACCGAGCAGACCCCGAGCACATGAGTCCACCCTATTTGCGGAAACGCGCATGAATTTCTATCTCTTTTGAGGTACATGAGCCCGGTTTGCCGGGCTTTTTTGTGGGCGCCCAGCTTGGCGCAAACAACATTAGGTTTATCGCCGATCTGCGGGGTGACCGAGGGTCGCTGAACGACCCACTCCGGCCAGTCAGTCCGCTCCGAAGCAGCCGTTCAACGCGTTTGCCATGAGTTGCATGCGTCGGCTTGCTCGCGACTCGCAGCTCGAGGAAGAAGAAAACAGATTGCCCCCTCCGCTTTTCGGAATGGTGCGGACGTGGATCCGTTGAATGCATGTCAGGCGGCACGAGAGCCAGAAGTACCGCATTGTGACGAGCCCGGAGGATCTGCAATGGGCAGGTCTGGACGAACCCGGCAAGACGTGGGCGTGAGGAGTGGACGGTGAGGCCGGTTGCATACGTCCCAATCCGCCCGCTGAACTCACGCGCTGCCAGTCGCAAGGCAAAGTTACTTCAGGTGAATGAGGACTGATCCCTCCGATATCTCCGGCGCGCCCACGCCCGTGCTTCCGGCGTTTTTCGCGATCCAGTCCTTTGCCTTCTGGACGCTTTCGTCAGTGCCTGTCTTGTCCTCGCAAACAGTCACCGAGAATCCGCCATCGCCGCTGCGTGCGAGGGTGTAGCCGACAAAGCCTTTGACCGAACGCATCAGTTCTTCGACCTCAGCCGTGCGCGTCTCCAGCAGATCGAACAACTCCTTTGCACCCTTTCCGGAAAATCTCCTTATAACAGTTTGCATGATTGCATCCTCCTGTTTGACCAGCGAGACAAGCATGCCGCACGAACAATGTTTGCAGCATGTTACTTCTCTTTCCGACAGCATGTAGTGCGTGGAAGTAATTGAGAGGGCCGCGCACCTGACGTCCACGACCCATACCAAGTGTAGGAACTGTACCGTCGTAGTAAACGTAAGAAGAAGCGGTGCAATATCCTGCTCTTCAGCCAACGTCTGCAATGGCCGGTCTCTGCCCACACGTTGCGCACCCGCGCTTCCTTGAACATCTCGTTCACCACTGCTGCTTCCAACGGATGGGGCCCCCGCCGGGGGCTCAGGACCTGCAGCGGCTACCGCCGTTCCCACCACCGGGTAGCCAATATCGCAGACGCCCCCGCACGCGGTGTCACACCCCGCTGAGGTGCTGGCAATGTTCGCGAAACCAGCGGTCCAGCCCCTGCTGCGCGCCGGACCAGGTCGGCATCTCGCCGACTGCGCCGGGCGCCAGACCAAGGCTTTCCCACGCCGACTGCAAGAGTTGATCTACAGGCTTCCAGAAACGCCCACCCAGAGCCTGCGGCTCTAGAACAACGTCGTAGGCTGCAATCCATGCGCAAAGAGCCCGCCGGTCTTGCTCCGAGGGCAGCTCGGCCGACTGCAGCGCCCGTGGCGGGGGCCTGCCGATCGCGGCCGCCTCCAGCCATGCGGCCAAGGCACCACCCAGCGGCTGTTCGGCCAGTATGGCCGACAGCGCGACGCCTCGGCGCAGGTCCGCGAGCACGTACAGGCATGCGCGCGGCGGAGTCTGCCCGCGAAAGAGCGTGCAGTGGAGAGCCCAAGTACGGGCGGAGGGCGAAGGGGGCGTCTGCAAGGGCATGGGCGATAACTGGAGAGCCGCTTCCTATCGCAAGCAAAGTTCGCGCCGGCCGAGATGTCAAGCGCTGGCCACTCTGGAATGCGTCGCTGGGTCCTCATGGGCCCGGTTGCCGAGCCCATGCAGGGCATCCCTCGCGCACCGGGGTAGCGAGGGCGGGCCTTGCCCAGCACGCGTGTTGCGATAGCCAGCGCCGGTCGGCTGTTCCCGACCCATCTCGGTCGCTCGCATGTCGATTATCGAATGACCGTTGTTGGTCTCGGTCGGATGAACCCGATCCGGGTGGGACCGTCCTCCGGAAATCGGCGGTGAACCAAAGAAAAACCCCGGAGCTAGTCCGGGGTTGGGTTCAAACGATCACCTCGACGGCCTCGCCAAACGGCGGCGGAGCAATCCGACGCAGCGGCGTGGTCGAGGCCCACAGCGTGGGGTACACAGGGGGCGCAGCCGGGAATTTCCCGTCCATGTCCGTCAGATAGACCAGGAAGGCCGGGTGGATGCCCTGCTCTTCCAGCCAGGCGAATGCCGCCACGAAGCTCGTGCCGCCACCGCCACGGATGGGGCCCAGCTCGATAGCCTCGCCCCGCTCAAAGCACTGCACCTGCGCGATGCGGGTGTCGCAGTCCAGCACGAACAGACGCCGCGGCTGCAGCGAGGCGAATACCGCTTCGATCTCCGCCCCGAACTGCGCCTGCGTCTCGTCGAACACCGAACCGCTGGTGTCGCGCACAAAGACCGCATCGCCCACCGACTGGTCGTGCAAGGCCGGCAGGTACAGGCCCATGTGGGTGTACCGCCGGTTCGGCATCGCCCAGCTGTAGTCCGAACGAGTCTGCTCGAAGGCAAAGCGGTGCAGCACCGAGCGCCAGTCCACCGACGCCCGCGTGGCTGAGGCCACCATCGCACTCAACTCACCCGGCAACTTGCCACGCATCTGTGCGGCCTTGGCCGCCTGCATCGTCGCCACCTTCCACTCGTTGGCCAGCGTTTGCTGGTCTACCTGCGGTTGCTGGCGCACCTCCCCGGGGGAAAACTCCGGCGAGGTTTGCGAAGGATCGCCGCCGGCGCTGCTATCGCCGTTGCCATCGCTTGACCCGTCCTGGCCGCCAGGCTGTGGCGAGCCTTTGCCATCGCCCTGACCGCCGCCGTCTTGCTGTGGCGTTGGCTGGGGCGCCGGTTGCGGCTGCGGCTGTGGTTGCTCCGACCCTTCCTGGCGCAACATGGCATAGATCTCTTCTGCGGACTTGCCGAGAAAGCGTCCGTCGATCAGCGCGCCGGCCGGCAACTGCAAGCCGGCGTTGAGCACCAACGGATTGATCGCATAGTCGCAGGCCTGATTCCAACGGCCGGGATCACGAACACCACGGCGCCAGCAATGGCCGTTGGCCGGATGCAGGACCTCGTGCGCCAGAGAGCCGCGCAGCTCAAGATCGCTCAGGGTGGCGACGTATGCCGGGTTGTAGCCCAGCGATACGCCATCCACCCAGAACGTCTTGCAGGACGGATCCTCGACCAGCTGCAACCGCATCAGCAACGCCCCAAAGAACGGTTGCGACAGGATGAGCTGGGAGCGCTGCTTCGAGATTCGATCGCGCATGACGGCCTCACGCAGTCAGCAGTTGGAACATGGGCGACGCCGGCGCAGCGACGTCCGACGATGGCGGCGGGCCGCCCATGAAGGCGGCCATCTGTGCCTCGATCTCCATGGCCTTCTCCGCCACCTGTTTGCGCAGTTCGGTCGAGTTGCGCAGGTCCAGGCCGCTGTGCCGCGCCAGATGCTGCTGGGTATCCTCCAGGATGCGCGTGAGCGCCGGGTCCCCGGAGAAGTTCAGCTTTGGCAGCAGCGCGCTCAGCTCGCGCACCTTGTCGGCGACGTCCAGCCGCACGTTCGTGGCCCCATACAGGCGGTTGGCGAAATGCTGCACGGCCTCGAAGAGGCGACCGACCAGGTCGTCATTGGCGGTCTTGACCGCGCCGAGTACGCGCTGGTCCATCTCCGTCTTCAGTCCGTCCAGCACATTGGCCGGCAGGGCAATGTCAAACTGGCTCGCGTCCGGGAACGGCAGCACCGCAAGGCGCATCCCGAACTTCTTCGCCAGTTCCGCCTGGGTTGGATAGTCCGCGTCGTCGAAAAGACCGTTCAGCGCCTCCCGCGCCTCGTCCTTCAGGCGCGGATAGTCGGCGAGAAACACCGCGGTCGCGGCGTTGAACTCGTCCTGGAACTGACGCTGACGGTCGGCCACCTCCATGTACATGTCGGTGGGCAACAGGCGCACGCCCAGCTGGTCGTAGTCCAGGCTGTGCGCGTCGAAGTAGGCGCGGGCGCGATTGGCGATCGCACACACCTCCTTGTAGGACGTCGCACCGTCGGTCAGCAGCTTCTTGTTGAAGCGGCCAATGTCCTTGGTGTCGTGGTTCGCCTCGACTTCCTCGGTCGCCCGGGTGTCGAACTTGCGCGCCCGCCACACCGACGTGTTGAAGGTGGCGAGCATGACGCGCTTGGTAATGTCTTGAATGTTCATGATGATTCCTGGAAATGGGATGGATACGGCTGCAAAGACGAACGGCGAGCCAGTTGGCTCGCCGTCATGGGATGAAGAAGAACGGGGGTTCAGTTACCGAGCAGCAACTCACCGAGCTTGCCGCCCTGCGCATTGATCCAGGCCGGGGTGGCGCAGATCCGCGCATCGCGGCGTGCGGCGTCGGTGGCGAGCATCACGGCGAACTCGCCGAGATGGGCTTCGAACAGGCGATTGGCATACACCATCACGCGATCGAAGTTGTTCTCGTTGGCAACCGAGGCGAGCGCCGAGCAGATGGCGTACTGCGCGGCCACCTTGTCCGGAATCCTGGCGGATTCTGGTGCGGCCAGCACCGAATCGACACTGGGCAACTCGCGATAGATCTGGCGGAACGACTCGAACTCGAGCGCCGCGCCCTCGCCTACCGCGCCGGCCGTGACGATGATTTCCATGCCCAGCGGTACCAGCGGCAGTTGACGCGCCACATGTCCCCAGCCTCGCGGCGAGGGCAGGTTTTCCACTTCCTTGCTGCGCTCTGACGAGAGCAGCAGGTCGGGACGGAAGCGCAGGAAGGCAATCAGCACCGGCGGCACGTGGTTCGTGACCGCCCACCGCGTCCAGTCCTCGATCGTCGGTTCCAGCTCCACGATGGTGCTGAAACGGGACTTCAACGGATCAAGGATGTTGGACACCGCCGCGTTGTCGCTGCGACGGTTGGTGGCGGCAACAAAGGTAACGTGGTCCGGCAGGACGTGTTCACCGATGCGCCGCGCGAGCAGCAGTTGCATCTTGGCGGCCTGGACGGCCGGTGAAGCCTGTCCGAGGTCGTCGATGAACCAGACCAGCGGGCGCGTGCTGTTGAGCGCAGTGGCCAGGTCCCCGAATGGCAGGAAGCTGGCACCCGCACCATCCGTTGCCGGAAAAGGCAGGCCCTTTGAGTCGGTCGGATCTTCCACCACGGGGTGGGAGATCAGCAGGTCGTGGACGGCAGCCTTGGCGACGCTGTCCACGATATCACTCTTGCCGATGCCAGGCGCCCCGGTGATGAGGACGGGCAGGCGTGCGGGAATGAAGGCCGCGAGCAGGGTGTGCAGTTGGGAAGGGTTGACTTTCATGGGATTCCTAAAGGGGAGCCCCACAAAGACATCTTCCGCACAGGGAGGGTGTCCCTGTGGGAAGTTTCAATGAATGCGCCAGCAGTGCTGGCAGAGGTCGATGCGTCGGCAGACGCGGGTAAAACGCTGTTTGGACTGATTCTGACCAGTGCGAACAACGCTCTATCGACATAGCTTACAGGCAATACGGTGCGAGTGTCATTCGGAATGACAGCAAATCTGCTGCCGCTTGTGAGAGGGAAGATCCCCGGCACGTGGCCGGGGGGAGGTTGCAAGAAGAATCACGCGGCAATCGCCAACGCGGGCTCAAGTTCGGCCAGTCGCGCCTGGGCGTAGGCCAGGGTGCCATCGCCGGCCTGCAGGCGGCGAGTGGTGCGCGTCTCGGGCTGCTCGATGTAGTACACGCGGGAATTTCCTCGCGGGAGATGCCGGATCTGTCGGAAGCCTTCGCCAATGCACAGGTCGACATACTCGCGCCCGTTCATGCGCGTGCCGTTCAGGTTCCAGCGCGAGGCCTCGGCACGCTCACGCGCGCGTTCGGCATCCTTCGCTTGCAGACGCAGCGAGCGCGCGGTAAGCGCCTGTGCATCCCACTGGCGTTGCTCCGCTTCCGAGAAGCCGCACAGCTCGAAGATGCGGCGGCGGCGGGTGGCCGCCGGCACGCCGGTCAGCACCACCCCGCATTCCTCGCGGAGCACGCGCTTGGACAGCGTGTTGCGGTCGCTGGGCGTGTCCAGGATTTCCAGCAGGCAACCCAGGTCACGCTGCAGGACAGCCAGTGCGAAGCGGTTCGGCCACATGAAGCTGCCATGGTCGCGTTCGATGGCGGCCAGGGCGCATTCGTGCTGAAACCGGCGCTCACTCAGGCTGCCCTTGGCACGGTCGGCCTGCGCCCGCTCGATGCGCTCTGCATAGCGCTTTGCACGGATCAGGGCGTGCAGGCGTGCGGCCAGCGGCGACACCGGGGCGGCGTCGTCCCCGGTCGGGGCCCTGACCAACGGCGCGGCCAGTGGTGGAACCACCTGCGCGGCGAACAACGCGTCGTCAACATCGACGTGTGTGCAGTCCATCGCGAGAGGTTTCACCAGTGCAATCAGGCGAGGCGCATTGCGCGCAGTGGTGGCCAGCTTGTCATGGCGCATCACCGAACACAGCGCCTGCAGCTGGTTGGCCGACAGAGCACCTCGCAGCGACGGTACCGCAATCAGTGTAGGCAGCCAGTGCAGGTCATGGCGGCCGGCGTCAGAGGCGTCACCCCCGCTGCGGTAGGCGTTGAGGATGCAGTCCCGGACCGGCTCGCCGCGTTGCAAGGCATAGGCGACATGCACCTCATGGCGGCCGTTGATGCCGGCCCCCGGCGCAAACTCAGGCCCGTTCGTGCCGTAGCCGAAGCGCCGGTGGAACTCGCCGTGCACGAAGGCGTAGGCATCGAACGGCTCGGCCACCGCAAACAGATCCAGGTTGGCCGCTCCGAGGTTTGCGACGTGGTCGGGATCAACGGCCTCGTTGGTGAAGACCGCTAGCCGACCGGCAGCCCAGACGGCCTGCCAGGACGTGCGGCTCATCTCATGCGGGCGCAGCACCTTGCCGTGCGGACGCACAATGAAGCGCTCCACCTCGTCCAGGATGGACGTGAGGATCGCCTTCGGGTCGCCGGCGGGCCGCACCGCGAATGACCCGGAGGGCAGCCGCAGGACGGGAATGGCGCCGCGCTCGACATGACGCACGGAAATGTCCTCCGCACGCAAGCCTGGCTTGGGGCCAGGTTCGTGGTTCAGAAGCGCCAGCACGCCGGCCAGCGTCGTGCGGGAATCGACCCGCTCCGGGCCAGTGGTAACAACGTACATTGATTTGCTCCGAGAGCGAACGGAGCAAGCCCGACGGGGCGTTGCCCCGTCTGGGTGGAAAGGAATTGAAATGTGTGTGCGAGGTTCAGCTCGCAATGGCGATCACGATGCCTCCACGCCTGCTTCGGCGCGCGCATCGGCAATCCATGCGAGCAGCTCGGCAGACTGGATCTTCCAGACCGGCCCGCGGGCATGGCCCGTGGCGAACGTGCGAATCGGCCTGAACCAGCCCGTCACCAGCAACGCCTCAAGCACGTCATCCGGCACGTTCCAGGCCGCCACCAATACCTCGTCGTCGGCCAGGTGCTCCTGCGGAACATTGGCCGTGAGATCGGCATACGGTTCAAAATCGTCCGCGCAGACCAGCGACAGCGCCGGACGCAGATTGGATTGATAGACGTGGACGCGCAGGTGCAGTCCGGCCGGGTAGCTGGCTATGCCAGCGCCGATGATGTGGTCTTCCATGGAGCACTCCTGAATCTTGGATACAGGGCGGCCCCATCGGGGGCATGCCCCGCGTGGGTGGTAGAAACAAAAAACGCACCCCCGGAGGGATGCGTCAGAGCAGACGTCCGGGACCCGGACACCTGAGAGGAAGGTTGGCGCTCAGTCCTTGTGGACGCGACGGCCGTTGCGATCCGCCCACAGCAGGTAGGCCGAGAACAGCAACGCGAGAACCAGAAGAGGTGGGCCGAACATCACTTTTCTCCTTTCGAGAGGACTGCACCTACGGCAAATAATACACCTGCGATCACAAAAAGGCTCACGCCATTTGCCACCGCAGTCAAGTTCCAGCCAGGCCGGCTTGTTGAATAACCAGCCAGACCGACGATCGCCGCAGCCGAAAGCGTATGAGTAAAGCGCCCGTACTGCAGGCGCTGATCCTTGGTCGGAGCCACAATGGCCATGCGGGCTTCTTGCAGCCATCCACGCTTGTCCGCCCTGGAGCGATCGACGCTGTAAATGGACGGTTCCTTGCGCACCAACGGGAACTGATAGCCGTCTTCCAGTAGCATCAGAACGTGCCGTTCCCCCATCGCAATGGAGGCATCCACCAGATTGTCCAGCCGGACCGGCAGCGTAACGACGTCGGCATCCGGCTCATAGTGAACGGAACAGGAGTATTCGTCGCCGCTCGTGGATTTGAGAATGACCTTGGCAATCCGCGTCATCGTCACGCCTCCTCAGCTGCGCCGGCCGGCTACAACGCGCAGCGTGGCAACGAGCGAGGCGTAGCCCTCCGACGAGCCGATCGACTGCAGGCAGACCGCATTGTCGCGCCCGCCAGTATGGTCGTCGCGGCCACGGCAGGTGCGAAAGCTCAGGCGAGCCGCGGACTGTTGCGGCGCGTGGGCAATCTGCACGTACAGCGTATCGGTGTGCAACGCGAACAGGTCGGTCGCATCGCGGCGCCGCCGGCGCTCGCGCACGGTGAAATCGCGCTGACGCAGGCCCAGGTCGCATGCCAGACGGCGCATGACACGGGAAGCATCGCGTTTGAGGCTGGCACAGGCCGCGGCGTTGCCGGGTTGGTGCGGTTGGGTAAAGGATTTGGGGATTTTCATGGCAAGTCTCGGTTGAAACGGGACAGCCATCCCCAACGGGACGGTGTCCCGAAAAGGGTGAAGGTCTGGGCAAGCCAGACGGGGGTTCGATGCGTCTTGGACGCGATCAAAGAGTGTTTGCCGAATCGCTCGTCGATTGAGCAAGCACTCTGGTGCTGTGTGCGCGGCGCCCGAAGGCGCCACGCATTCCGGATCAGTCGATGTCCAGCAAGCGGTTGATCACGCGCGCCGTCTGCCACGCCTGGTCGCGGCTGAACATCTTGGCCACAACGAGCTTGCGCAGGATCGTGCTACCGGTGGGGCCTTCGACGGCAGTGGCGATGTGATCAACATGCACGCGCCAGCCCTCCGAGCAGCCGCGATCGACCGAGACCGCGAAGCGATGGCGAGCGTGCTCTGCCGGCCAGCCCGCGTCGGGCAACAGGCCATACTGCGCTTCATTGGCGTCGGCAAGATGGTTCGCCGGAATGATCCACTCGGGTTCGAGGTCGATCGCGCGCAGCGTGCGCGCCAGCAGGTGGGTGACCTGGTCGACGGTCCTGCCTTCGGTCTGGATCGGGGTGATGGGTTGCATAGTCGGCTCCGTGAAATGGGACGCCGCTCACGAGGGCGGCGCCTCGTGGGTGCAAGGGATTGGTCCTGGCGGTGCCAGGCGCGGGTTTCGATGCGTCATGGACGCGATCAAAAGCGCTTGCCCAAGCGCGCGAACGCTTGGGCAAGCCCTCTCGGGGCTTGCATGGGATGGGAGCGCCGGCGGGCCGGCCCTCTGTTCAACGCGTCAGGCGATAGCCGCTGCCCGACGACACCAGATACAGCCGCTCGCCGGTAACGAACTGCTGATCTGCACCTTGTGCCACGACGAGTTGGCGGCCGCTGTCCGTGCGGACAATGACCTCCACGCCGTCGCGCTGTGACAGGTGCGTGGCCGCCACCTGGCCGATGACACCCGCTGCCGTGCCCGAGAGTGCGCCAGCGATGTAACGGCCGTCGCCGTTGCCGATGACACGTGCACCGAGTACCGCGCCAACCAACGTGCTGAGGATGGCCGGCACTCCGGAACTGGCCGACAGCATGCCGTCGCCAGCGATGGTGACGTTGCGCACGCGCACTACCGTCACCTGCTCAGCCGAACCGGCGCGCATGGCATCGGAACCGCGGTAGACATTGGGCGAAGCCTGAGCAGCGCAGCCACTGATAGCACTGATAAATGCAAAGAGAAGGAAATAACGCTTGAACATGCTGGCCTCACATGAAAATGGGCCAACATGCCTACGGGCAGGAAGGCCCGTAGGGGGGGAAAAGCTGTGCCAGCGGAGATGCCGGCGTGGTCGATGCGTCAGGGACGCGAGAAGTGCGGCTATCTTAGCAGTCCGGGCATCGTTTGTGGAGCCGTCTCAGGCGAACGCGTCGATCCGGATAGACCTGGGCGTGACGGTGATCCTTACGGACTTGCAATCTGCATTGGCCAGGGTCTCCTTGAGACCGGTCAGAGACAGACGCTCACCGAAATCGTCGCCACCAAAACCGCGACGGGCGTTCTCGTAGAACTCCGCATCCACGGCGGGGTTGCACCCCTTAAAGTAAAACAGACACTGCTGCTCAGGCTTGGGGCCGGTGCTATAGCCCACGTAAGCGCCGTGGTCCTTGGCGATAAAAAACTTCTCGGACTTCGCCGCGTCGCAGAAGGCGACAAGGCACTCAACCTGCGAACGGGAAAGCGTGATTTGAGGCATTGATTGCTCCTTAATGGGTGAAACGGAGCAAGCCCCCGAGGGGCTTTGCCCCGCAAGGGATGAAGAATGACGGTTAAGCAGGTTCTGCCAGGACAGGCACAACGTCCGCCGGGTTCACGCGAGCGACGGGAGCCGGCGAATCCGCCCAGAAGAACAGAGCCGGGCCGTCAGCCTTGCGTGGTCGCACGGTGCCGACAAAGTCTTCGCACCCGTAGAGGCTGACGCGCGTATTGTCGGTACCGTTGTGATGGAGATAGACGCCGCCGCTGTCAGCGGCGAACTTGCCCTCCAGCGCCTGGAAGACGCGGTGGAAGTCATAGAGGTGGCGCGGGTCGCACTGCCCCGGCTCACCGCTACCCCGATGGGGACCGATGGCACGACGGTAGATGGGATAGCCCGCATCGCGCCGCACAAACTCGAATGGCGTGCCACCATGCACCAGTTCGGCCCAGCCGGGCCGCTCGGTATCGAGGCGCAGTTCCAGCGAGCCAAACTTTCCGCGCACCGGCTTCACGCATTCGATGACGTTGTGGGGCAGGATGCAGCCTACGCAGATGGCGTCACCAAGCTGGTTGGCCTTCTCTGCACGGAACACGCCCATGCGTTGCCCGTCCATGGCAACCAGGCGCGTTTCGCGTGGCATGGCCTCAGCAAAGACTCCATTGAGCCAATAGCGGGGGTCCTGCTTGGGCGCTAGCAAGGCGATAGCCTTGAGCTGGCGCGGGTCAATCTGGATGGTCTGAATCACAGGTGTGCTCCAAAAAAAAACAGGAACACAGCCGCAGGGACTATGCCCCTGCGGGTGATGAAGGCCTGACGACGGTCAGGATTGAGAAAAATCGATGCGTCTGAGACGCGAGAAGTGCCGTGATGGTATCAGCCTGGACGCGCGCGTTGCAATTGTGCCGTCAAAAAAAAACCCCCGAACATCGGTCCGGGGGTGGGTGCATGGAATGGCGACGCGCCGTCATGCCGGCTTGGCACGCTTGCGCGCGGGCTTGGCGGCCACGTCGTAGCCGAATCGGGCCCATGCGGCGGGATCGATCGGCAACGGATTGGTGCGCCCTGCCTCCAGATTGACGAACATGCCCGAATACTTCAGCGTGCCCGTCCGGAACAGCGTCCACAGCAGGTTGAATGCCTGCACGGCGATCGCCTGATTGATGACCAGCGACTGCTTGCGTAACGCGTCGGCCATCGAACAGGACGGCGCCGTGTCGGCCTTGTCACCCTTGGGGTCGACCAGTTCGGGGAACAGGTCGCCGACGTGGGGCAGGCGGGTTTCCCGCTTGCCGCGCACCTGGCCAAGAATCACCTGACCGCGGTCAGTCTCATTGCCGCAGTCCAAGTAGTAGCCGCCGGAACCGCGCTCGAGCGCGCCGAGAATAGCCTTGCGCGCAGCACGCGAATCCACGCAGCCGATCGCCATGTCGCAGACAAAGCGATCTTGGCTGCCGATCCGTCGCGGGCGGGCCTCCCAGCGGGTGCCCATCAGCAGGTTCAGCCGGTTCACCAGCAGCGTCGCCTTGTGCTGGCCGACGTCGTTGGGGTAGAAGCCCTGGCGGCCGACGTTGGTTTCGCTCACCGTGTCGTCATCGTAGACCGTGCACTCGATACCGCCAGGGTGGCCGAGTTCGAGCATAGCGTGGTGCAGACGGGCCAGCGCCGGCAGCAAGGCGCTACCGGTACCGCCAGCACCGACCACCACCACTTGCCACGCGTTGATGCGCATGGTTTCGGGGATATGGTGTTGAAACGTCATCACACCACCTCCCGGGCCTGCGCCGCCGCATACCAGTCGCCCGGTACACGGTCGACTGCCTCGAAGATGCCCTTGGCGCAGAGCCGCAGGCACAGCGACGGAGTCACAGCGAGGCAGTTGCCCATCACGAACGCGAACTTCACGTCATGCTGGTCGTCCTCGTTGTCGGTCGATGAGAAGTACGCCGGATAGTTGCCATGCGAATGGCAATCCACCACCAGCACCTCGCCATCGGCCAGCGCCGGCCGGTCGTACTGCAAATGACCGCGCCCGTGCGACAGGATCGTGACCGGCACCAGCCGGAATGCGCCGGTTGCCGGATTCCAGACGATCCAGCCGCCCGTCTCATTGGGCATGGCCGCACGCGCCATCTCGGCAAACAGCCCGATCAGGTGCGCAGGCAGCTTGCCGCAGCGCAGGTCCGTCGCCTCGGCCACGGTGCCATAGGGCACGGCAGTCTTGACGTCGAACTGGCCCACGCGGCGCACGAGCTGCAGCCAGGGCCGCGACACTTCCAGAAACACGCCGTTGGCGGCGATAAGCAGGCGCTCTCCTGTCGTTCCCAGCGGTGCCAGGTCGCCGAAGCGCGGCACCATCACCGTCGGAAAGGATTGCTGCAGGGTAATGTCCATCGGATGCATGTTCAGTCTCAGAATTGGCCGGCGATCAAGTTGCCGAGCGATTGGTTCATGGGAATGAGGGCGACTTTCGGGAAGCTGGGAAACTTCCCGTCCAGCATGTCGCGCCAGAAGGCGTAGAAGCCGTCGGCATGGTTGACACGCTTGCCGCCGTGATTGGGATGGGTGAAGGCCGAAGCAAAGAACGCCCCCTCCCAGCCGGCTATGGACGCGGCGTCGATCTGCTTGGGCACGTGGGCCGTGCCGATGCAGATCTTTCCGTGATCCCAGGTGTTGAAATACGGCGGCTCGTACAGCATCGAATCCGGCGTCGGGCGCTCATCGTCGATCAGGGCGAACACACGAAAGCCCGCAGGCGACGCAAGAAAGACCAGACCGGGATGGGGCGTCACGGCGCTGCGATCACCCAACTCCTCGCAGTTGAAGTACACGCGACGATTGCCGGGCGGACACCACCAGGTGATGGCATCCGGGCCGATTGACAGCACGTTGGGCGTCAGGAACTCGCCCTTAGGCAGCGAGGCCTCGGCGACCTGCCGCACCGCCTGGATCAGCGCACGCCGGTTCAGTGGCGTGCCGGCGCCGATCACGGGTCGCCCCGTCTGACCATCGGTGACGATGTGATGCGCGGTGGCATAGCAGAACGCGCTGAGGTCAGTCCCATAAAGCAGAATGGCCGCTTGCAGGGCCACATCATGGTCGCGTGAAGCACTATGAATCTTGGCCATGTGGCCCTCCTATTCAGAAATTAAGGTAAGAACGCGGTCGAGTGCCGCAATGACGTCCATCATGTCGGCCAGCTGCTTGAACTGGCGCCGGATGGCGCGGGGGGTGTCTGCCAGCGGGATCAGCGACTGATACATCGTGGCTTCGCCGCCGCAGTTCAATGAATCAAAGTGGTCATCGAGGATCTGACCGACCCAGTGCTCCCGCCACATGCAGAGCGTCGCCGCCGAGTAGGCCGGTTCCGCCCATTGCGCGTGGTTGAGCGCACGGCTGCGCCGGGTGCGGGCGAGTACCGCCTGCAGGTCCCGCAGCGCCAGGCAGATGCGGCGTGGCAGGCCGCGCTTGCGACCCGCCAGCGCCTCCAGCTGCGGGGCGCGCAGGCAGTCGATGCGCACCGTCTTGTCCCGGCGCGCAAACGCCGGCACCGCGTCATCCGGGGCCAGCACTGGCAGTACCCTGGACGGCAGGTAGCGCTCGATCTCGCAGCTGTCGTCGCCGAACCGCTCGGCGAGAAACTCCCGCGCCTCCTCATCGCTCATGGTCGGATCGCACTCCCACCACCAACGGGCGAACATGTCCGCCAGCTCGTCCGGTGTGCGCACGAAGAGCGATCGGCCCGCCGCCTCGTTGACGAGGTGAATGGCCGTGTACAGCAGGGCCGGATCGGCGCGGCGCATGACTTCGGCACGCTGCCCGATCTCGAACACGGTCTCTTCGTCCAGCTCGATCGCCAAATACAACGGCGCATGGAGTTCTTCGTCCCATCCGAACTGATCGACCTGCTCCCTTGCGGCAGCCAGGTCGAGCAGCGCGAACGAGAAGTTCAACCGCTTGCACTTGGGCGTGCGCCGGCGCAGCCAGGCGAACATGGCCTGCGCGAACGCATCGCCGGCGCTGGCCGCCCCCTGCACGTCCCGGGCCGCCAGCACGCCGGTTTCAAACTGCTTGCGGATCAGCCTGAGGGAGTCCGCGCTGTCGCCATACTGCAGCTTCCCGCGGGCGGGAATCTCGGCCGGCAGCGTGGGCAGCGTCAGAAAACCATGGGCAGGTCGACGTCGGGCAGCGGGAGGCTGTCGCGATGGCGTCCAGCCGTGGCCTGATTCAACGAAGCTTTCATCAGATGGGCGAGGATCGAACAACACGATTCCATCTCCTCAGAATGTGAAAAAACCGCCCTTTCGGGCGGTTTCAGGTTGGAAGGCAGGCAAAAGTCCGGACTGGACAGTGCCTGCATCAAGTCACGCTTACGCATGGCAACCCTTGGCGCCGGCGGCACGCACGAACGTGTAGCGCATGACGGTGCCGTTGTGCTCCGGGCCGTCCACCGTGGCGGTGGTCAGCTCGGGGTACTGGGCGGTGTACATGTCGCGCACCTGGTCGGGCGAGAATGCCGGGCCAGGATCCATCAGGGTCATGCCGTTGTAGGTGAACTCACGGGTCAGTTGCTGGACGGTCAGGCTCATGGTGTCGCTCCTTATCCAAGCAGATCGGCGAGGTTGGTGCCGCTCGGCTCGGGCGACGACGTCGGGGGCGCGGGGGCCGCAGCCTTGCCCTCGCCCTCCTCGTTATCGTCCTTGCCGTCAGCCCCGTCCGCATCATCCGAAGACAATGCAGCCGGCTTGCTGTTGGCCTTGGAGAGCGCCTTCTGCGCCTTGGTGGACTGCGCGCTGGTTGCGGCGCTCAGGATCGAAGCCGTAGCTTCGACCTGTTCGGCCAACGAGCGATGCGAAACCGACACCGAGGCGATCGCCTGGGCGAAGCCCTCGTCCAGTTCTGCCGGGGAGGCGGTCAGGGCAAGAGGCGTGGCGAGCGCGGCGTCAGCGGCCTTGGAGACCACCGGTGCTACCACCACAGCCATCGCGTCACCTTTCATGGTGAGCGTGAGCACAACTTTGTCGCACGCGGCGACGAGCGGAACGAGTTCCTGAAACATGGGGAGATCCTTGAAAAGATGGAATTAATGAGGAGGTCCGACCGCCGGTTGGCGGTCGGGTGCGATCAGAAGCGCAGGACCTTGGGCAGCTTGCCCGTGTAATCGAAGCCATCGACGTTGAGCAACGACTCGATCAGATCCGGCTTGGATTTGTTGAAGACCTTGGCGAAGCTGCCACCGAGCGCGGCACGCAGGCCCAGCTCGTCGGCCAGCACCTTCATCTCCGACTTGGTGAGCAGCTCCAGGAAGTCCTTGGACTTCTGCAGGTTCCAGTGCTGGCGCAGGTCCAGCTTGTGGTACTGGCACATTGCCACGAGGTGATGGACTTCAATCCCCTCGATGGCCGCGACAGTCATCGCGGTGGTCAGCGTTGCTCGCTTGCCGGCATCCAGCTCCTGCACGGTGGCTAGGTTCTTCTTGAGGTCGGTGGATGAAGCCTTCTCGTCCGTCAGCTTCTCGAAGATCTTGCCCATGGTGTCGCCACCGATGTTGCGTGAGAGGCCGGACAACGCCGCCGCCAGCAGATAGATGTTGGCGGTCTCGGGGACGCTTGCAGCCTCGCGGCGCAGCGCCTTGCGCCACAACGCGATCCGGTAGGATTTCACCTTCTCGGTCTCGCTGATATGCGTGACGGCCTTTTCCTCAGCGGGAGCCTTGGTCGAGCCCTTGGCAGTCGTGGTTGCACCCGCGGGTGCCGCGGCCGGTTTCTGCGCGTTCGCCTTGGCGTCGCGCTCAGCCTTCAGTCGTGCGGCGATCTTCTTGCTGTTGCAAGCCGTATCGAAGCACTGGCCGCGGAAGACCTTGCCAATGCTGTCCGGCAGCGCACTGACGGCCGCGCCGTAGTGCTCGCAGGCGTGGCAGGCCTTCGCCTGTTCCTCGCCGACGCCGGTCGGACCGTCCACCACCAGTTGCACGCGCGTATGGTTGTCCCCCGCACGCACAATCCGGATCACCGGGTACTCATCCTTCAGGCCGTAGGCAACCGTTTCCAGTTGCTTGTCGGTCTTCTGGGTGTAGCAGGCGCGGTTGGTGCAATTACCGGTCGCGATGGCCTCGCCGAACATCTCCGTCTGCAACGATGAGTTGTGTGAGCAGGCAGCACAGTCAGCCTTGTCGAAGATCGCCGTAGCGAGGCTGCACGCGGCTGCCTCGATGGTCTTCTTCAGTTCTGCCACCGACTTCTTCTCGCCCACGATGACGGGCAGGAGCTTGTCCTGCTTGTCCTTGGCGAGCGTCGCCAGCAGTTCAGCATGGCCGAGCTGGATGGTGCGGGTGTTGAGCGCGTCCAGAACGGACGTGCTGCAGTTCATCAGCGCCAGGCGCTTGTCCAGCGTGGAGCGGGCCCAGCCCAGGATCTTGGCGGCTTCCTCGCGGTCACCCTTGAGTTGTCCAACGATCCGCGCGGCGGCCACGGCTTCCTCGGAAGGTGCCATGTCTGCACGCTGGACGTTTTCGATGAGGGCGAGCCGGTCGGCTTCCTCCTCGCTCATCTCGCGGATGGTGACAGGGATGGGGTAGTCGTCGCCGTGCGCCGCCTTCGCGGCACGCAAGCGGCGCTCCCCGGCCACCAGCTCGAATGCGTCATCGCCCAACGGACGGATAAGGATCGGCTGGATGACACCGTTCTCGCGAACGGAATCGGTTAGTTCCGCCATTTCGGCAGGATCGAAATACTTGCGCGGATTGCGGCCAGGATTGATCTTGCCTACGGCGATGGTGGGGTTCAGCATGATGGGGTTCTCCGAAGCGGAAAAGGGGAACCCGTTGCCGCACCGGGAACAGGTTCCCGATGGGATAAGAAAGAAAGGCATGGCGCCCCGGCAATGCGGGAAGCCAAGTTACGGCAAAAAGCTGTGCACCGGATGGTGCGAGGTCGATGCGTCAGGGACGCTGAAGTAGGCAACAGGATATACCAAGCGCCTCGATCACGCCAAGAACTTGGCGGAGGAAAGGGTTCTTCGCCGATCTGCGGGGAGGCCATACTCCGGGGCTTCCGTCCCGTTGGAGTCGGCCGAAACCGACCCTGAACTGCCCTTCAAGCCAAGGCAACCTCTACGGCGGCTTCGAGAGGCAAGCGGTCGTTCCCGGTGTCATGTCAGGAAAGCGTTCGCAGGACACCCGGCCTGCGTGATCGCTCCTGCACGCGGACATGTCGTCGCAAGCGGCGGACACTCCTGGCCACCAGTTCGCTTAGGCACGCCTTTCCGGAACCTGCGGCAGACCCAGTTCGATTTGTGGCGAATCCAACTCATCCGGAACCGGATATAATCGAACCGCTCAAAGCGAACCAGCCGAACCGGCGGCCACTCATGACGACCTTTACCCGCGCCTATCTCCGCGCCTCCACAGACGAGCAAGACGCCCAGCGCGCCAAGAAGCAACTCCAAGCCTTCGCGAAGGAAAAAGGCCTGCGCATCGCGGCCTGGTACATGGAGAACGGATCCGGCGCAATCCTCCAGCGCCCAGAACTCTTCCGCCTTCTCCACGACTCGCATCCGGGCGACATCATTCTCATCGAGCAGGTTGATTGGCTCTCGCGGCTGAACGAATCGGACTGGGCCACGCTCCGCAGCGAGATCCAATCGCGCAAGTTGCGCGTCGTGGCGCTGGACCTTCCGACCTCGCACCAACTCGCGGCCAGCGGCGATACCTTCACGACACGAATGCTGGAGGCGCTAAGCGGGATGATGTTGGATATGCTCTCGGCCATCGCCCGCAAGGACTATGAAGACCGCAGACGCCGCGCCGCTCAGGGTATCGAACGCGCAAAGGCCGAAGGCAAGTACAAAGGCCGCACTCCGAACGAAGAGCGCAATGCAGCGATCCTCGCCATGTTGGATGCCGGTCAATCGTGGAACACGGTCATCGCGGCCACAGGCGCATCTCGCTCCACGCTGAGTCGTTTGCTGAAGACCAGAAGCGCGGAGAATATTTAGTCGGCCCTGAAGAATCCCGCAAAGCTAACCGTGACAAGGCATTGAGGGAAGAAACCAGTATCAGGAATTGCAGGG
>NZ_JBWKQZ010000031.1:0-117954 GCF_059419025.1 Cupriavidus sp. GW821-FHT07C08
TCTGTGTGGAAGCCTCGCGGCTCCCTCGCTCTTTCGAGCGGTCGCTCACTCTCAGAAAACTGACTGACCAGATCCGAAGACCCAGTCACGTTTTGCTGTGCGAGCACTGTATAACTTGTAAAGCTAAAAGACCGAAGTCTTCCGCATCCGTTATCAAGCGCCCACACTTATCGGTTGTTTGGTTGTTAAAGAACCCGCCCTTTCGGGCACCGCATCCGGCTTTGCCGTTTGCGTCGCTGCGTTTTGTTTGCAGCGGAGAAACGAGACTATAAAGAACTTTCTGCGATTAATCAATCATTTTCGAGAAATTCTTTATTCTGGAAGGCTCACTCTTTCGAATCTCGAATCGAGTTAATCCTTGCAAGTCTTTTCCCACCCCCGTTGCGCGGTGCCTTGCGAACGAGGGGGCGAATCTTAATGCCTGGATGCCTGCCTTGCAAGCATTTTTGAGGAAAACCTGAAAGCGCCTCTTTTGCCACTTGAGCGCCCTCCCCTGCGACCCGAAAGGTGAACGCATCGGCGAGCACGGGGACTAGCCCCTAATTCCCGCCCATCTTCCTGCGAAATTCCTCGGCGGTGCCAATCTGCCGGAACAGCGGCCCGCCCGGCGCGAACCTGTCCGCGCTGGCCAGCGGCCCCACCATCACCGGCTCGAAACCCGCATCGCGAACCAGTTGTGCCGCCACCTGCAGCGCCACCTGGTCGTCACCGGCAATCGGCACGGCAATCAGGCCGCCGGGCCGGTGATGTTCACTGGCGAAGTTGGTCGCCCCCATGAAATTGAACGCCCGCACCACACGTGCGCCGCGCAGGTATTTCGCCGTAGTGATGCCAATGCCGTTGCGCTGGGCTTCTTCGGCAATCGCGCCATCGCGCTGGGGAATGGCATTGGTGGCATCCAGCACGATCTTGCCTGACCACGCCCCGGCATTCTCCTGGCTGAGTTGCGGCAACGCGCCGTAGGGGGTAGCGAGGAACAGCACGTCGGCAAAGGTGATGGCTTCCGCGACCGTGCCCGCCCGAGCCAGCGGGCCGAGGCCGTCGACCAGCGGCTTGAGCGATTCAGGATGACGCGACGAGAACAGGACCGGGTGCCCCGCCTTGACCCAGAGCCCTCCGACCGTCCCGCCGATGCGCCCCGAGCCGATTACGCCGATGCGCGCCGGCCCGGCGTGCCCCGCTGCGGCCGCTCCCTGAGCGCAGGCGCCCAGCGGCGGAAGGCTCAGCGCCAGGATGGCCAGTGCGCCTACCCGCAGCAGCATGCGGCGGCGTTCAGGATCGATGACAACTGCCGGATCTTGCATCGCGCGCTCCTGCGAGGATTGCCTGGCCCTGCGGCCAGTATGCAAGATCTCCTCCTGCACACTGGCCGCCCAAAAAACTCTAGGCGAAAAAACGACCTGCCGGGCAATCGCCCTTGGCACCGCCTGCGCGCTGGACTAGATTAGGTAGCATTTGCGCCACTCCAGGAAGTCTCCATCACAGCCACAGCCGCCCGCGCGATGCGGCACGAGAGGGGAACCTCATGGCCCACGCCCGCCGCCGCACCCGCCCGTCCCGGCATGCGCCGGGCATGGTCGCCATTGCGCTGGTGGCGGCCGCGCCTGCCGCGGCGCAGCAGGCCAGCCAGCCTGACGCGGGCAGACTGGCGGACCAGGTCCACAACCTGAACGAGGTCACTGTGGTCGCCCCGACGCCGTTGCCCGGCTTCACCATCGAGCGCCAGGCTTTTCCCGCCAACGTCCAGACCGCCACCGATGGCGACCTGGAACGCGCGAAGTCCGTCAACCTCCCGTCCTTCCTGGCGGAGAACATGACCGGCATCGTGGTCAATGACGCGCAGGGCAATCCGTTCGCGCAGGACATCCTGTATCGCGGCTACCGGCTCTCGCCGACGCTGGGTTCGGCACAAGGGCTGTCGCTGTACCTGGACGGCGTGCGCCAGAACGCGGCCCTGGGCGACGTCATCAACTGGGCCGGCATGCCGGAGGCCGCCATCAGCACGGTAACGCTGGTGCCGGGCAGCAACCCGCTGTACGGGCTCAATACGCTGGGCGGCGCGCTTGCGCTGGTCACCAAGTCGGGCGAAACGCACCAGGGCGTGGAGGCCGACCTCAGCATCGGCAGCCATGGCCGAGCGCGGCTCGATGTCAGCACGGGCAAGTCGCTGGGCGACGGCTGGCACGCCTACTTTGCCGGCACCGGCTGGCGTGAGGATGGCTGGCGCGACAGCTCCGACAGCGATCTGGGCAACCTCTTCTTCAAGCTGGGCCGCTCGACCAGCGCCACCCAATGGAGCCTCAGCCTGCTCGGCAGCAACAGCCGGCTGTCGGGCAACGGCCTGACGCCGGACAGCATCTACCGCGCCGACCGAAGCGCCATCTACACCGCGCCCGATGTCACGCGCGCGAAATCGCTGCAGCTGACGCTCAATGGTGCGCACCAGTTCAATTCGCAGGACCAGCTGCAGCTAACGGCTTATGTGCGCCGCACGCGCTCGCGCACCAACAGCGGCGATATCCACGACGACTACCTGGACACCCTGCGCGACTGCCAGGGCACCCCCGGCGCCGCAGGCTGCGAAGCGGACGAGGCGCCCGCCAATGCCGTGCTCAACGCTTCCACCGTGAGCGAGACCAGCTATGGCGTGTCTGCGCAGTGGTCGCACGATGGCGAGACGCACCGTTTCGCACTGGGTGCCGCGCTGGACCTGAACCAGTCGCGCTACGCGCAAACGACGCAGTTGGCCAGCTTCGACACAGCGCGCACGGCGCTTGGCGATCCCAATGCGCCAGTGGTCACCAATGCTTTGCTGGACGGCCACGACAGCACGGTGGGACTGTACGCTACCGACACCATCCGACTGCTTCCCCAGACCTTCCTGACGCTGGCCGCGCGCTGGAACGAAGGGCGACGGCATACAGTGCTGGGCGCGCCCACGCCATCGGACGAACGCTTCACGTTCACAAGGCTCAACCCGTCGGTGGGCGCATCGCACGCGCTGTTCGACAGCCTGACGATCTTCGGCTCCGCTTCGCAGGGCACACGCATGCCCACGGCGATCGAGCTGGGTTGCGCGGACCCTGCAAATGCCTGCCAGCTTCCTACCGGCCTGCAGGCCGATCCCCCCCTGCGCCAGGTGGTCACGCGCACCTTGGAGCTGGGCGGACGCTGGCAGCCGGCTGACACCACTGAACTGACCCTGGCGCTATACCGCAGCAACAACACCGACGACATCATCTTTCAGCGCTCTCCGTTCAGTCCGCTGGGCTATTTCTCGAACTTCCCGAAGACCCGCAACCAGGGCCTTGAGTTGGGCTTGCGGCAGCGGCTGGGCCGGCTGACGCTGCGCGCCGGCTACAGCTACACGCAAGCGACCTACCAGGCGGACGGCCAGTTGCAGACCCCCTTCGCTGCGCCGGTGGCGGTGCATCCGGGCACGCGCATGGCAGGAATCCCGCTGCACAGCTTCAAGCTCGGCGCAGACTGGCGCGCGACTGCCACCATCAGCGTGGGCGGCGACGTGATCGTATCGTCATCGCGTCCAGTCGCGGGCAACGAGGATGGCGCGCTCAGCGCGCAGGACCCCGGCCTTGCCCGCACCGCTGGCTACCTGCTGCTGAACCTGCGCGCCAGTTGGCAGTTCTCGCCGCGCTGGCAAATCTACGGGCGCATCGACAACCTGTTCGACCGCCGCTACGAGACTTACGGACAGGCGGGCAACAACCTGTTCCCGGGCGGCACGCTGCTGTTGCCCGGCGCGGCCGTACCCGTCGACCGCTTTGTGGCACCGGGCTCGCCCCGGCTGTTCCTGGTCGGCGTGCGTTATGAATGGGGCGGGCCCTGAGCGGGCCGCCATGCATCCGGGCAACGAGGAGAACGTCATGCCTTCGCACCTTCCATCCCGTACGCGACACATGCTGGCCGCTGGCCTCCTGGCGCTGGTGTGCCCGGTCGCCGCCGACGCAGCGCAGGCCTATGTGTCGACCGAAGGCGGCGGCATCGCCGTCATCGACCTGGACCGGCTCGAACTCATGCCCAGCCTCCCGGCCGGGGGCAAGGGGCCGCGCGGACTGGCCGTGACCACGGATGGCAAATACCTGCTGGCGGCCAATAAAGGCACGGGCGACCTGTCGGTAATTGACCTTGCCACGGGGCAGCTGGTTCGCCGCGTGCCGATCGGACAGAACCCGGAATTCGTGCGCGTGGCCGGGAACCAGGCCTTCGTCACCTACGAACCGGGCGAGCGCTCCGGCCCGCCCGGGGCCGCGCCGCCCCCATCCGCGAAGGGTAAAAGCGATGACGACAAGCCCCTGCCGGCGGAAATCGCCGTGATCGACCTCAAGGACTGGCGCGTGAACCGTACGATCCGCAGCGGGCTGGAAACCGAAGGTATCGAGTTCTCGCGCGACGGCAAGCTGATGCTGGTCACCAATGAAGGCGACGACACCGTCACGGTCTATGAGAACGACAGCGGCAGGCAAGTAAAGCTGCTGCCAATGCCCGCCGGTTCGCGCCCGCGCGGCATCAAGGCAAGCCCGGACGGCAACCGCTATGTGGTGACGCTGGAATCAGCCAATGCCTTCGTCGTGCTCGACGCCACGAACTTCCGCGTGCTGCGCACCGTGCCGACGCGCACCGGTCCCTACGGGGTGGCGTTCGATCGCGCCGGTGAGCGCCTGTTCGTCGCCGCCTCGCGCGCCGACACGCTACAGGTGTTCGATGCGCAGACCTTCGCGTCGCTGGCTGACATCGCGATAGGCAAGCGCTGCTGGCATTTCAGCTTCACGCCGGACGATGCGCGGCTGCTGGTGGCCTGCGGGCGCTCCAATGCGGTCTATGTCATCGACGCCCGCACCTACAAGCCGGTGCGCCAGTTCGACGGGCTGCCGCTGAGCTGGGGCATCGTGACCTATCCCAAGAGCGTGGGTTCGATCGATTCGCCGTAAGCGCAGCGGCGCTACTTCGCCGGTGCCGCTGCGGTCTGGCTGCCCGCCAGCGCGGCGGCCACGTTCTTCGCACCAGCCTGCTCGGCAATCTCGCGCGCAGTCAGCCCGCGATCATCCCGCAACGAGGCATTTGCGCCACGCGAGAGCAGCAGCTGGACCACGTCACTCTTGTCATAGCCGGCCGCCCACATCAGTGCCGTCAGGCCATGTGCGTAGCGTGCGTTGATATCGACGCCGGCATCGAGCAACTGCCTCACCACCGCCGTGCGGCCCTCTCCCGCTGCGTAGATCATGGCGGTCTTGCTGACGCGGTCGGTGGCGTTCAGCTCGGCATGACGCGCCAGCAGCATCGCGGTGATCTCCTGGTAGCCACCAAACGCAGCCGCCATCAGCGGCGTCACGCCTTGCAGGTTCGGCTGGCTGACGTTAGCGCCGTGTTCCACCAGCGCGCGCGCCATGCCGGTCAGGCCGCGCTTTGACGCCGTCAACAATGGCGTGTCGCCGATGCGGTTGCGCGAGTCCACCGCGGCGCCCTGCTTCAGCGCTCCACGCACCCCGGCCTCGTCCCCCGCGCGCGCCGACGCCAGCAACCGCGCGTTCAGGCTGATGTCGTCATCGGCAAGTGCCCGAACTGCAAGCAGGCCGAGCGCGCACACGCACACCATTGAAATCCTTCGCAGATCACGGTTCATATCCGGCTCCTCCGATGACAACCGGCGCGATGCATTGCGCAAGACGGGTACCGCAACGCAAGGCAATTCCCGGTGTCTTCTGCTTACCCGCCCGCTAAGTCTGGTGCGCAGGAAGCACAAATTCAAGCGGCCTTTTCATGCTGCAATGCATCGGTTCAACGATGTCCTTGCAGTGCAAAAAACCGCGCTGCGTGTGCTTGTTGTTTTGCTTAGGTTCTTGCCTATACTGCACTTCACCTCGGGCCACTTCGACGCGCGGCAGGGCCTGCTTTGCCTCGCCACGATACGCATCGGCTTGTGCGTGTCCCTCACCCAGGCGGCCAGGTCGACAAGAATCGAATAAGGAGCGCCCCATGCTCTCATTCTCTCGCCTCTCCCGGCACACCCTCCCCTTGCTGTTCCTCACCTTCCATGCAACCGCCGCGCTCGCCGCCGGGGAAACTCAGGACAGCGCGACCACGCCGGGCGCACCTATGTCCAGTGCGCTGCGCCCGGTCACCCAGGCACAGTTGGATGCTGCAGGCACCAACGGCAACGACTGGCTGCACTCCAACGGGTCGTACGTGCAGATGCGCTACCATCCAGCGGCGCAGATCAACACGAAGAACGTCGCCAGGCTGCGCCCCGCCTTCATCTTCCAGACGGCAGTGATGGAGTCGATGGAGACTGCGCCGATCGTCGTCAATGGGGTCATGTTCCTGACGACTTCCTATAACCACGTCTATGCCATCGACGCGGTGACGGGCAAGGAGTTCTGGCACTACAAGCACAAGATGGGACCGGTCACCACGTTCTGCTGCGGGCCTAACAACCGTGGCGTGGCAATCAGCGGCGATCGCCTCTACATGGGCACGCTCGATGCCAAGCTGGTCGCGCTTGATGCCAGGACCGGCAAGCTGCTGTGGGAAACCCAGATCGCTGACCCGGAACTCGGCTACTCCGAGACCATGGCGCCGGTGGTCGTCGACGACAAGGTCCTGATCGGCACCAATGGCGGCGAATATGGCATCCGCGGCTTCGTCAAGGCGTTCAGCACGACCGACGGCAAGCTGCTGTGGACCTTCCACACCATCCCCGAGAAGGGCCATGAAGGGGTGTGGGCCACCAAGGACGCCACCGGGCGCGACATGAAGCGCGACATCGCCGCCGAGAAGAAGATGCTGGCCGACAAGGGCGGCGACTTCTACAAGACGCTGGGTGGTGGCGTGTGGATGGCCCCGGCGGTCGACCGCGCCAACAAGCTGGCGATCTTCGTGGTGGGCAATCCGTCGCCCGACCTGTACGGCGCGATCCGTCCCGGAGACAACCTGTACACCGATTCCCTGGTCGCGGTCGACCTGAACACCGGCGCCTACAAGTGGCACTCGCAATATATCGCCCATGACGTGTGGGACCTGGATGCAGCCAGTCCGCCGATCCTCGTGGACGTGCGCGATGAAAAAGGCCAGATGATCCCGGGCGTCATCCACGGCGGCAAGACCGGGCACGTCTATGTGCACGACCGCCGCGACGGCCGACTGATCCGCTTCTCGCAGGCAATGATCCCGCAGGAGAACATGTGGACCCTGCCCACCCCGCAAGGTGCGCGCATGCTGCCGGGCGCCAACGGGGGAGTGGAATGGTCGCCGATGGCGTTCAACCCCAAGATGCGGCTTGCCTATGCCGCCAACCTGCATCAGCCGATGACCTACCAGGTCGAGGATGTCCCCTATCCAGGCGGCAAGCTGTGGCTGGGCGGCGCCTTCAAGGTCATCCCGAGCGAGCAGCAGTGGGGCAAGCTGTCGGCGGTCAATATCGATAGCGGCAAGGTGGCGTGGGATTACAAGACCGAGCAGCCGCTGATCGGCGGCGTGCTGGCCACGGCCGGCGGCCTCGTCTTCACTGGCGAAGGCAACGGCCTGTTCAAGGCATTCGATGCGGCCAACGGCAAGATGCTGTGGCAGTTCCAGTGCGGGGCCGGCGTGAATTCGCCGCCAGTGTCCTATACCGTCGGCGGCAAGCAGTACATTGCCGTCGCGGCCGGCGGCAACACCCAGCTCGACTTCAAGCGTGGCAACAGCATCTTTGTCTTTGCGGTGCAATAGGTTCGCCGCAAGCGATCCCGGAATGCCGACTACCCCGCGCCGCCGCCTCCCCGCGGCGCGGCGCGCAGCGGTGCCCGCCATGGTGACTGCACTGCTGGCACTGTTGGCCCCAAGCGGCAATACCCGTGCCGATGCGGCCGCCGGGCAGGCCAAGGCGCAGGTCTGCGTTGCCTGCCATGGTCCGCAGGGCAATTCCACCAATCCTGCCTATCCGCAACTGGCGGGACAGACCGCGCGCTACCTCTACCTGCAGTTGCGTGACTTCAAGGAAGGACGGCGCAGCGACCCTGCCATGTCGCCAATGGCCACGCCTTTGTCAACAGAGGACATGCAGGACCTGTCCGACTATTTTGCCGCGCAGACGCCGACAGCGTCGACCTACAAGGTCGACGCAGCGCGGGTCGCCGCCGGGCGCAGCAAGTCGGAGGAAGTGCTTTGCACGATGTGCCACCTCGGTGGATTCGCCGGGCAGAACGAAATACCGCGGGTAGCCGGGCAGCAGTACGCGTATATCGTCAAGCAGCTGGAGGACTTCCGGGCCAGGCGGCGCACGAATGACGCGGGGAGTATGACCAGCGTGTCGCGCAATCTGAGCGATGACGACATCAGGAACCTTGCGCATTACATTACCGGCCTGAACTGATCCTTACGCTTGCCGGCGCTGCAATTCGGCCAGGATCTGTTCGGCAAGGAAGTCACAAGGCGGCCGCTTCGACTTTGCGCTGCGCGCCAGCACCAGCTCCAGCCCGGCCAACTCTGGCAGCCCCTGGGCCTGGCCAAGGATGGTGAAATGCGCCGGGACAGCACATCGTGCGAGCGGCGCCACGGCCAGTCCCGCTTCGACCATGCTGAGCAGGCCGAGCAGGCTGGGACTTTCATAGGACATGCGATAGGCGATCCTGGCTTGCTCCAGGCTGCGGATCGCAATGTCGCGGGCGACGCTGCCCGACTGGAACACGGCAATGGGCAGCGGCCGCTCGTTCCAGATCTCGTGCGCCGCCGGCGAGGCGGCCCACACCATCGGTTCCAGCCGGATGAACTCCCCGGACAGCCCCTTCACTCGCGTTGCACAGACCAGGTCGACCGATCCGTCCTTGACCATGGGCGCCAGGGCCACGCTCGGCAAGCTAATGACCTGGATCTCGACCTTGGGGTAAGTCGCGGAGAATTTCTTCAGGATCGTGGGCAGCAGGGATGAGGCATAGTCGTCCGGCATGCCGAGCACCACACGCCCGGTCACGTCGGGGCGGACCACGGCCGCCCAGGCCTCGTCACGCAAGGCCAGCATGCGGCGCGCGAAGCCCAGCAGGACTTCGCCTTCCGGGGTCAGCACTACGATTCTCGGCTTGCGCACGAACAGTGGCTTGCCCAAAGCCCGCTCTAGCGCCTTGATCTGCATGCTGACTGCCGACTGCGACCGATGCACGAGTTCCGCCGCACGGGAAATGCTGCCCGTATCGGCAACCGCCACCATCATGGCCAGCACATCGAGGTCAAGCGCTTTCATTGGTATCAGAAAAACTGAAGCAACAGATCAATATTACGCGTTTTTCTTATTCATTGGCCCTCGGGCATACTGGCCAGAAACGTTGACGACCTATGCCACAGCCAATCATGGACCACCCCTTGCGCGACAGCCTTGCGCGCGAACTGCATGCCCGCCCCTTCCTGCGCATCGGCGGCTCCGCCTCGCTGACGCACTTCGCCATCTATGCCGACGGCGATACCGCCGTCCACCATGCCTTGCTGGCCTCCTTGTGCCGGCTGACCGGGCTGGAAGACCCGGCCGACGGCGTGACCCACTATTCAGGGCGATGGGGCGATGACAAGCAGCTGAAGTGGGAGCGGCACACGGAGTTCTCCACCTTCACATTCGTGGCGCGGCGTGGTGACGCGGACTACTTCTCCGACCTGGCCACCTCCCATATCCCGGCCGACTGGTTCGACAGCTTCGCCGGCAAACGCCTGGTGGCGCTGCGCATGGAACTGGTCTCGGGCGAGGCAGCGGCCCATGCCCGCGACAACGTGAGGCAATGGATCGACGGCCCGATCCTGGCGGGCAGCCACGTCCTGGGCGGCGGTGAGGTGTTCTGCGACTGGACGATCCCGCCCGACGGCTTTTCGCGCTTCCTGGTCATCGACAACGGCTTCCGCGAAGTGCAAGGCGGACGGCTGCTGCAGCGGTTGTATGAAATCGAGACCTACCGGATGATGGCGCTGCTGGCCTTGCCGGTGGCGCGTGACCTGGGCCGCAGCGTGGACAACCTGCAGCGCTCGCTCGCGCCGCTGATGCGCAGCATGGACACGAGCCAGGGCGGCCGCCACGATGCCGAGTTGCTGGAGCGCCTGACGCACCTGGCGGTCCGCATCGAGGCACTGGCGGAATCCGGCAACCGCTTCAGCGCGTCGCGCGCCTACGAGAAGCTGGTGCTGGCGCGCATCCAGGAATTGCGTGAAGAGCGCATCGAAGGCATACCGACCATCGCCGAATTCATGGAGCGCCGCTTCGCGCCTGCCATGGAGACGTGCAGGTCGGTCTGGGCGCGGCACGAGCAGTTTGCCGGCCGCGTGGCGCGCGCGCTCGACCTGCTGCGCACGCGCGTCAACCTCGCGCAGGAGCAGGACACCACGCGCCTGCTCGAAGGCATGGACCAGACCGCGCGCAGCCAGCTGCGGCTGCAGCACGCGGTCGAAGGCCTGTCGGTCGCGGCCATTTCCTACTACGTGCTGTCGCTGGCGGGTACGGGGCTCAAGGCGCTGCATGCGGTGCATCTCCCGCTGGACCCGGAACTGATCAAGGGTGTCCTGATCCTGCCAGTAGTGCTGCTGGTGCTGCGTGCAACCCGGCGCAGCAAGCATGCCGGGCAAAAAGCGGCAGCGCGGCAGCCGGCTGCGAATCAGGCCGCGTAGGGTCACGTCAGGGGCAGCCAGGCGGCTGTCCCGCCCTGCCCCGCGGCTCGCCGCAGGAGACGCATCGGGCCAAGGTTCTCAATGGTTTGCATCTGCGCAGCATCCCGGACAAAAAGCGACCCGGCGAACGCCAGGGCATTGACCGATATGCCTTCCACGCACTCCCCGGATCTCGGCACCAGCAACAGCCCTGCGGACATGACCAGCAGGTTGTACGGCGCCGACTGGCGCAGGCCGCCCTCGACATCCACCGCCCGCACGCCAACCGCATCAAGCAGCACGCGGTAGCGCTCGCACGCCATGCGCGCCACCTCTTCGACGGGCGCCGCAAACAGATCCAGCGGCGCGAACGCATGCGCGAATGCCAGGGCGGGAACGACGCCGATGGCGCCGGCGATCCGTGCCGACGCCAGCAAGGGGCCGATCGGCAGCGCCGGGCCACCCTCGGCGAGCGGCAACGGCACGATCTGCAGATGTTTGTGGCCCTGGCTCGCTCCCGCAGCTGCCCCGCCGTTGTAGAAGCCCAGGCTCGGGAATTCCGCCATGCAAGCCAGCAGCGCTTCAAAGTCAGCCACGGTCAGCAGGCATTCCTGCGGTTCGAAGCGCCGGGTGACGATGAGCAGATGATGCTCGATGACATTGAACTTGTTGAGCAAGGCCACATGGGTGTCGGAGATATCCGCAACAAACAGTTCCGGGTCATAGGGCAGGAATGGATTGCCCCCGGCACTGCTCGTCCCGCGTGCCTTGTCCTTGCGCGCCAGGCTCGACACCTGGCGGACCAGGAACCGCACGCCGCCGTCCTCAATTGCCGTCTGGGCGGTTTCGATCGGGCACAACGCCCCGCTCTGCATGGCGTGCGCCGTCCGCTGCATGATTGCCGGCCACAGCGTGCCGGGCTGAAGGTGTCGAGGGTGCATGATCCGCTTTCACTCCCCTTTCAGCATAGCCGTCTCACGCGCCGAAGCGGATCGGATCATACGGGCGGGCATCGACATACGGTTGCTCACCGTCCATCAGTTCGGCAAGCAGCCGGGCCGTGACGGGGCCGAGCGTGAAGCCCTGGTGGCCATGTCCAAAGTTGAACCAGAGGCCACGATGGCGCGGTGCCCTGCCGACGATCGGCCGCATGTCGGCGACACATGGCCGGGCGCCGAGCCAGGGCGTATCTTCGACTGGCGCACCGAGGCGCACCAGCTCGCGGGCGTGGCGCTCGGCATTCTGCAGCTGGATGGGGGTCGGCGTGGCATCGTGGTGCGCGAACTCGGCCCCCGTTGTCAGGCGCAGGCCGCGCTGCATCGGCGCCAGCATATAGCCGTTCTCGACATCGAGCAGCGGCATGGACGGCATCGGCTCAGCGGCATAGTGGCGATGGTATCCCCGCTTGACGAATAGCGGGAAACGATAGCCAAGCGGTCTGGTCAGGGTCGTGGCCCACGGCCCAAGTGCAATCACGGCCTCGGCAGCTTTGACCGGGCCATCTTCCGTCTCCACGGTCCAGCCGCCTTCCGTCTGTCTCAGCGTAGCGGCATCACCGCGACTGAAGATTCCGCCCTCCTTGCTGAACAGCGCCGCGTAGCGGCTTACCAGCTCGCCGGGATCGACGATGGTCCAGGGATCGCGCCAGTGAATGGCGCCGGCCACCGGCCCGCAATACGCAGGCTCGGTAGCCATCAGCCCGGCCTGGTCGAGAATCCGGCAATCGAGTCCGTGCTGCTGCGCGACTTCGGCTGCAGCGCGCGCCGCCTGGTCGAACGGCGCAGCGCTGCGATACGCCTGCAGCCATCCCGATTTGCGCACAAGGTCCTGTGCGCCGGTCAGCGCGATCAGCCGCTCGTGCTCGGTCAGGCAGTGCCGGATCAGGGCACTGTATGCCGTGACGGTGGCCGCGTACCGGTCAGGCGCCGATTCACGCCAGTAGCGCGCCAGCGCGGGCAGCAGGCTGGCGAGTGCCGCGGGGTGATAGTGGACATCGTTGCCCTGGCGGGAGATGACGCGAAGGACCGCCATCCACTCGCGCGGGAAAGCGTAGGGCTGCACCGCTTCGCGCTGGATGATGCCGGCGTTGCCATAGGATGTTTCCCTGCCGGGCGCCTGCCGGTCGACCAGCACGACCGCATGGCCGCGCTGGCGCAACGCCAGCGCCGTGCAGACGCCGACCATGCCGGCACCAAGTACCAGGATGTCTTTAGAAGCCATGGCAGATGCGGATCCTGGAGGGCAGGTTTGCGGTCCGGGTCATAGGGAGTCAGGCAATGGATGCTAATGCCCTGATTCTGCAATGCCGGCGCGTCCGGGCGGAATATCCGTCGCAATCAATTATTGGAATCCATGGTTGCCGATCCGGCAATCATGGGTCGCCTATGCGCGTGATGGCATCGGCCAGATGCTGCACGAAGGCGCGCCCCGCGGGCGGGAGGTTGCGCCGGGCCAGTGTCTGGATCTCGATATAGCGCTCGTTCATTTCCCGGTCGCGCAGCGGCACCGCGACAATGGACCCTTCCTTCAACCGCCGCCGGACCGAAAGCTCCCCATAGAAAGTGATGACACCGGCCCCCGCCGCAGCGAATCCGACCAGCGAGTCCAGGTGATTGCTGGAAAAAACGGTCTGGTAGCTGAGCCCCTGGCGGCTGCAACTGGTGTCCAGCAACTGCCGCAGTGAGCTGTCCTTGGGCGGCAGCGCGAGCGGATAGCCGATGACCTGCGACAGCGAGATCTGGCGCTGGCCCGCCAGCGGGTGGTCCGGCGCCATGACCGCGAGCACCGGGGCCGGGTGGCGCAGTTCCACCTCGATATCGAGTTCGGGGAGGCCGCTCAGCGTGACGCCGATATCCGCCTCGCCGTCGCGAATGCGCCTGGCAATGTCGCCTTGCGGGCACACGTCCAGGTCGAAGCGGATGCCATCGTATTTCTCCCGGAAACTGGCGGCCAGAGCCGGAAGGAAATCGTGCGCGATGCCCTCGACGCTTGCCAGGTGGACCTGCCCCACGCGCAAGCCACGCAGTGCCTGGATGTCACCCGTGACGCGATCGATCTCCTGCTGGGCGCGCTTGGCGTGCGCCGCCAGCATCTCCCCCGCCGCATTGGGTACCAGGCCGCGCGCGCGCCGGTCGAACAGCAGTGTGTCCAGCTCGCTCTCCAGCTTGGCGATCTGCCGGCTGATCGCCGATGGCGCCACGTTCAGCTTGAGGGCGGCGTCCTTGACCGAGCCGGTGCGTACGACCTCAAGGAAGTAGCGGACGGCGGTTTCCTGCAGGATGCGATACGACATGGTCGGGGCGAAAGCGAAGCCAAGGTCAGATTCATTTTATGGATTGCCTTTTCGGCAATCAAGCTTTCGAAACATTGCGACGATGTCACGCCGGATTGATCGTACGATGAGATCACGCTGTGCCCCCACCCTGCTGCGCTGCGCGATACCTACCCTGCCGGAGCATCAACATGCGATCCACCGCCCACCGCACCTTGTTCCTCCTCACGGCCTGCAGCGTGGCTGCCGGAACCGCGCTGGCGCCCGCCCCTGCCACTGCGCAGGGTGGCTATCCATCCAAGCCGATCCAGCTGGTCCTGCCGTTTCCGCCAGGCGGTGCCACAGACATCGTCGGCCGCACCATCGCCCGCAGACTCGGCGAGCGTCTTGGCCAGACCGTGGTGGTTGAGAACCGGCCCGGGGCCGGCACCATTGTCGCGGCGAGCTACGTGGCCAAAGCGGCACCGGACGGCTACACGCTGATGGCCACGTCCGGCACCACGTTCACGGTCAATCCGGCGGTCTACGCAAAGCTGCCCTACGACCCTCAGAAGAACTTCGAGCCCATCGGCATGATCGGGTCGACCGGCTTGATCCTTCTGGCAAACCGCGACGTGCCGGTGAACAACCTCAAAGAGTTCGTCGCCGCGGTCAAGGCAGACCCGGGCAAGTATTCCTACGGCTCGTTCGGCGCCGGCACCACTGCCCACTTTGCCGGCGAAGAGCTGCTGAACCTCACCGGC
This sequence comes from Cupriavidus sp. GW821-FHT07C08, assembly GCF_059419025.1. Taxonomy (NCBI): domain Bacteria; kingdom Pseudomonadati; phylum Pseudomonadota; class Betaproteobacteria; order Burkholderiales; family Burkholderiaceae; genus Cupriavidus; species Cupriavidus sp. GW821-FHT07C08. The sequence continues at coordinate 14,629 of NZ_JBWKQZ010000031.1, forward strand.
ACCAAACTGCTGCATGTGCCCTATAAGGGCAGCGCGCCGGCGATGACCGATCTGATGGGGGGCCAGATCCCCTTCAGCGTGGATACGGTGGCTGCGGCCATTCCACAACTCAAGTCCGGCAAGATCAAGGCCATTGCGGTCACGACGGCGAAGCGCTCGTCGCTGCTGCCGAATGTGCCGACCGTCGCCGAAAGCGGCTATCCGGGCATGGACACCAGTACCTGGATCGCGCTGGTCGCGCCTCGCGGCCTGCCGGCGGAGGTCCGGGCCAGGCTGGAAAAGGCACTGGCAGACACCATCGCCGATCCGGCAACGCGCAGCCAGCTGGCGGAGAGCGGCATCGAGCCCTTCTACGCGCCCGGCAAGCAGGTCGCGGCCATGATCGACAAGGAAATCCCGCAGATGCGTGCCATCGCGCAACGCGCCCATATCAAGCTTGACTGACAGCAAGGCCCCGGAGACACCTGTTCCATGACCACGCAAGACAGACTGACCTCGGCCTCGGCGGTCGAACTCCGACGACTGATCGGCTCCAGGGAAATCTCGCCGGTAGAACTGCTGGAGGCGTGCATCGCGCGCATCGAGACCTATAACCCGCTGATCAATGCCATCACGGCAACTTGCTTCGAGCGCGCCCGCAAGGAAGCGCGCGCCGCCGAACAGGCCATGCTGCGGGGCGAACCGCTCGGCCTGCTGCACGGGCTGCCGCTAGGGGTCAAGGACCTGGAGGCCACCGAGGGCCTGCTGACCACCTATGGCTCGCCGCTGTTCCGCAACCACGTGCCGACCGACGACAACGTGCTGGTGAAACGGCTGCGGGCGGCCGGTGCCATCGTGGTGGGCAAGACCAATATTCCCGAAATGGGCGCCGGCGCGAACTCGCGCAACGCGGTCTGGGGCGCGACCGGCAATCCTTTCAACCCGAACCTCAATGCGGGCGGCTCCTCCGGCGGCTCGGCCGCGGCGCTGGCCGCGGACTTCCTGCCGGTCTGCACCGGGTCGGACACCGGTGGCTCGCTGCGCATTCCCGCGGCCAAGTGCGGCGTGGTCGGATTCCGGCCCTCGCCGGGTATCGTCCCCAACTCGCGCAAACTGCTGGGCTGGACGCCGATCTCGGTGGTCGGGCCGATGGGACGCACCGTTGCCGATACCTGCCTGCAGCTGGCGGCTTCGGCCGGGGTGTCGGTGACCGATCCCTTGAGCTACGCGGTGGACGCCGCAGCGTATCTGTCGCCGGCACCGGTGGACCTGTCGGGCTTGCGGGTCGGCTGGACCGAAGACTTCGGCAGCTGCGCGGTCGACGACGGTGTCCGCCGCGTGTTCCGCGCCAGGATCGCAGAGATGCGCCACCTGTTCCGGCAATGCGACGAGGTCCGCTTCGAGCTTGGCGATGTGCACCGCTGCTTCGATGTCCTGCGCGCCGAAAGCTTTGTCGCCGGCTTGCATGACGCCTACCAGCGCGACCCCGCCTCTCTCGGCCCCAATACGCGCGCCAACTACGAGCTCGGCGCGAAGATGTCACTGGGCGACAGCGCATGGGCGCAGGCCGAGCAGAACCGTATCCTGCATCGCTTCCAGCGGGCCTACCAGGAATACGACCTGATCCTGTCGCCAACCACGCCGGTGTCGCCCTTCGCATGGACCAGGCTGTTCGCGGACACCATCAATGGCGAAAAGCAGGAAAATTATTACCGCTGGCTGGCCTTGACCTATGTCGTGACACTGACCACGCACCCTGCCATTTCCCTGCCGTGCGGCACTGACGAGGCCGGCATGCCGTTCGGGCTGCAGGTGACCGGCCGCTTCCGCGGCGACCTGGAGACGCTGGGAGCGGCCCAGGCGATGGAAGCTGCGTTTGCCATGCTGCCAGCGTTGCGCCGTCCCGTTCCCGACCTCGCCGCCCTCAGGCCCGCCAACCCGTCGCTGCGCTCGATTGTCACCGCGCCGCCGGCCTCTGGCACGGCGCAGCAATCGGGCGGCGTTTCCGCGGTATAGGCAAAGGGGCTGAAGACACAGGAATGCGAGCGTCGCGGCCCCCGCGTCAATCTTGCTCGCGCAAGAGCATCGCCACGTTACGCTCCGCGAGCGCCGCGATGGTGCGCGAAGGGTTCAGGCCGAGCGGGCGCGGGACGATCGCACCGTCCATGACATAGAGTCCCTTGTAGCCAAATACCCGGCCCCATGCATCGACGACACCGTCCGCGGCGGAGGCCCCCATGTTGCAGCCTCCCAGCGGGTGCGGTGTGACCAGGTTGTGCCACCGTCGCCAGGTGAGCGGTACCCACGGATCCCCGCCGGTCGCTTCCGAGAGCTGCGTATGCGCTGCAATCATGGCCTCGATGACCGCCACCGAGGCCTGATACGACCAGTCGAGCCGCAGCACCCGACGCCACGGCGCGTACCACCTGCGGCCCAGCTTCAGCTGGCCATCGCCAGGATCCACGCCTTGCCCGAACCACGGCATCATCCGCTCGACCGGATCGCCGTCGTCAAACAGTCCTCCGACGTCCTTCCACACCGCGCGCAGCTTGCGGGAACGCGTTCTCTTCATATGGCGTCGAATAAAGTTGCCTGCGAGGTTCGGGATGCCGCCGTCCTCGACGAAGAGCGCCTGTCCGTTCGGGCCGCCGTGGTCCAGCAGGTCGATCGCGGCGGAGATGGTCACGCCATGAGAAGGAGAGATCGTCCTGTTGCCATAGAAGGCTGGCGTCACGAAGTCACCATTGTGGGCCCAGCCAAATCCCAACCTTGGTGAAAGAGCGGGCAGCGTGCGATGCTCATCCCGACAGCGCAGCAGTAGCTCGGTGCTGCCGATGGAGCCGGCGGCCAGTATCACCCTGGCGGCCGTGACTGTGCCAGGGCTCGTCGTTTCGTTTTCCGGGTCGATCTTCCTGAAGCAGACCCGCCAGCCCTGCTGCAGCGGCTCGATCCTGTCTACCAGGTGCAACGGGAGAATCTCGGCGCCATTGTCTTCAGCCACCGCCAGGTAATTCAGGTCCAGCGTATTCCTGGCCGATACCTGGCACCCCACGTCGCAGTTGCCGCAATGGACACAAGTGCCCTGCCACCTGCCGTGCTGGTTCAGGAATCTCTCCGAATGACGGTCATCGCGGGGGTCTTGCCGTGTGGGGTCCCAATGCTCGGAAAATGTCACCGCCAGCGGCAATTTGCGGAAGCGCCCGCCCCATCCGCAGGCTTCCGCGCCCTCGCGCAATAGCCGGGTTCGCTCGCTCAACTGGTTATCCGGCACTTCGCTCACTGCGAGCATGCGCCCGACCTCCTCGTAGTGGGCCTGCAGGCCGGCATAGGTCACCTCTTTCGGCCAGCCGTGCTCAAAGGCTTCCGGCCTGGCTTCCACGGAAACGTTGGCGTAGATCAGCGAGCCGCCGCCGACCCCGGCCCCGGCGATGACCCATACATCAGAGAATGTCCGGATATCGGCCCAGCCATTGAAGCGATTGGCGCGCTCCTGGTTCCACAGCCAGGGATCACTCTCGTCGCGCGGGTAAGTCGCGGGGCTCCAGCGCCGGCCGCGCTCCAGCACCAGCACTTTGCGGCCGGCCTGCGCGAGCCGGCACGCCGAGACCGCACCACCGAAGCCGCTGCCGATGACGACGACATCGTAGGCCAGCGCATGGCTCATCATGACGCCCCCTGTCGTTGGATGATGATTGGCCTCTCCTCAATCATCCGCACCGCCTCCGGCGGCGATACCTGGCCGTCTGCCGGCACGAAGCGGGGGCCGGCCGCGCCGGGCTGGGCGCGCACGCGCCAGGTGCTGTTGACCTTGGCCAGGCGCGCGACGCCCTCGCCCAGCTGCCAATGGCGGCAAACCTTCTCCAGCTTGAGCGGGTAGATTGTCAATTGCCCACCCTCGAACCGCATCCGCAGGAAGCATTTGTAATCGGCGATGCGCTGGGAGGAGAATACCTCCTCGGGGTGCAGACGCCACAGGGCATTGCCCAACACCATCCAGACCCCAAACAGCAGGCCGCCGAGGGCGCCGCCCAGCAGCATGGCCTCGACCACGAACAGCAAGACGGGGGGCGCGTTGTCCGCGCCAAGGACATGGAAATTGAGGCGCAAGACGAGCCATAGCAGCACGACTGCCAGTGCCAGGTGCAGCAGCCCGTGCAACGCGCCGACAACGCACGCCAGCCGGACGCCGCGCCTGACATCCCTGGTGGACAGCGCAGCACAACTAAAGACGATGGCCGCTGCGAACACCACCGACGCCGGACTGTGCGCCATGACCCGGAACAGTTGGTGGAACACCTCGCCGATATTCCCGAATGTCACTTCGAGGCCGGCCAGCCGGTCCACGAAGCCGCGTTGATCGCGCCCGGGAACAGATACCAGGCTCGCGCTTTGAATGATCCAGTCGAACAGCAAGTACAGGATCGCCACCAGCGCACAGAACGAGAGGTTGCGCGCAGGCAGTTGCCACGCGCGATTGCGCAGTTTCCGGGCGGTCGCCTTTTCCGGATACGCCGACTTCAGCTCGTAGCACTGTCTGGCCGGACCCACCACGATAGGCCTCGGTGGATCCGGCAGCAGATGCGTGCCGTGAAGAAATGCGCCGCCGCCGCCGCAGGTGATGCGATGCGGTCCCGCCGTGCCCGCTCGCGGCACGTAATGCGCGTAGTGGTGCGAGTTGCCGGCCAGCACCAGCGCGAGCCGATCGCCCAGCATCCCCTCGATCTCGCTCAGGCTCCGAAAGCGCGGCGTCTTGGTCTCGAGCGAAGGCATGGCCCGCCGCTCGCCGCGGCGCACGCGCTCCATCTCGTCGATCCAGCTCGCCTCGGGCGCGCACAAGACCACGCGGTCACCGGGCTGCAGCGCCGTGCACAGCTTCTGGAAGTACTCGCGCTGCGGCCGGTCGATTTCCGACTCCAGTTGCAGGTCCAGGCCCCAGATCCACCAGCCGCCGGGCAACTGCAAGGCATAGTAGCCGGTGCGCTGGCGTGTCTCCCAGCCGCCCACGGGCTTGCCGCTGCAGAACAAGCGGGCGAAGCCACGCAAGCCATCGTACCAGTCGTGATTGCCAGGCGTGGCGACCATCCACGGCGCGTCCGGCGGCAACTTGATCGTCTGGTCGCTGTATACGGGGTGAACAGCCTCGACTGGCGCAGGGAACGCCGCCCGGAAAGGATCGACGAAGCGCGTCCGATAGCCATCATGAGCAGGCGTCGGATACACCTGGTCGCCGCCCAGCAACAGCACCTTTGCCCGCGGCAGCGTCACGCCTTGCTCGCGCAGCGTCACCGCGTGACTGACGCACAAGGCCATGGAGTAGGTCGAGTTCCAACCGTCGCCCGTGTCGGCCAGATAGTCGACCCAGACACCGCCGTGCTCGTCAGCGGGCACCGGGAGCGGTGGATTCGGATTCAGTGTGGTGAGTGCCGCCTGCACCATGCGCTGGTCGGCAAAGGCGCCGATTGCCATCGCCACGGCGACGCGCATGGCGGTGAACGGCAGCTGTAGCGGGCTCAGCCAGTTCACCATGGTTCTTTGGGTGTAGAGTTCCACGCGCCCGGTCGCAGCAGATGCGGAAGCGATCGCCGCGGAGCCGGCAGCATCGGTCGCCGCCTGCGAACCACCCGGATATAGCGACGCTGGTGCTGACCCGGAATGTTCCACCATCACCCCCTCAACATCCCCGCCGCTTCCGCAATCGCCCGCCTGATCCGCGGGTACGTGCCGCACCGGCAGATCACGCAGCTCATCTGGTCGGCGATCTCCGTCTCCTTCGGATTCCGTGTGCGCTTGAGCAGCGCGCTCGCCGCCATCAGTTGCGCGCTCTGGCAGTAGCCACACTGCACCACCTCGTGCTTCAGCCAGGCCGCCCGCAGGGCGCTCGCCTCGGGGCCGTCTAGTCCTTCGATGGTGACGATCTTCTTCCCTTCCATCTCGCTCGCCTGGTGCTGGCACGACAGCAGCATCTTGCCGTTGACATGCACCGCGCAGGCGCCGCACACCCCCACGCCGCAGCCGAACTTGGCGCCCGTCAGCTTGAGCTCGCAGCGCAGCACCCACAACAGCGGCGTGCAGCCGTCCGAGCGGATTTCGACGCTCTTACCGTTGACACTGATCTGATTGTCTGACATCGCAGGCTCCGGAAGGCGGCAGGGTCTTCAGCAGCGGCAGGTCGCGCAGGCGCTCGCCGGTCGCATGGAACAGGGCGTTCGCCACCGCCGGTGCGATCGGCGGCGTGGTGGACTCGCCCACGCCCTGTGGCGGGCGCATCGAAGGCATCACGTGTACCTGGATGTCCGGGCAGTCTCGCAGGCGCATGGCCGGGAAGGCGGTGTAATAGTCCTCCTGCACCTTGCCTGCCTTCAGCGTGATCTTCTGCCACAGCGCCGCCGACAGCCCGAACACGATGCCGCCCTCGACCTGCTGCTCGATCAGGGTCGGGTTGACCGGCATGCCGCAATCGATGGCGCAGTAAACGCGATCCACGCGGACCTGCCCCGCGTTGTCCACCGACACCTCGGCGACCTGCGCCACCATGCTGCCGAACGACTCGTGCAGGGCCACGCCGCGCCCCACCTTCACCACGCCAGGCCGCTTGCGCAAGGGCTGGCCCCAGCCCGACATCCTTCCTACCTGCTCCAGCACCGCGCGCTGGCGCTCATCCCTGAGCAGGCTCATGCGGTAGTCGAGCGGATCCACCCCGACCGCCACCGCCAGCTCATCGACGAAGCTCTCCATGAAGAACGCGTGGTGCGAATGCCCCACCGAGCGCCAGTAGCCCACGGGGATGGCGAGGTCCACGGTCTGGTGGCCGACCCAAACGTCCGGCCAGTCATAAGCCTGGTCGAAGGCGCCTTCCACCGTGGACTTGTCCAGCCGCGACACGAAGATGTCGGGCAGGCCGAAGTTGCGCTTCGCGACGCCCTCCAGCACTGACTGGCTGGCCGAGATATTGCGCACGGCGATGACCTTGCGGCTACCGTCGAGCCAGGCCTCGAAGCGCGACACGCTGGCCGGACGATAGAAGTCATGCCGCATGTCCTCGGGGCGAGACCAGATCGTCTGCACCGGCACGCCCTTGCGCTGCGCGGCGATGGCGGCCGCCTGGCAGATGAAATCGACTTCGAGCCGGCGCCCGAAGGCACCGCCGATGGATTGCTGGCGCAGTTCGACCTGGTCCGTGTCCAGCCTGAGCGTCTTCGCCACGCAGCGGCGAGCCAGCCCGGGCATCTGCGTGGCGGCCCACACGCTGGCGCGGTCCTCCTGGACCAGTACCGTGCAGTTGACCGGCTCCAGCGCGGCGTGGGCGAGATAAGGCGCCGAGTACAAGACCTGGATGGCGGGCTTGCCCTGCTTCATGGCACGCCCGTCACCATGCTCGTACCAGACGCGTGGGTTGGAGGCGTCAAGCGCCTTCACCAGCGTGTCGCGGATGCCGTCGCTCGACAGGGTCCGCGCCTCGCCCTCGTCCCACTTGCACTGGACCTTCTCCACCGCCTGCATGGCGATCCACGCATCGCTGGCGATCACCGCCACGCCGCCGCTGCCGCCCTGCAGCGGCGGCAGCGCGACCAGGTCGAGCACGCCGGGCAGCTTCTTGACGTCGTCGGGCGGAGATCCCCGCAGCGTGCCGCCCAGCGTCGGACACATCTGCACGCTGGCGTAGACCATCGCGTCCGCCACCACGTCGATACCGAAACTGGCCGTGCCGTGGAGCTTGGCAGGGGCATCAAGACGCGCCGCGCGGGTGCCGATGAGCCTGTAGCTGGCCGGATCCTTCAGTTCGACCTGGCGTGGCAAAGGCTCACGCGCGGCTGCCGCGGCCAGTTCGCCGAAGGTAGCGCTGCGCCCCGACGGATGCACCACCTTGCCGGCCTGCGCGCGGCACGCTTCGGCCTTGACGTCCCACTGCTTCGCAGCCGCCGCGCACAGCATCATGCGGGCGGCGGCGCCGGCCTCGCGCATCGGCGTCCACAGGTCCCTGATGCTGGTAGAGCCGCCGGTGAACATCAGGCCCACCTCGCGCACGCCCTTGCGCGTGAACCATTCGGCGGCGCGCCTGGGCCACCCCTTATCGTCCGGACGGAATGGCAGGTTGGCGACCACGCCCTCGATGTTGTTGTACAGGTTGTCGACGGGCGACGGCTCGACGCGGATCTGCGACCAGTCGGCCTCCATCTCCTCGGCCAGCAGCATCGCCGCGCCGGTATGCACGCCCTGCCCCATCTCGGCCTTGTTCATGACAACCGTGACGGTGTTGTCGGACGCCACCTTGACCCAGCCGTTCAGCGCGAACTGCCCGTCGCGCACGGCCAGCGGCTCGCCACCCGCCAGGCGCTGGCGCGGCGGCAGCCAGGCCCATCCGATCACCAGCGCACCGGCAGCGCCCGCACCGCCGAGCAGGAAGGCTCTGCGCGTCAACATGGCAAGACTGGCGGATCGATCATCATAGAAAGGCCCCGTGCCGCCGATGGCATGGCCTATATTAGGTCGGGAAGTGCCGCAGCGCGAATACGAACACGTGGTTGGCGCTATCGCGCAACACTTGCCCCGCTTCCCTGGGCGCCATCGCGGGTCCGGCACCAGGATTGGCTGTGCAACGAAGCAGGCCACTGACGCTCGTGCCGATGCTCGCGCGACGGCGGCAGCCGGACTGGCGCGTCAGGCTGGTCCGGCGGCTGCCGTGGGCGTACCGGCCTTGCCGGTCTGGTCATGCCAGCCGCCGCCAAGGGCCTTGTACAGGTTGACTTCGCTGGTCAGCTGTTCGAGCCGTGCCTGGATCAGCAGTTGCTGCGCGTTGTAAAGCGAGCGCTGCGCGTCCAGCACGGCAAGGTAGCTGTCGACACCCGTGCGGTAGCGCCGGTCGGCCAGGCCATAGGCGTCCTGGGCGGCTTCCACGAAGCGGATCTGGGCCTGGAGCTGGCTGGTGTAGGTGCCGCGTGCCGCCAGCCCATCGGCGACCTCGCGGAAGGCGGTCTGCACCGTACGCTCGTACTGGGCGACGTTGACGTCCTTCTGGATTGTGGCGAAGTCCAGGCTGGCCCGCAGGCTGCCGGCGGTAAACAGCGGCAGGTTGATCCGCGGCTGGAACAGCCACGTGCCGGAGCCGGCCGCGAACAGGCCCGAAAGCTGGCTGCTGGCGGTGCCCGCCGATGCGGTCAGGCTGATACTGGGGAAGAACGCCGCACGCGCGGCGCCGATGTCGGCGTTGGCGGAGCGCAGCCGGTGCTCGGCCGCGAGCACGTCGGGACGGTTCTGCAGCAGGTCCGAGGGCAGTCCGGCCGGCACGTCGGCAAACAGCTTCTGCTCCAGCGGCAGGCCTTCCGGCAGGTCCACGGGCGGGGATGTGCCAAGCAGCAGCACCAGGGCATTCTGGTCCTGGGCAACCAGCCGGGTATAACGCGCAAGGCTCGCGCGGGCGGTTTCCACTGCGGTCTGCGCCTGGCGCAGGTCCAGCCGGGAAGCGATCCCTTCCTCGTAGCTGCGCCGGGTCAGGCCATAGCTGCGCTCGTAATTGGCCAGCGTTTCACGGGTGAGCTGCAGCAGGGCTTCATCGGCGCGCTGGGTCAGGTAGGCGCTGGCAACGCTCGCCACCAGCGAGATCTGGGCGCTGCGGCGCGCCTCGTCGCTGGCGAAATACTGCTCGAGCGCGGCTTCGCTGAGGCTGCGCAGGCGGCCGAACAGGTCGATCTCCCATGCCGTGGTGCCTATCGACACGCCGTACTGGCTGCCGATCGTCCGCTGTCCGGTGGGAGACAGGTCGGCGGGAATGCGCTGGCGCGTGCCCTGCGCGGCCACGCCGACGGCGGGAAACAGGTCGGCGCGCTGGATGCGGTACTGTGCACCGAACGCCTCCACGTTGAGGGCGGCCACGCGCAGGTCACGGTTGTTCTGCAGCGCCAGTTCGATGAAACGGCGCAGTCGCGGATCGGCGAAGAAATCGTGCCAGCCCAGCTCGACCGCGGGCACCTGGCCAGCATCGGCGGCGGCATCGGCAGGCAGGTAGGCCGGGCCCTGCGGGTAGGCCGCCTCCACCGGCGAGGCGGGCCGCTCGTATTTGGGGATCAGGCTGCAGCCGGCCAGCATGGCCATGGCGGCAGCGCAGAGCAAGGTCTTCTTCATTCCAGCGCCTCTTCTTCCAGGGAGGCCACATGCGGCCCCGGCGGCTCCGGCCTGCGCTTGCGCCCGAACATGGAGGTGACGACGACGAAAAACAACGGCACCCAGAAGATCGCCAGCACCGTGGCAGTGACCATGCCGCCGATCACGCCGGTGCCGATGGCGTGCTGGCTGCCGGCGCCGGCGCCGGTCGACACGGCCAGCGGAAACACGCCGAGCATGAAGGCCAGCGAGGTCATCACGATGGGGCGCAGGCGCATGCGGCACGCCTCCACGGTGGCCTCGACCAGGCCCCTGCCCTGTTCGTACTGGCTCCTGGCAAATTCCACGATCAGAATGGCGTTCTTGGCGGACAGGCCGATGGTGGTCAACAGGCCCACCTGGAAAAACACGTCATTGGACAAGCCACGCCCCAGCGTGGCGAGCAGTGCGCCGATCACGCCGAGCGGCACCACCAGCATCACCGAGAACGGGATCGACCAGCTCTCGTACAGCGCGGCCAGGCACAGGAACACCACCAGCAGCGAGAGCGCATAGAGCGCCGGCGCCTGCGAGCCCGACAGCCGTTCCTCATAGGACAGGCCGGTCCAGGCATAACCTACGCCCGGCGGCATCTGCTTCATGATCTCCTCGATCGCCGCCATGGCCTCGCCGGAGCTGCGCCCGGGCGCGGCCTCCCCCAGCAGTTCCACCGCCGCCACGCCGTTGTAGCGCTGCAGCTTGGGCGAGCCATAGGCCCACTTGCCGTCGGCAAAGGCGGAGAATGGCACCATCTCGCCCTTGTCGTTGCGCACGAACCACTTGTCGATATCGTCCGGATTCATCCGGGAATCCGGGCGGCCCTGCACGTAGACGCGCTTGACCCGGCCGCGGTCGATAAAGTCATTGACGTAGCTGGAACCCCACGCGATCGACACCGTGCTGTTGATGTCTGCCAGCGAAACGCGAAGCGCGCGCGCTTTTTCATCGTCGATCACCAGCTGGTACTGCGGCTGGTCATTCAGGCCATTGGGACGCACGCGCTGCAGCACCGGGCTTTGCGCGGCCAGCGCCAGGAACTTGTCACGCGCGTTCATCAGCGCCAGGTGACCAATGCCGGCCTGGTCCTGCAGGTAGAGGTCAAAGCCGATGGCATTGCCCAGTTCCTGCACCGCGGGTGGGGCGAACGCGAACGACATCGAATCGCGGAAGGTCATGAACTTGCGCTGCGCGCGCGCGGCCAGGTCAAACACGCTGGTGCTGTCCCCGCTGCGCTGCTCCCATGGCTTGAGCAGGATGAAGGCCAGGCCCGAGTTCTGGCCGCGGCCGGCAAAGTTGAAGCCGTTGACGGTGAACAGGGAGCTCACCACGCCGCCCTCCTCCTTCAGCATGTACTCCCGCATCTGGTCGAGTACCTTCTGCGTGCGCTCCGCCGTGGCGCCGGCCGGCGTCTGCACCTGGGCGTACAGCACGCCCTGGTCTTCTTCCGGCAGGAACGATGTGGGGATGCGCGTGAACAGGAAGCCCATCACCACCAGGATGGCCACGTAAATCAGCAGGAAAGGCAGGCGGCGCTTCAGGATGCCCGACACGCTGCGCTCGTAGCTTTGGACGGTCGAGTTGAATTTGCGGTTGAACCAGCCGAAGAAGCCGCCCTTGTTCTCTCCATGGTCGCCCTTTTCGATGGGCTGGAGCATGGTCGCGCACAGGGCCGGCGTCAGTATCAGCGCGACCAGCACGGACAGCACCATGGAGGAGACGATGGTGATGGAGAACTGCCGGTAGATCACGCCGGTCGAGCCGCCGAAGAACGCCATCGGCAGGAACACCGCCGAGAGCACCATGGCAATGCCCACCAGCGCGCCCTGGATCTGGCCCATGGAGCGCCGCGCGGCCTCCTTGGGCGGCAGGCCGTCCTCCGCCATCACACGCTCGACGTTCTCCACCACGACGATGGCGTCATCCACCAGCAGCCCGATGGCCAGCACCATGCCGAACATGGTCAGCGTGTTGATGGTGTAGCCGAACGCCGCCAGCACGCCGAAAGTGCCCAGCAGCACCACCGGCACGGCGATGGTGGGGATCAGCGTGGCGCGGACGTTCTGCAGGAACAGGTACATCACCAGGAACACCAGCACGATGGCTTCCATCAGCGTCTTCACCACTTCATGGATGGAGCCCGCGATCACCGGCGAGGTGTCATACGGGAACACCACCTTCATCCCGGGCGGGAAGAAAGGCTCCAGCCCGTCCAGCGTCTTGCGGATGGCGCGCACGGTCTCCAGCGCGTTGGCCCCCGCGGCCAGCCGCACGGCAATGCCCGAGGCGGCCTGGCCGTTGTATTGCGCGTTGATGTTGTAGTCTTGCCCGCCCAGGCCCACCTCCGCCACGTCCTTCAGGCGCACCTGGGAGCCGTCGGGGTTGACCTTGAGCAGGATGTTGCCGAACTGCTCGCCGGTCTGCAGCCGGGTCTTGCCGATCACGCTGGCATTGAGTTGCTGGCCCCGCACCGCAGGCAGGCCGCCCAGCTGGCCGGAGGCCACCTGGACGTTCTGCGCCCTGATGGCGCTGCTCACGTCCAGCGGCGTGAGCTGGTAGCTGTTGAGTCGGGCCGGGTCGATCCATACCCGCATCGCATACTGCGCGCCGAACACCTGGAAGTCGCCCACGCCGTAGGTGCGCGAAAGCGGGTCCTGGAGATTCGAGACGATGTAGTTCGACAGGTCTTCCCGCGTGACCTTGGGGTCAGTGGAAATCAGGCCCACGATGACCAGGAAGTTGCGCACCGACTTGGTCACGCGGATGCCTTGCTGCTGCACTTCCTGCGGCAGCAGGGGCTGCGCAAGCGCAAGCTTGTTCTGCACCTGCACCTGGGCAATATCCGGATTGGTGCCCTGCTCGAAAGTCACCGTGATCGTCATGCTGCCGTCGGCATTGCTTTCCGAGGAGATATAGCGCAGGCGGTCCAGGCCGTTGAGCTGCTGCTCGATCACCTGCACCACGGTGTCCTGCACCGTCTCGGCGGAGGCGCCGGGGTAGTTGACCGAGATCGCGATGGTGGGCGGCGCGATGGCCGGATACTGGCTGATGGGCAGCGCGCGGATCGACAGCACGCCGGCCAGCATGATGACCAGGGCGATCACCCACGCGAAGATGGGCCGATCGATAAAGAAGTTGGACATGGCTACTCCCTTGCCCTGGCAGTGCGCTCAGGGCTTGGCCGCGGTCGTGGCGGATGGGGCGGACGCGGCGGCCGCCGGCGCGCCTGCGCCGCTCCCGGCCTGGGCTACGCGCACTTTCGCGCCTGGCCGCACGAACTGCAGGCCCTCAACGATGACGCGGTCGCCAGCGCCGAGGCCCTCGGAAACCAGCCACTTGTCGCCAACGGCGCGGTCGGTGCGGATCTGGCGCAGTTCCACCTCGTCCCTGGCATTGACCACCAGCGCCGTGGCCTGGCCCTTGAGGTCGCGCGTCACACCCTGCTGGGGCACGAGCAGGGCATTGGTCTTCACGCCTTCACGCAGGCGGGCATGGACGAACATGCCCGGCAACAGATCATGGCGCGGGTTGGGAAACACCGCGCGCAGCGTCACCGAGCCGGTGCCCTGGTCCACGGCCACTTCGGAGAACTCCAGGCGGCCGGTTTCGGGATAGCGGGTACCGTCTTCCAGCACCAGGCTGACCTGGGCCGCGTTGACGCCGGCACTTTGCAGCGCACCATTGGCCAGTTCGCGCCGCAGCCGCAGCAGGGAGGCAGAGGGCTGGGTCACGTCGACGTAGATCGGGTCGAGCTGCTGCACCACCGACAGCGCGGTAGCCTGGCCGTTGGTGACCAGCGCACCTTCCGTCACATTCGAGCGCCCGATGCGCCCGGAAATCGGCGACAGCACCTTGGTATAGCGCAGGTTGATCTCGGCGCGGTCCACCGCAGCCTGCGCCTGCAGCCAGGCGGCCCTGGCCTCGTCGTACTGCTGCTTGCTGACGGCCTCGTCACCAACCAGGCGCCCATACCGCTCTGCCAGCAGGCGGGTGGATTCCAGCGTCGCCCTGGCGCTCTTGTAGGTGGCCTGGTAGGTGGACGGGTCAATCTGGTAGAGCTGCTGGCCCTGCGTGACGTCGCTGCCCTCCTTGAACAGGCGGCGCAGGATGATGCCGTCCACCTGCGGCCTGACTTCGGCAATGCGGAACGCCGTGGTGCGCCCGGGCAGTTCGGTATCGAGCGTCAGCTGCTCGGTCTTGAGCGTGACCACGCTCACTTGCGGTGGCGGCGGGGCCGCGGCCTCTTTCTTGTTACCGCATGCGGCAAGCATTGACATGGCGATGGCCAGCGTGACCGGAACCCAGGCGCTGCAGCCGCGTGATCGTTGCATTGCGATTTCCTGCGTAAGAATCAAGGCCGAGTCAAAATGTCACCGGCAAGCCGGTTGACCTGTGCCAGAGCGGAACAGCGGGACGAAGCAAGGGCCATGCCCGCCGTTGCGCCAGCGCCAATTGCAGAAGACGTAGCCGAGAAAGTCTATCCCGACTCGAAGAAATGGTTCGGCCGATTATCGGCTACCCATATTTCAAGAACTTACATCGCGATCCGGCGTGAGCCGCGCAACCCGGGGCGCGCGCCAATGCCCCGGCGCCCTGACAGAACACACGCCGGCACAGCGCATGGCTGCACAGCGAAGACCACGTGCGACCTGTTGCCGATGGGTTCAAGCGCGTGGCGAGCTGAGTCGGGGCGCATCGCTTTACCGCGTTCTTCAGGATGTCAGGTCCTTGGCGCGGAGCCAGCTCAGCCACGCTTGATCTTCGATCTCGTATGAGCCTCGCGACTCTTTCCATACGATCTCGCGCTCACGAAGGGCGTCAATTGCATTCTGCACCGTCCCGGCGCTGACACTCACGTGATGCGGCACCAGGGCCTTGTATGCGGACATTGCGCTCTCTCCGAAGGGGGAGAACTGACCATCCTTGCCAGCCATGACACGCACCACCGCCTGCTGCAGCGGGGACAACGAGGTGAAGTCGCTTTCGACGTCATGCCACAAGCGTTCCTGGACCAGCGTCGCGTCATCCTTGAGCCGGGTACTGAGGTTTGGCGATTCGTTCGCCAGTGCGATCGTGCCGATCAGGTGGCGCAGCATCTCCGGGCGATGCCCGACCATCACGAAGGCTTCGTAGACCGCCTCCGGCTCAAGCTGATTGCCGGTGGCGAGCGCCCGGTTCACGCTCCTGGTGAATTCGTCGGTGAAGTTTCGATCGAGCAGCGGGAACGGCGTCACCTGGGAGCCGTAGAACGGCATGCGCGAATTCATGACGAGGTGCGCGAGTTTGTCCCGGCTTGAGCCGGTGAAGACCAGCATGAGGTCCGGGGCCTTGCCCGACACGTTCATCGCGTCGCGCGCCGCCTTCAGGCCGAACATCGCCTCCACCCCCTTCTCCGTGGTCAGAGCATGCTGGGCTTCGTCAACGATCAGGAGAACCGGTTTGTCGGCAGCCTTGCGCAGCGCCTCAAGGGTCTGCGTGAGCGTGACGCCCGCTGGCAATCCCGTGGCGCCGAGATCCAACCCAAGGGTGCCCATCACGGTGACCCTGGTGAGGCCGACAGCCTTTGCGGCTTTGCTCACGACGCCGGCGTGATCGGCAATCTTGTGCTTGATGGCGTCGGCGATCAGCTCGCCGGGGTCATGCGCCTTGTTCGACCATAAGTCGACATACACCGTGACCCAGCCGCGCTGCCCGGCGGCCGGCACAAGATCCTCGCGCAGGAACGTGGACTTCCCGACCCGACGCGGCGCCGCCAGGAACAAGCCCGAGCGGGCATCCTGGATTCCCTCCCCGGCCAGGGCAGCGCAGAAACTTGCCGCCAGCGCGGGCCGGCGGAAGGTGTAACGTTCGGAGGCGGCGGACGGATCGGACATGGGGACTTCCGGTTGCGATTATCAGCATTTATCCTATCGGGATAAATTATCCCTGGCAAATAAATTATGATAAATGCGCAATGATGCACATCCACAGCCGGGCTATCGCGGAAACAGCGCCATCTGGCCAGCCAACAGCGTCTGGAAATCGTCGTCCAGGAACGGCAGGATCGCATCGGCAATCGGCTGGAGCTGCCTGGTGACGTAATGGCTGTAGTCGACCGGTGCCGAGCGGGTCTCAAGTGGCTCCGGCCCCGCCACTGTCATTACATAGCTGATCCAGCCGCCATGCTGATACTGGAGCGGGCGCCCCTGGCGCTCGTTATAGGCATCGGCGATGCGGGCGGCCCGCACGTGTGGCGGCACGTTGCGCTGGTAATCATCGAGCTTGCGGCGCAGCCGCTTGCGGTAGACCAGTTGCTCGTCGAGCTCGCCGGCCAGGGTGCGGCGCACGATGTCCCGCACATAATCCGCGTACGGCTCGCGGTTGAAGATCTTTTCGTAAAGGGTCTGCTGGAACCGCTGGGCGAGCGGCGACCAATCCGTACGCACCGTCTCAAGCCCCTTGAACACCATCTCGACCTTCCCGTCAGGCCGTTCCACCTGGCCGGCATAGCGCTTCTTGCTGCCAAGGTCCGTGCCGCGGATGGTCGGCATCAGGAAGCGCCGGAAGTGCGTTTCGAACTGGAGTTCCAGCGCGCTTTCCAGTCCATAGGTCTGGCCGAGGTGATCGCGCCACCAGTCGTTGACGTAGGCGACCAGGCTGCGGCCGATCTGGTTGGCATCGGCTTCCGTTCGCGCGCGGCGCAGCCAGACGAATGTGGAATCCGTGTCGCCATAGATCACCTCATAGCCGCGGGCCTCGATCAGCGCGCGGGTCTGTCGCATGATCTCGTGCCCGCGCATGGTGATCGACGACGCCAGCCGCGCATCGAAGAACCGGCAGCCGCTGGACCCGAGCACGCCGTAGAACGCGTTCATGATGATCTTGAGCGCCTGCGAGAGCGGCTTGTTCCGGTCACGCTTGGCGGCCTCGCGGCCTTGCCAGACCCTGGCGACGATCGCCGGCAGGCAGTGCTTGGTCCGGGAAAACCGCGCACCGCGGAAACCAGGCACCGAATCGGCGTCATCCGGATGCGCCAGGCCTTCGACCAGGCCGATCGGGTCGATCAGGAAGGTGCGGATGATCGACGGGTAGAGGCTCTTGTAGTCCAGCACAAGCACCGATTCGTAGAGCCCCGGCCGCGAGTCCATGACGAAGCCGCCGGGGCTGGCCTCGGGTGCCTTCTCGCCGAGGTTGGGCGCGACATACCCCTGGCGGTGCATCAGCGGCATGTAGAGATGCGTGAAGGCGGCGACCGAGCCGCCGCTCCGGTCGGCCGGCAGGCCCGTGACCGTGGCGCGCTCCAGCAGGAACGGCAACAGCTCCGTGTTTTCGAAGATCCGCGTCACCAGTTCGCAATCGCGCAGGTTATAGCGGGCCAGCGCCGGCTTGTCCTGCTCGAACATGCGGTCGATGGCGTCCATGCGGTCGTACGGGTTGTCCACCGCCTTGCCCTCGCCGAGCAGCGTCTGCGCCACCGATTCCAGGCTGAACGACGGGAAGCTCCACGTGGCGGAACGCAGCGCCTCGATGCCGTCGATGATCAACCGGCCTGGTGCGCTGGCGAAATAGTGCTGCTGGGCGTTGTGCTCGCGCCATTCCATCTCGGCGCCGCCGCGGCCGAGGCGCAGCGGGATCTGGAACTTGCGTGCATGCTCTTGCAACACGCGCAGGTCGAACTGGACCAGATTCCAGCCGATGATCGCGTCGGGATCGTGATCGGCCAGCCACTGGTTCAACTGCTCCAGCAACTCGGGCCGTGTGTCGCAGTATGCGAGCGAGAAATCGACGTCGGCGGGCATCTGCGGCGCCGCGCCCAGCACGTAGACCTGGCGCTGACCGCAGCCTTCGAGCGCAATCGAATAGAGTTCGCCGAACGCGTTGGTCTCGATATCGAGCGAGACCAGGCGCAGCGCGGGCCGGTAGTCCACCGACGGCTTCATCTGGGCCTTGCGCAGCGCGCCGCGGGCATCCGGCTCGCCGTCGAACCAGACCGGGGCGGTGATGAAACGCTCCATCAGGTAGCGCTCGGGCGGGCGGATATCGGCTTCGTAGACATCCACGCCGGCGTCGCGCAATGAGCGGCTGAGCTGGATCAGTTGCCGATGCTGGCGGCAGTACAGGCCCAGTACGGGCCGGCGCTGGAAATCCTGGAGCTTGAGCGGGCGCAGCTCGACATCGCGCTCGCGGCACAGCAGCGCCTCGGCACGCTCACGCTGCGATTCGGGGATAAACGCGACTGACGGCTGACAGGACAGGTGCAGGTGGCGCGGACCATCGTCGGTCGCCAGCCAGAATTCGACTTCGGTGCCGGCCGGCGTATCGCGCCAGTGTCGGGTCAGGATAAAACCCTGCTGAAGTGCCACGTTAGGAACTTTGGGAAACGGCTACCGGTCAGGATTCTAGCGGATGGGGCCGGATGCGTGAGCCGCGTAGGCCACCCCGAGGCAGCTTCGGCTCACGCAAAGCGGTCATGCAGGATAGAGGCGGTCAATTCGCGCTTCTTCCAGTACATATGGTGGATACGCTCCTGCAATTTCCCCAGCACCATCGGGTCCAGGCTGCCATAGGTTAGCAGCACGGCAGGCTGCGAGCCATCGCCTTCCTCATGCTCGAGGCTGTCGAACGGGGGAAACCCATACTTTTCCAGGAAGGCCGCGATTTCCTCGTCCGAGGTGCCAGGTTCGATGTTGCCTAGCAGCAAACGACTCATGATTGTCTCTCCCGGTCGATGGAAAAGCGGCCCTGCCCCAGTCCCCATTGAGGTTGGCACTGAGACCCGCTACCTCAATTCTAGGATGGGCTTTTGCCCTGCCGTGCCGCCTCGATCGCGGCGATGTCGATTTTTCTCATCGTCATCATGGCGTCAAATGCGCGCTTGGCCGCCGCGCGGTCGGGGTCGGTGATCGCCGCGGTGAGCGCGCGCGGGGTGATCTGCCATGACAGTCCCCACCGGTCCTTGCACCAGCCGCATTCGCTTTCCTGGCCGCCATTGCCGACGATCGCATTCCACAAGCGGTCGGTTTCGGCCTGGTCGTCCGTCGCAATCTGAAAAGAGAAGGCTTCGTTGTGCTTGAAATGCGGGCCGCCGTTCAGCCCGAGGCAGGGAATGCCGGCAACGGTGAACTCGACCGTCAGGACATCGCCCTGCTTGCCGTCGGGATAGTCGCCCGGCGCACGGTGGACGGCGCTGACCGCGCTGTCGGGGAATGTTTCGGCATAGAAGTTTGCGGCATCAAGGGCGTCGTGGTCGTACCACAAGCAGATTGTGTTCTTGCTTTGCATGATGTGTCTCCTGGAGAGTCGAGCACCGGGAATCCGCCACCGGGGCTCCAATGTCTCATATTCCGGTGGCGGGCGCAGGCTGCGCAAAGGGTGGACTGAGGAGCCGCCAGTGGCCTCTGTCACATGGACTTGAAGGCGGCTCGCATGCAGGAGACAAAGTCATTGACGTGCGTGTCGCGTGGCGCCAGTTTCGCGCGCAGCATGTAGCTCCTGAACGGGATTTCCGGCTTGAACGGGATTGCCACGACGCCCGGGAACTTCATCGTCCGGCTGACGATGGGATTCACCAGGCTTACCCCCAGACCTTCGCTGACCATCCTGCAGATCGTCGCCGCGAAGGGGGTTTCAAGCGCCATGATCCGGGCCCCGTCGCTGAAGGCGGCATCGATTGCGCGCCTTGACATGCTGCCGCTGGGCAGGGAAATGAAGCGCTCGCCGGTCAGATCCTGCGGAACGAGCCGCTTCTTCCTCGCCAGCCGGTGGCCTGCCGGCACGACACAAACCGCGCTTTCGGTGTGTATGACGGACGCCACGACCCCCGGCTTATCGGCAATGTTGGAGACGAAACCGATGTCGCAGTGCTGGGTGGCGATCCAGTTCGCGATGACGGGGGACTCGCTGGTGTCGACGACAATGCGGACCAGGGGGTACTTTTCGCTGAACATCCGGACCGCCAGCGGGAGCACGCTCAGCGATATCGACGCGGCAGCCGCCACACGCAGCGTTCCGACGCCGGCGTCGCGGATGGCCCGCGCGGATTCGCCCAAGCTGTCCAGCCCTACGAAGGCGCGCTCCACTTCCTTGAACAGCGCCTCGGCCCCTTTGGTCGCCACCACTCGTCCGGGCAGCCGGTCGAACAGCTCGAAGCCAAGCTCCGCTTCGAGCTTGCCGATGACGCGGCTCACGTTTGGCTGGGACGTGTGCAACTGCTGCGCGGCAACTGTCATGGAGCCAGTCAGCATGACGGCCCGGAAGGTCTCGATCTGCTTGAAGTTCATGCCTGCAATGGTAACGCCTCTTCAGCACCCCCATATCAAAAATGCATGCCGACCACCAAACCTGTCATTTGACCGGTATGCCATCGGCCTCCGATACTCAATTCACCACAGAACGTATCGGAAATCATGGAATCGAAAGTCAGCCGCCGGCTCAAGGAGCCGCTTGCACAAGAAATCTGCGAGCACATTTACGGTCCGCGCCTTGCGCGTGACTTCTCCAGGCAATTCGCCTACCTCACCGAGGTGAACCAGGCACACCTGCTGATGCTGCACAAGACCGGCCTGGTGTCACCAGAGATCGCCAGGAAGCTGGCCAGCGGCCTGCAGCAGATGGAAAATGAAGGCCCCGGCGCGGTGACCCTCGATCCCGCCAAGGAAGACCCTTATTTCAACTACGAAGCCAGGCTGATGACGGTGACCAGCCGGGACATCGGCGGGCGGCTGCACATGGCGCGCAGCAGGAACGACATTGCGGCCACCATTGACCGGATGCGCGCCCGCACCATCGTTCTCGACACCATTGAGGCGCTGGGCAGGCTGCGCAAGGTGGCGCTGCAACGCGCCAGCGAATTCGCCGATGCCGTCATGCCGGGATACACGCACCTGCAGCCTGCGCAGCCAATCACCTTCGGCTTCTACCTGAGCGCCGTGTCCGAGGCCCTGGGCCGGGACATGGACCGGCTCCATGCGGCATTGCCGAGGATCGACGCCATGCCGCTGGGTGCAGGAGCGCTGGCCGGCACGCGCTTCCCGATCGACAGGCAAGTCACGGCGGACGGGCTTGGCTTCGGCTCGCTGGTGCACAACACGCTGGATGCGGTCGCGTCGCGCGACTTCGCCTGGGAGGCGATGTCCGCCATGGCCATCATCGCGCTGACGTGGGGCCGGGTCGCACAGGACTTCTACGTGTGGTCCACGCCCGAGTTTGGCCTCCTTGCTTTTTCCGACCGGGTGGCAAGCACCTCGAGCATCATGCCGCAGAAGAAGAATCCTGCAGTGCTGGAGTACTTGCGTGGCAAGAGCGCCCATATCGTTGGCCTGTTGACGACGTCCCTGGTAACCGTCAAGGGAACGCACTTCACGCACACCGGCGACAGCAGCCGGGAGAGCATCCGCAGCTTCTGGGAATGCGGCGAGGAAACCGCGCGCTGCCTGTCCCTGTTCGAGTTGATCCTCGGCAGCGTGGAGCCGAGGCTGCCGAACATGCTGCAGCGCGTCAGCCTCGACTTTTCCGTGGCGACGGACCTGGCCGATGGGCTTGTGGCCGAGGCCGGACTGTCGTTCCGGGACGCTCACCACGTTGTGGGCGGACTGGTGCGCATGGCACTCGATTCTGGCCAATCCGCAGGCGAGCTGACCAGCGCCATGCTGGACCGTGCCGCGGTGGACGTGATCGGGCGGGCAATCGAATGGCCCGAGCACAAGCTGCGGCAGTACCTGGATCCCGTTGAGAGCGTCAACGCGCGCGGCAACGGCGGTCCGGCGCCGTCGGAGGTCACCCTCGCCATCCAGCGGCAACGCGGCCACGTTGACACCGTGCTGGCTTCGGTGAAGACCACCCGAGCGCGCCTCGATGCAGCGCGCGATCGTATGAAGCGTGACATCGCCGCATTGGCAGCCGCCTGATTCACCAACCCGTCTTCCTATCGCCAACGAACCATGAAGCTCATCGCCAAGTTCCTGATTGCGGCACTTACCGCTGCCTGCGTTACCCCTGGCGCCTCCGCCGCGTACCCGGACAAGCCGATCCGCCTTATCGTCCCGTTCGCGGCGGGAGGCACCGTGAACCTCATTGGCCGTGTGCTGGCACAACGTCTCTCGGAGACCCTGGGCCAGCAGGTCGTTGTGGAGAACAAGCCCGGCGCGGGCGGCACGCTGGGCGCGGACGTGGTCGCCAAGTCGCCGGCTGACGGCTATACGCTCCTGCTCGCGTCGTCAAGCCACCAGTCCATCCACCCGCTCATCTACAAGAAGCTGCCCTACGACGCGAACAAGGACTTTGTCCAGGTGGCGCTGTTCGCGGCCGTGCCCAACGTGCTCGTGGTCTCGAACAAGGTCCCGGCGAAGACTGTCAAGGAGTTCATCGCCTATTCCAGATCGGGCGGCAAGACACTGTTCATGGGCTCCGCCGGCAACGGCAGCGTCAACCAGATGGTCGGCGAACTCTTCCAGCACAAAACCGGCACCAGTTTCGAGCATGTGCCGTTCAAGGGCGCGGGCCCTGCGACAGTCGACCTCCTGTCGGGGCAGATCGACCTGATGTTCGTGAACTTGCCTAACGTCTTGCCGCACATCCAGAGCGGGAAGATGCGCGCCCTCGCGGTCGCGAGCGCGCGACGGGCCGCTTCGCTGCCGGACGTGCCGACCATGGCGGAAGCTGGCATCCCTGACTTCGTGGTCGACTCCTGGTCCGGCGTGCTGGCGCCAGCGGGAACGCCCAAGGCTGTGATCGACAAGCTCTCGCTTCAGATCAACAAGATCGCGAAGGAGAAGTCGACTGCCGACAGTCTCGCTGCCCAAGGGGCGATCCCGCTACCCGGCACCAGTGCCGACTATGCCAACCTGGTGCGCTTCGAGACCCAGCGCTGGGGCGAGGTGATCAGGAAGGCGAACATTGCGCTGGACTGAGGCCGCAGGACAGGCCGCGTCTCACCGGGCCTGCGCCGCGCGCACGAACGCGTCGCGCGCAGTGATCCGCTTGACGTAGTCCTGGATGCACGGGCTCTCGCTGATGCGTGGCGCACCGAATCGCCCCGCCCATGCCAGCGAGGCACCGAGATAGACGTCCGCTGCGCTGAAGGTTGCGCCGAGCACGAAGGGGCCGGGAGTCAGGGCTTTCTCGATGGTGTCGATCACATCGTCATAGTCGCTCCAGCCGACCGCCTGCTTCGGCAGCGGCGCCTCTTTGCGCATCATCCGGTCAGTCAGCGCGGGTTCGAAGCAACTGCCGCAGAAGAACAGCCACCGCAGCACCGTGCCGCGCGCGGACGAGCCTGCGGGCGGCATCAACCCGGCCTGCGGAAAGGCATCTGCAAGCCAGGCGATGATCGCGCCGTTCTCGGTCAGGACCGTGCCGTCCTGCAAGACCAGCGTTGGAATCTTCCCCATCGGATTGATCGCCAGGAACTCCGGCGAGCGGCTCTCGCCCTTGGTGAAATCGATGTGCTGCAGCTTGTAGTCAGCCCCGACCTCCTCCAGCATCCAGCGCGCCACCGAGGCGCGGCTTTGGGGGTTGTAGTAGAGCGTCATGGTCATACCGTCCTCCTGCCGCGTTCGGCCGTGTGGTTTCGACCGCAGCAGGATAGCATCCGCCGGCTGCCACAAACCGCTTCCGTTGTGGAAGCCCTCATCCGGCCCGCGCAACCGCCCGCGCGAGCCGTGCGACGCCCTCCCCGATCTGGGTCAGGTTCGTGCTCGCGAACGACAGCCGGAATGCGGCGCGCTGGCGCCGCTCCACATAGAATCCGGCACCCGGGACGAACAGCACCTTTTCCGCGATCGCGTGCGGCAGCAGTGCGGCAGCATCGTCGATGCCATCCAGCGCGGCCCAGAGGAACATTCCTCCCGCCGGAGATGCGAAGCGGATGCGGTCGCCAAAGGCCTGGCGCAGCGCCGCCGCGAGCTGGTCGCGCTTGTCACGATAGGCCGCTACTTCCCGCGCGACCTGTGCCGGCAGCCGGCCCGCTTCCAGATACTGCGCCGCGGCCAGCTGGATCCATGGCGGTGTGCACAGGTCGGATACCTGCTTGGCAATCACCGCGCGGCGCACGATCCCGGGCGCGGCGACCATCCAGCCGATCCTCAGGCCGGGGGCCAGCGTCTTCGACAGGCTGGCCAGGTGCACGAGCCACGGCCGCGCCTCGGGTACCGACGCGCACAGCGCCAGCAGCGAAGGCGGCGGCGCGCCATCGAAGCTCAGCGCCCCGTAGGGATCGTCCTCGACCAGCACCACGCGGTGCCGCGCCACCAGCGTCAGCAGCTGCAGCCGGCGAGCGGACGACAGCGTTGCGCCGGTGGGGTTGGCGAAGGTTGGCACCGTATAGATCAGTCGGGGCCGCAAGGATGGGTCGGCCAGCATGGCTTCGAGGGCAGCCACGTCCATGCCGTCGTGATCAGACGGCACGCCGCGTATGTCGGCGCCGGCCAGCCGCAAGGCCTGCAGCGTCGCGGAATAGGTCGGCTCCTCGACCAGCACCACGCTGCCGGGCTCGACCAGCGCACGCACGAGGAAATCGAAGCCCTGCTGCGAGCCGCTGGTCACGAGCAGTTCGTCCTGGGCCACCGGCGCGCCGCGCCCGGCCATCAACGACGCCAGCGCCTGGCGCAGCGCCGGCGCGCCTTCGGTGGCACCGTACTGCAGGCATTCGGCGGGCCGCTCGCGCAGCACCGTCGCCGACGCCGCGCCAATGCCGTCGACATCGAACAGCGTCGCGCACGGGTAGCCGCCGGCGAACGAGATCATCCCGGGGTCGGACAGGTACTTGAACAGTTCCCGGATCGGCGAGCCTGCCGGGTCGCGCAGCGCGGGAACGAAGGGATAAACGGCGTCGGAAATCATGAGCGGAGGCAGAGCGTGCTGGACATGGGCGTGCTTCAGTCCACCGAGGCACCGGACAGGCGGACGATCTCACCCCACTTCTGGCGGTCCTTCTTCAACACGTCGGCAAACGCCTCCGGCGAGCTGGGTGCGGGCTCCGCGCCCAGCTCGCGCATTCTTGCCTGCACGCCCGGCTCGCTGAGCACGCGCGTCAGGTCCTGGCTGATTTTCTGCGCCACCGCGGTGGGCACCCCGCGCGGCGCAAGCAGGCCGAACCATGGGCTGGCATCAAAGCCGGGGACGGGGCCCGCGGCGGCGACCGTCGGCACATTCGGAAGCGCCGACGAGCGCGCCGGCGTGGTCACGGCCAGCGGCTTGAGCTTGCCCGAGCGGATAAACGGCAGCGACGCCGGCAGGTTGTCGAACATCACGTCGACGCTGCCGCCCATCAGGTCAGAGATGGCCGGGCTGCTGCCCTTGTAGGCGACGTGGCTCATCTCCGTGCCGGTCATGCGCTGGAACAGCTCGCCCGCGAGGTGCGTGGACGTGCCGTTTCCGGCCGACGCCATGTTGACGCGCTTCGGATTGGCTTTCAGGTAGGCGATGAACTCGGGCAGCGTCTGCACGCGCGCGCGTTCCGCAAACGACGGTGAGAGCACCACCACGTTGGGTACGCGCGCCACCATCGCGACCGGCGCGAAATCGGCGTCGGCATCATAGGGCAGCTTCTTGTACAACGCCGGGTTGATGCCGAACTCGCCCACCGAGCCCATCAGCAAGGTGTAGCCGTCCGCCGTGGACTTGGCCGCCGTGCCGGTGCCGACGATGCCGCCCGCGCCAGGGCGGTTGTCGACCACCACCGACTGCTTCCATTGCGTGGCAAGTTGCTCACCGATCAGCCGGGCCACCATGTCAGTGGTGCCGCCCGGCGGGTACGGCACGATGATGCGCACCGGCTTGGCCGGGAACTCGAGCGCGCCGGCAATGCCGGGCATGGTCGCGCCGAATGCAAGGGCGCCGGCGGCGAGCGCGCTGAACAAGTGTTTCATGCAGTCTCCTGTCTACCTGATGGTTGTCGTTATGAGGTTGTCGCGATGACGATGCCGGGAAGAGGCGGCAACGCAAGGATCGAATGATTTCTCATCAACTCCAAGCTTTCAAGCGAGATTTCCGTATAAGATGATGACCTAAAATCATCAACTCAGCCCCCGATGCGGCAACGACTCCCCAGCCTGTCCAGCCTGCGCGCCTTCGAGGCCGCCGCGCTGCACCTGAACCTGCGCCGCGCGGCGGCGGACCTGTTTATCACCGAGAGCGCGGTGTCGCGCCAGATTGCGTCGCTGGAGGGGCTGCTGGGCGTGCAGCTGTTCCACCGCGCCAACCAGCGCATCACGCTGACGGCGGCCGGCACGCTCTACAGCGGGCAGGTGCGGGAGTTGCTGCGCAAGCTGCAGCGCGACACGCTCGACCTGATGGCGCACGAGGGCGCGGGCGGCACCGTCGAGCTGGCCTGCGTGCCCACGCTGGCGGTCGAGTGGCTGATACCGCGGCTGCCGGCCTTCTATGCGCGCCATCCGGGGATCGTCGTCAATATCAGCGCGCAGTCAGACATCTTCCTGTTCGACGGCACGCCCTACGACGCGGCGATTCACTTTGGCGAGGCCGTCTATCCCGGCGCGCGTGCCGACCGGATGTTCGACGAAGAGTCGGTGGCGGTCTGCCATCCGGACTTCTTCGGCGGCAAAAAGCGGATCAGCCCGCAGGACATCGCCCTTTCACCGCTGCTGCACCTCGCCACGCGCATTCTCGGCTGGAAGCAATGGATGGAAGCGGCCGGCATCGACGACGTCAACGCCATGCGCGGAGCACGCTTCGACCACCACTCCATGGTCATCGCCGCCGCACGCACCGGGCTGGGCGTTGGTCTGGTGCCGCGCTTCCTCGTGGGGGAATACCTGGCAAACCGCCAACTGGTCATGCCCGTCGCCCATTCGCAGCGCTCCACGAGCGCGTATCACCTGGTCTCGCCGGATACGCGGCCGATGAGTGAGGCGATGCAGCGGCTACGCGAGTGGCTGCTGGAAGCCGCGGGCGAGTTTGCGACAAAACAGTCTGCGCCTGCGGACGATGCTGGTAAGTAGTACACCGACGTACGCCGCAACTCACACCACCATTTCCAGACCCGGCGTCGGCCGGCGTTCCAGCAATGCGGCCAGCCGGCGCAGCGCAGCCGATAACTGCGCGCGGTCCTCCACGCCACCGAGCGAGATACGGATGGCATTCGGCGCGTTGGGCCCCTCCCAGAATGCGTCAGACGGCGTCACGCGCAGGTCCTCCGCCAGCGCGGCCCGGGTGAGCTGCTGCGCCGACCAGTGCTCGGGCAAGCGATGCCATGCGTGGATGGCGCTGGGCGGGAGCTGGCCGATCCCGCTCAGCCATCGGCTTGCCAGCGCGCATCTGGCCAACGCTTCGGTCCTGATGCCGTCGAGCAGCTGCATGGCCGAGCCATCGTGGATCCATTGGGTCGCCAGGGCGGCGGTCATCGGTGCCGCCATCAGGGCGAAGGCCCGCAGCGATGCCAGCAGATCGTCGCCGCGCCTGCCCTCGGGCAGCCTGACATAGGCAGTACGCAGCCCCGGACTGAGCGTCTTGGACAGGGTCGAGACATAGTACGTGCGCTCGGGAGCGAAGCTGGACAGCGGCGGCGGCGCTGACGGCGTCAGCAGCCAGTAGGGATCGTCCTCCAGCAAGGTGACATCACAGTGCGCCGCGGCCCTGGCAATCGCCTCCCTGCGTGAGGCCGGCATGGTGTGCGTAGTGGGATTCTGGGCTGTCGGATTGAGGTAGGCCAGCGTTGCACCATCGGCGCGGGCTGCCTCGAGGGCGTCGGGGAGCATCCCGTCGGCATCGACCTGCGCGATGATCACACGCCGCCCGAGTTGTGCCGCGGCCGCGCGAATGCCGGGGTAGGCCAGCGGCTCGCTCACGATCGCATCGCCCGGCCGGGTCCGGGCCAGGATCACGGCGGCCAGCGCAGCCTGGGCGCCTGGGCACACCACCAGCCGCGCAGTGGCGATGGGCCCGAATATCTGCGCGAGCCAGAGCGCTCCGGCCGACCGGTCGGCAGCACTGCCGCCGCCGAGCTGGTAGGTCATCAGCAGGTGCGGGTCGCTATGCAGCAGCACCTGCGACAGGCCGCGCCGCAACAGGTCCTGGAAATCCAGCCCCGCCGGTGGCGGCGGCACGTTCATGCTCATGTCGATCACCCGCGCCAGCTCCGCCCGCGGCGCGGCAATGAAGGTGCCGAGTGCCCCGCGGGCATCGATCAGATGGCGGCGCTTGGCCTCGTTGTAGGCACGCGTGACGGTGGTCAGGTCCACGCGGAGGGTCTTGGCCAGGCTGCGCTGTGGCGGCACGCGGTCGCCGGCTACCAGGCGGCCTTCGCCAATCGCCCGCTCGATAAAGTCCACGATCTGCAAGTAGCGCGCACCGCCACCGATTGTGATCTCAAGATCCCATTTAGCACTGACATCGCTTCCTTGCATGGATTTCGTCCCGTAGATTTCTTCGATGTATGGGTTTTGTCTTGCATTAGCATGCCAGACATCACCGAGGGAATCCATACAAACCACGCCCGCGCGGGGCTGAGCCAGCACTCGAATCGGAGCGCGTGGCCGGGAGCCTTCGGTGATCCGTAACCAAGGTGTCCGAAATGCTCAAACCTATTGCCGGGCCGGCAGGCAAGAATCGACAAGGCCCGCTCCCCCGCCCATCCCCCGGCCCGCAGCGCCGCCTTCCCACACTGTTGCTGTGCGCCTGCCTGAGCGCGCTGCTGAGCGGCTGCAACC
Source organism: Cupriavidus sp. GW821-FHT07C08 (assembly GCF_059419025.1). Lineage (NCBI taxonomy): Bacteria > Pseudomonadati > Pseudomonadota > Betaproteobacteria > Burkholderiales > Burkholderiaceae > Cupriavidus > Cupriavidus sp. GW821-FHT07C08. The sequence continues at coordinate 43,386 of NZ_JBWKQZ010000031.1, forward strand.
TGGAACTGCTCAACCCCAAGGGCAGCATCGGGGAACAGGAAAAGTCACTGATCCTGGTCTCCCTGTTCGTCATGCTGATGGTCGTCATCCCCGTGATCGTCCTGACGCTGTGGTTCGCCTGGCGCTACCGTGAAACCAATACGAGCGCCACCTATGCCCCCAAATGGGCGCATTCCACCAAGATCGAGGTCGTGGTCTGGGGCATCCCCTGCGTGATCGTGGCCTGCCTGGCGGTGCTGATCTGGGACTCGACGCACAAGCTCGATCCCTATCGGCCGCTGGAATCGCAGGTCAAGCCGATCCAGGTCGATGTGATCGCGCTGAACTGGAAATGGCTGTTCATTTATCCGGAATACGGCGTCGCGTCGCTGAACCAGCTTGCGATCCCGGTCGGCACGCCGGTCAATTTCCGGCTGACCGCGGAATCGATGATGAACTCGTTCTTCATCCCGCAGCTCGGCAGCATGGTCTACGCCATGGCGGGCATGCAGACGCGCCTGCACCTGATCGCCGACACCCCCGGCGTCTATCTCGGCCAGTCCGCCGCCTACAGCGGCCCCGGCTTCTCGGACATGCATTTCAAGACCCTGGCCACCTCGCGCGAGGAGTTCGATGCCTGGATCCAGGCTGCCCGCGCTTCGTCCCAGGCGCTCGACCTGAAGACCTACCGCACGCTTGAACTGCCCAGCAGCAAGGACCCCGTGACACTGTACGCCGCCGTCGCGCCGAAGCTGTTCGACCAGGTCGTCGACAAATACATGCTGGCAAACGGCCAGATCTGCCGCGCGGACACCCCGGAATCTCTGCAGGCCTTCCAGCGCGTCCCGTCGGCGCCCGCTGGCCGCATGGAGCAATAAGAATGCTTGGAAAACTCAACCTGGACGCCATCCCTCTGCATGAGCCGATCATCATGGGGACGCTGGCCGTCGTGATCGTGCTGGGCATCGCACTGATGGGCGCCATCACGTACTACGGCAAGTGGAAGACCCTCTGGAACGACTGGATCTGCTCGGTCGACCACAAGAAGGTCGGCGTGATGTACATCATTCTGGCGCTGGTGATGCTGCTGCGCGGCTTTGCCGATGCCATCATGATGCGCGCCCAGCAGGCAATCGCGTACGGCGATGCCGCGGGCTACCTGCCGCCGCACCACTACGACCAGATCTTCACGGCGCACGGCGTGATCATGATCTTCTTTGTCGCGACGCCGCTGGTGCTCGGCCTGATGAACGTGATCGTGCCGCTGCAGATCGGCGCGCGCGACGTTGCCTTCCCGTTCGTCAATTCGCTGAGCTTCTGGATGTCGGCGATGGGCGCGGTGCTGGTGATGATGTCGATGTTCGTCGGCGACTTCGCCGCGACCGGCTGGGTCGCCTACCCGCCGTTGTCCGAGCTCGGCTACAGCCCCACGCCAGGGGTTGACTACTACATCTGGTCACTGCAGATATCCGGGCTTGGCACCACACTGACGGGCATCAACTTCATCGTCACGATCCTGCGCATGCGCGCGCCGGGCCTGAACCTGATGAAGATGCCGGTGTTCACCTGGACCGCCCTGATCACCAACATCCTGATCGTGGCGATCTTCCCGGTACTGACCGCCACGCTCGCCCTGCTCACCGCCGACCGCTACCTCGGCATGCATTTCTTCACCAACGAGCTCGGCGGCAACGCCATGATGTACGTGAACCTGATCTGGATCTGGGGCCACCCGGAGGTCTACGTGCTGATCCTGCCGGCGTTCGGCGCCTTCTCCGAGATCATCGCCACGTTCTCGCGCAAGCCCCTGTTCGGTTACAAGTCGATGGTGTACGCCACCTCCTCGATCGGCGTGCTGTCGTTCTTCGTCTGGCTGCACCACTTCTTCACCATGGGCTCCGGCGCGAACGTCAATGCCTTCTTCGGCATCATGACCTCGATCATCTCGATCCCCACCGGCGTGAAGCTGTTCAACTGGCTGTTCACCATGTACCGGGGCCGGATCCGCTTCCATACCTCGACCATGTGGACCATCGGCTTTATGGTGACGTTCGCGGTCGGCGGCATGACCGGCGTGCTGCTCGCCATTCCCGGGGCCGATTTCGTGCTGCACAACAGCCTGTTCCTGGTCGCGCACTTCCATAACGTGATCATCGGCGGCGTGCTGTTCGGCTGCCTGGCCGCGATCACCTTCTGGTTCCCGAAAGTGTTCGGCTTCACGCTGAACGAGTTCTGGGGCAAGGTGTCGTTCTGGTGCTGGCTGACCGGCTTCTTCCTGGCCTTCATGCCGCTCTACGTGCTCGGCTTCAAGGGCATGACCCGCCGGATGAACCACTATGCCAATGTCGACTGGCATCCCTACCTGGTGGTGGCGCTGGTGGGTGCCTTCGTCATCGGCGCCGGCATCCTGGCGATGATCGTGCAGTTCGCGGTCAGTATCCGCGACCGCAAGCAGAACCAGGACCTGACCGGCGACCCGTGGGATGGCCGCAGCCTGGAATGGTCGACCGCCTCGCCCGCGCCCTTCTACAACTTCGCCCACGTGCCGCATATCACCTCGCTGGAACAGCACTGGGACGACAAGGAAGCCGGGCGCGCATGGCGCCAGCCGGCCCGTTACGAAGACATCCACATGCCCCGCAACACCTCGGCAGGCTTCATCGTGTCGGCGTTCGGGCTGCTGTGCTGCTTCGCGCTGGTCTGGCACATGTGGCTTATCGCCGCCGTCGGCCTGGTCGGTGCCATCGCGACCTTCATCGTGCGCAGCTATGACCGCGACGTTGACTACTACGTGCCAGCCGCCGAAGTCGAGCGGATCGAGCGCGCGCGCTATGCACAACTGCAGGAAGCTGCCTGAACCATGACTCCGACTCTCTCCCCTACCCTGCACCATCCCGGGCACGAGGCGGCCCACGACGCGACGCACCACCATCACGAAGCCGGCGCGCACACTCCGCTGGGGTTCTGGCTCTACCTGATGAGCGACTGCCTGATCTTCGCGGTGTTGTTCGCCACCTTCGGCGTGCTGTCCGGCAACACGGCCGGCGGCCCCGGCGGGCGGCAACTGTTCGAGCTGCCGTTCGTGTTCGCCGAGACCATGGTGCTGCTGCTGAGCAGCTATACCTTCGGCCTGGCCATGCTCCGGCAGGGCGCCGATGACGCGCCGCGGATGATCCGCTGGCTGGCGGTGACCTTCGCGCTCGGCGCACTGTTCATCGCCATGGAGGTCTACGAGTTCGCGCACCTGTTGCATGAGGGTGCGGGCCCCGGCGTCAGCGCCTACCTGTCGGCCTTCTTCACGCTGGTCGGCACGCACGGGCTGCATGTCACGTCGGGCCTGCTGTGGCTGGCGGTGATGATCCACCAGATCAGGCATTTCGGGCTGGACGATATCGTGCGCCGCCGCCTGGCCTGCCTGAGCCTGTTCTGGCACTTCCTGGACCTGGTCTGGATCTGTGTCTTCACCTTCGTCTATCTGCGGGAGTTCGCATGAAATCGTCCCATCTTCATTCGGTGCATGCGGACCAGACGGCCGCGCACGGCAGCGTGCGCAGCTACACCATCGGACTGCTGCTGTCGGTCGCGCTGACGATGGCGTCGTTTGCGGCAGTGATGACCGGATCCCTGCCAACGCAGGCCGCGATCGCGCTGGTCGTGGGCCTTTGTGTCGCGCAACTGCTGGTGCAGCTGGTGTACTTCCTGCACCTGGGCACCGGTCCCGGCCAGCGCGGCAACACCGCCATCTTTGTCTGTACCGGCTTCCTGATCGTCATCGTCGTGGCCGGCTCGCTGTGGGTGATGCACAACGCCGATATCAACATGATGCCGACCGACATGTCCATCGAACGGGCACGTGCAAAAGACTAGCGCTCGCGCGCAAGGAGGCTTTCCACCATGTATGTCTATGACGCCATTGACCAGAAGCTCGTCGACGAACGCGTCGTACAGTTCGCCGACCAGACCCGCCGCTTCCTGAGCGGCCAGCTCACCGAGGATGAGTTCCGCGTGCTGCGGCTGCAGAACGGCCTCTATATCCAGCGCCATGCACCCATGCTGCGCGTGGCGATTCCCTACGGCATGCTGGCGTCGCGGCAGTTGCGCAAGCTCGCGGAGATCGCGCGCCGCTGGGACCGCGGCTACGGGCACTTCAGCACGCGCCAGAACCTGCAGTTCAACTGGCCGCGGCTCGAGGATGCGCCTGCCATTCTCGCGGAGCTGGCCACGGTGCAGATGCACGCGATCCAGACCAGCGGCAACTGCATCCGCAATACCACCACCGACCACTTTGCCGGCATTGCGCCCGACGAACTGGTGAACCCGCTGGTGTGGTGCGAGATCGTCAGGCAATGGTCGATGCTGCATCCGGAGTTCGCCTTCCTGCCGCGCAAGTTCAAGATTGCCATCAGTGGCGCGCAAACGGACCGGGCCGCGGTCGGCGTCCATGACATCGGGCTGCAGGCGGTTGAACAGGACGGCCAGGCCGGCTTCAAGGTCTGGGTCGGTGGCGGCATGGGCCGAACGCCGATGGTCGGCAAGCTGATCAACCCCTTCGTCCCCTGGCAGGACCTGCTGACCTACCTGCAGGCCACGCTGCGCGTCTACAACCTGCACGGCCGCCGCGACAACAAGTACAAGGCGCGCATCAAGATCCTGGTGAAGGACCTGACCCCGGAAGTGTTCCGGGCGCAGGTGGACGAGCAGTGGCAACGCATTCGCGGAGGCCCGGACACCGTGTCTGAAGGCTTTGTCGCGTCCATCGCCGAGCGCTTCACGATCCCGCCGTATGAAGCCGCGGCCGCCGACGAGCCGGACGAGTCAGCCGAACTGGCCAAGACCGATCGCGCCTTCCGCCTCTGGCTGAAAAGCAATGTGCATCGGCACCGGGTGCCTGGCTACGCAGCCGTCACGGCATCGCTGAAAGCCGCGGGCCAGGCGCCTGGCGACATCACTGCCGAGCAGATGGAAATCATGGCCGACCTGGCCGAGCGCCACGGCTTCGGCGAACTGCGCGTGTCGCATGAGCAGAACCTGATCCTTGCCGATGTCCGCCGCAGCGGCCTGCACGCCTTGTGGCAGGCGCTGGACGCCGCCGGGCTGGCCACGCCGAACGTGGGCCTGATCACCAACATCATCGCCTGCCCCGGGGGCGACTTCTGCTCGCTGGCCAATGCGGTCTCGATCCCTCTTGCGCAGGCCATCCAGGAGCGCTTCGACGACCTCGACCATGTACACGACATTGGCGAACTGGACCTGAACATCTCCGGCTGCATCAACTCCTGCGGCCACCACCATATCGGCCACATCGGCATCCTCGGCGTCGACAAGGCCGGCGAAGCCTGGTACCAGATCACCATCGGCGGCCGGCAGAACGGCGGCGACGGCCAGCGCCGCCCGGATGGCGTGGCGGCCAGCGGCGCAGCCATCGGGCGCATCATCGGGCCGTCCTTTGCCCAGGAGCAGGTTCCGGATGTGGTGGAACGACTGATCGAGACCTATTTGCTGCATCGGGACAGCGAAGCCGAACGCTTTGTCGACGTGGTTGGCCGTATCGGCATCGAACCCTTCCAGCGCGCGGTGTACCCGGACCCTGACAGCGGCGCGCGGCGAGCTCGCCAGGAGGCAGTAAATGCCTGACCATGACCATTGTGCCGGGCAGGACCGGCACAACGTCATCCGTGACGGACGACTGATCGCGGATGACTGGCTCGCTCACATCGGGGATGCGCAAGACGCCGACAACACCTGCCCGCCCGACGCGCCCGGCTACCTGGTGACACTGGAGAACTGGATCGCCCACCGCCAGCGATATCGGCTGCGACAATATCCGCTCGCGGTCTACCTGTCGCCGGACGCGGAGCCTCAGACCCTACTGGAACCTGGTGCCACGGCCGTTGACCCGACCGGCACCGCGATGATTGCCATCGATTTCCCGGTCTACACGGATGGTCGTGGCTATTCGATCGCACAGCTGCTCCGGCACCAGTTAGGCTGGACCGGAGAGCTGCGCGCCGTGGGTGACGTGATGATCGACACCGTGCACTACCTGGCGCGTTGCGGTTTCAACAGCTTTGCGCTCAAGCCCGGGCACGACCCGGCAGCGGCGCTGCGCGCGCTGGCCACGTTCTCGTCTTCGTACCAGCGTAGCTATGGCCCGGCAAGCCGATAGCAAGCGCTGCCTGGCGCCGATACGAAAGATGCCCGCCCAGCCCTGCGCCAAGCCTGATAGCTTGTGGTCCGCTATCGCCGAACTCTCCGGCGAGCAACTTCATACGATTATCGATATCGCGCAGCTCTCACCGAAGGCGACGACAGATATGGCTTCGTTCAGGGCTCGCATTCTCGGCGTCTTCGGAAACGTCGCCGGTTTTGAAATCACACCGCCTTCGGAATCCATGCTGCAAGAGCTCTGGGATAGGTATCGCTCCACACTCTCCGCGCTCTAGCTGAGCGGATCATTCGAAAGATCGGCCCGGCCCGGAGCGATGCCGCGCGTTCAAAAATTGGCTTCGATGGCCTTCCTGGCGCCCTCTGGCACCTCGTTCGGTATGACGCGGTGCGCAAGTATCGCGTAGCTCCGGGCAGCCGCCACTGCGGTGGGATTCACCAGCCGCTTCGGGCCGCCCAGCCACGCAAAATGATCGCTCCCGTCGTCACTACGGAACCACGCGAAGTCACCGATGGCGTCAAGGCCGCGCTTCACCATCTTCAGCAGCGCCAGGGCTTCCTCTGAAACACCCAGGTGCCGCCCTGTGTCATGAATGACCGTGGCCAGGTTACGGAGCTTGTTGGTCGAGGTGGCCTCGCCATTTTCCTGGTCAGGTAACAGCTCGACGACCAGAATCCCCCTGTGCGCGGTGATGCGTGCGTGCTGCATAGATCCTCCCAACGGATGGCTGTCGCCTTGCGACCCTACGCATTGACCAAGCAAGTTCTTGGCCAGGCCATGCCAAAAGTGCAGCCTACCGCCCGTTTATGACATTTCGCCCCGGCATTGGCTGCGCGAGCAGCAGTTGAGCGCGGGCGCCGGTGCGGCGCTAATGGTCCGGTGTTGGTACCGGCCCGGCACTTCACGCGGACTGTTGGGCCGCAAGCGACTCGCGAGGCCCAATCGCACCTGCACAATCCGCCACTCCCATGGCAAAACGCTGCCCTATCCTTGCTATGGGAGCCTCCGCGCGGCAATCCTGCCGTCGGGCACAGGAATCGGCTGTTGGTCAATCCCGGCGGGAGGGCGGCATGCGCGCGTTGGTCTTCTGCTCTGTGCAGTTCCTGTTGGCGGTGACATGGACCCTCTATGTGGCCTTCCTGCCGCAGCTGGCCGCGCAGGCCGGCATCGCGCGCGAGCACGTCGCCTTGATCCTGCTGATGGACCAGTTGATCTTTGTCGCCATGGATTTCACGGTGGGCGTAGCGGCGGACCGTGTCGCCAACGCGATGCGCAGGCTGGGAGGCTGGGTGCTGGGGCTGTCCGTCATCTCCGCGCTGGCGTTCGTGCTGCTGCCCCGGGTAACTTCACCGGTGCTGCTGCTGGGCCTGACCGCGCTCTGGGCGGCCACCTCTTCGGCATTGCGCGCGCCGCCCATGGTGATCATTGCCCGGCGGCTGCCCGCGACCGCGTCGTCGTTCCTGGTGGGATGCTCGCTGCTCGGCGTCGGCCTTGCCGGAGCCGTGGCGCCGCTGCTGACCGCCCGGCTGCGCGATGCGTCGCCCATGCTGCCGTTCCTGGCCGCCAGCGCGGGGCTGGTGGTAGCCGTGGCCGCGTTGCAATGGATGGAATCCGGCCCGGCGCGCCCCGATGCCGACGCCGTGCCCGCGCCGGCAGCCGGCGTTGCGCTCAAGCGCGTCTGGCTGCTGTTTGCCGCGGTCTGGGTGCTTGCGCTCGGCTTCCAGATCCACACCACCGTCAACTCCGCGCCGGCCTACCTGCGCTTTGTCACGGCTGCCGAGCTGGAGCGGGTGGCGCCGGTATTCTGGATTGGCTTCGCGCTGGGCGCGCTGCTGCCCGCGACGTCGTTGCTGCGGCGCTATCCGCCCTATACGCTGCTGTTGGCCGCCGCGGCCCTTGGCGCGCTGTCGCTGTTCGGCTTCACCGTGGCGGGCTCGCTCCGGGCCATCCTCGCCGTGCAGTGTCTTGCCGGCGGCCTGTGGGGAATCATGTTCGCCGCGACGGCCAATGCGGCGCTCGACGCCGGTCACGTCGGCCGCGAAGGGATGTACACCGGGCTCGTATTTGCCGCCCTGGCAGTTGCCGCGTTCATGCGCATTGCCCTGGTGTCATCGGGCGCCAGCAAGACCCCCATGCTGGCAAGCCTGCTGCCATGGCTGCCTGCCGTGGCCTGGAGTGCCGGTGCCTTGCTGCTGGCGGCTTTCCTGTCAGGAAACCTGACCTACCTGATGGCGCGCAGGCAGGTGCTGCGCCAGCAGGTCGATTCCGGTTAGCGGGGCCTTCCCTTTCCTGGTCCGCCGACTACCTACCTGGAGAATTCGAATGAAGATCGCTAGCGCAGTTTCCGCTCCGGTGGCCGGGGCGTTGATGTGCCTGTGCATCGGCACCGCACACGCCGCCGGCATGCAGGTGTCGTCCACTTCGTACGCCGAGGGCGCCACGATCGGCTCGCAGTATGCGCATGACGGCGTTGGCGGCGACCAGAAGCCCTGCGGTGGCAAAGGCGTGTCGCCGCAGGTCTCGTGGTCGAAGCTTCCCGCGGGCGCGAAGTCTGTCGCCATCCTGATGTACGACATGGATGGCGTCGCCGGTCTCGGGGTCTCGCATTGGGTCGCCTACAACATTGCCGCGAATCGCGGCCAGCTGAAGGAAGGCGAAGGCAAGACGGACGGGCCTGGCATCACGGTCGGCAAGAACGTGCGTGGCGAGGCGGCGTACCGCGGGCCCTGCGCGCCAACCGGAGAGACGCCCCACCATTACGTCGTCACGGTCATCGCGACGGATCTGGCGCCGAACCTGCCTGCGGGCATGACGCGCGAGGAACTGATGGCTGCGCTCAAGGGGCATGCCCTGGAGGCACAGAGCTTTGTCGGACGGTTTGGGCGTTGAAAGGCACGGCGTGTCCCGATGCGGTAGTGCGGCGAGGCAAAATCAGCGCCGCATGATAGCCACGATCGAATCCAGCCGGGTTCTGTCACAGGCCAGCGCCATGCCGTCCGCAAACACCGGCTGCGCCAGCCGTGTCAGCACATCGCCCGGCGGTGCCTCCACCACCAGCCTGGCGCCATTGGCGTGGGCCAGCAACATGGTTTCATGCCAGCGCACCGGCGTCGCCATGTTCTGCGCGAGATCCTCCGCGATTCTGCGTGGATCGCGCAGTTCGCGCGCCTTGCTCGCGCTGAAGTAGCGCAGCGCAGGCGCCGACATCGCCACCCCCTGCATGGCTTCGCCCAGGGAGCGCGCGGCGTCAGCCAGCAGCGGACAGTGCGACGGGACGTGGATGGCGACCGGCCTGGCGGCCTGCGCGCCGGCCGCCAGCGCCAGCGTCGACACTTCCGCCAGCGCCGACAGTTTGCCGGCGATCACGATCTGCGTGGGGGCGTTGAAATTGGCCAGGTACACCGGTTGCTGCGGCTTGCAGACCTGCGCCACCAGCGGTTCAAGCCGGTTCCGGTCAAGGCCGAGGATGGCCGTCATGCCATAGCCATGCGGAAAGGCCTGCGCCATCAACTCCCCGCGCAGGCGCACCAGCCGCAATGCATCGGCAAAGGCCAGCACACCTGCGGTCACCGCCGCCGCATAGGCGCCGATGGAGAGGCCGGCCACCGCGTCGGCGCGGGCGTCATGCGCGGCCAGGCAGCGCGCCATGGCCACGCCCGCCGTCAGCAGGCAAAGCTGGGTCCATACCGTGGACTGCAGGCTTGCCGGCGTATCCATCTCCGCCGCCGGCACCTGCAGCACGTCTTGCGCCTCGGCCAGCACCGCAGCCACCGAGGGATGCGCCGGCAGGTCTTTCAGCATGCCGGGGCGCTGTGCGCCCTGGCCGGGGAAGGTAAGCAGGACATTCATGCCGTGGGTTGCCAGGGATCCGCGCACAGCCGCGGGCCGTGATCCGTTTTCAGCAACACCTTGCCGCCGCTGCGCAGGCGTTCCAGCAGCGAGAAGCCGCCAAACGGGGTCGCGACCTGTATATCGAGCCTGGCCGGCGCGGCGCGCTGCAGCTCGGCCAGCAGGTCCAGATGCGGGGCCGGCAGGGGTTGTGCGGCCTGCACGACGAGGTCAAGGTCGCTGTCGGCACGCAGCACGTTGTGCAGACAGGCGAGCGAGAAGCCGGCGCTGCCCGTCACGCCCCACCGGATACCGGCGGCGTCGAGCCAGTCGGCGATGGCCTCGAGCGCGAGGATTGCTGGCAGGCTCGCCAGCTCCGGCCGCCGCCGCCATGCACGCTGCGCGGCCAGGTCCATCGGCGTGACGATCTTGCGGATCGCCGCCGGCGTGATCCAGGTGCCGAAGCGTTCCGCGCGCGTGCGGCCGCGCAGCCCGACGGGGACTGCGCCACGCCGGCGGCCGTCGCGCCGCACGACCAGCGGGGTCTCGCGCAGCGCTGGCAGGCAGACCCAGTCCGGCAAGGCGTCGCGGCCCAGGTCGCTGGCCGGATCGCCCAGCCAGACCAGGTCGTGTGGCGCGGGCGTCGCAGTGTTCAGGCTTGCCATTGCCGCGACAGGCAGTCACGCACTGCAGCCGACGCCTTGCGGTTTGCGCCCGCCAGCCGGCTGGACAGTCCGTGCGTCGGGTCGCGTCGGATCTCCGCCAGTGCGGAGAGGATGGTGTCGCGCGCCAGTTGCACATCGGCCGGTACCGGGGCGCTGGCCGACTCGACGTCGATCAGCCGCCACAGGATGCCCAGCGTGGCGAAGTTCTCGATGTCGTAGGCCATCGGCGGCACCGTCGACGCCAGCGCTTCGAGGTCCTCGACGGTGCGCATGGTGACCCTGGCGGCGGCCTCCTTGCCCATCGCATGCACCAGCACGCCCTCGTCATTGAGCGCGATGATGCGGTTGGCCTGGTAGCCGTGGGCGAGGAAGGCTCCCGACATGGCGCGCCCGACGATCAGCGCCACCACCGGATGGCCGGCCAGCCGCGCCTCGGCATAGGCAGCGACAGCGCCGGCCAGCGCCTGGTGGATGCCGAGCGCTTCTTCGCGCCGGCCGTAGGCCTGGCTGGGCGTATCGACGATCGCCACGATGGCGCGCTTGACCGGCAATTCGCGGTCTGCTTCGATCGCTTCGCGCACCGCGCGCGCCAGCGTCCAGCCTTCGAGCAGACCGGCCTCGCCATGACGTGCCCGCGGGAAGCGGCTGTCGGGGTCCGGCACCAGTGCGATCCAGCGAACCGCGGTCCCCGCCAGTTCGCCGTCGGCAACCAGCACTGAGTCCGGCAGACCCGGCTGGATCTGCGCCGCGGGCGCCAGTGCCTGCAGCCAGCGTTCACCACGGCTGGGTTCGCGCGCGGTAGTGGTTTGGGTTGGTGAGTTCATGCGTCGGTCCCCCGTTGCAACAACGCCTGCACATCGGCCGGCGTGGGCTGCGCACTGGCGTCGTACGCCTGCAGCGCGGCCAGGTATTGGGCGTATTGTTCACTGCGATGGCTTCCCGCGACCGGGCCGCGCAACAGTTCGGCGACCTGCCTGCGCATCGCGTCGCAGTCGTCATCGACATACGCATCGGCGAAGCCGGTGGCAACGCGCTGCGTGCCGCCGGTGAAGCTCCAGATAAAGGGCCGGTCACGCGAGTCGTACTCGGCGATGCCCGCCTCCTGCTCGATCACGGCCGGGCCGTTCAGGCCAAGGCGCCCTTCCTGCGTCATCACCAGCGCGGTACAAAGGCCCGCGGCAATCGACATACCGCCGAAGCAGCCCACCTGCCCCGCGATCACGCCGACCACCGGCTGGTAGCGGCGCAGGTCGACGATGGCCGCATGGATCTCGGCAATCGCGGCCAGGCCGAGATTGGCTTCCTGCAGGCGCACGCCGCCGGTTTCCAGCAGCAGCACTGCGCGCGTCGGTTCACCGCGGCGGTTGTCCTCGGCGGCCAGCTCCAGTGCGCCGGCAATCTTGGCGCCGCCGACTTCGCCCATGCTGCCGCCCTGGAAGGCGCCTTCGATGGCCAGCACCACCACCGGCATGCCGTCGATGCGCCCCTTGGCCACCACCACGCCGTCGTCGCTCTGCGGTACCACGCCCTGTGGCGGCAGCCAAGGCGACTGCAGGCCGTCGAACGGGCCCGCCAGTTCGCGGAAGGTGCCCGGGTCCAGCAACGCACGAGCGCGCTCGCGTGCCCCCAGTTCGATAAAGCTGTTGCGCGCCAGCAGTTCCGCCGTGTTCATGCGCCCTCTCCTGGTTGCGGGTCACCCAGCGCCTCGAACGCCTCCGCCAGGCGCATGCCGACCACGCCCGGCGTGGCGCCGAAATCGTGGATGCGGATCTGCATCGACGCGCGCGGCTCGGCGGCGAAGACGCGCGAGAGCTGCGCATCCCAGACACGGCCATAGCCATTGACCGAAGTGGTGACCTCAACCGTGGTCACGCCGCCGCTGCCGGGCTCGACCAGCACCTCGAGGTCGCCCGACCCCACCACGCCCACCAGCACGCGCGCCCTGGCAGGCTGCCCCGCCGGAAATTCAAATCGCAGTTGTTCCATCAAAGTCCCCTGAATTGTTGCCCATCGAGCCCTGCGACAGCCGGTCGAGGAAGATCGTCGCGGCCAGCAAGTCCGCAGCGCCGCCCGGCGAGGCCCGCTGCGCCAGCATGCCGGCGTCCAGGCTGCGCAGGTGCCGCCGTCCCGCCACCGTGCCCGCGCCACCGGCGGCGAGCACCGCCTTCGCGCCGGCCTGCATGTAGTCAAGGCCCTTGCGCCCCGACCTCGCCAGCACGCAGGTATCGTCCAGCTCGCTCATCAACGCCAGCAGCGCATTGAGACGTGCCGTGGATTCGGTGTCGCCGCGCGCGCGGCTGCATTGCAGGGCCGGCAGCGCCAGCCGCATTACGTGCGGGAACCCTGCCCGTGCCTGCGCCCGCGCACCGCCAACGCCGTACGCCAGGCAGGCGAGTTCGCCCTTGTTGCCGGTAACCACCGGCCGGTGGCGGTCGGGCAGCGCGGCGATGGCACCCGCCGTGGCACTGATCGCCGCGGCACTGGCGGGCTGCCCGGCGGCGCCGAGCTGTCCTGCGGCGCCGACCAGCAAGCCGATGCACCAGATCGCGCCGCGATGCGTATTGACACCGCCGGTGGCGGACAGCATCACCGCCTCTGCCTCGCGGCCGAGCGCGCCCAGTTGCTCGCGCAGCCCATATCCGACGCGCGGCGCCTGCAGGCCGGCATCGGCCATGGCCGCGAACGACGGGCCCAGCGACTGCGCCGAGCGCAGCATCAGCGGCAATGTCAGGTCGGCATGTGCGCCGCTGCCACGGCTGTCGACCAGGCCAGGCTTGGGCGACAGCCGTGCTTCTTCCACGATCGCGCTGACCGCCAGGCCAGCGAGTGCCTGGGCGCGGGGAGCGGCCGCCGGCTGGTGCCGGTGCTGCGCCGGCGTGTGCAGGATCCTTGCTGCTGCGCTCGCCATTACCAGCTCCGGAAGCGGGCCGGCGGCGCGTACAGCCCGCCGGACCAGTCCACCAGTTCGGCCATGCTCTTGGCCGCCAGCAGGCTGCGCGTGGCCTGGCTGCGCTGCACGCCCAGGTCTTCGGGCAGCGCGATGAGGCCGTCGCTGCGCATCCGGCGCGTGGTGGCGGGGTCATGCTTCATGCCGATCGGCGTGACACCGGCCACCGCGGCAATCATCCGGCGCCGCTCTTCCAGCGATTGCGCCTTGTACAGGTAGGCAATGCCTTCCTCGGTCAGCACGTGCGTGACGTCGTCGCCGTAGATCATCACCGGCGCCAGCGGCATGCCGCTTTCGCGCGCGACGTCGACCGCGTCCATCGATTCCACGAAGGTGGGCTTGCCACCCGCCTGGAAGGTCTCGACCATCTGCACCACCAGCTTGCGTCCGCGCGCGAGCGGGTCGTCGGTCTCGATCAGGTCCAGCCACGCCGGCGTCGGATGCCGGCGCCCGCCAGGCTGGTGACCCATGTTGGGCGCGCCGCCAAAGCCGGAAAGCCGCCCGCGCGTCACTGTGGACGAGTGGCCGTCACCGTCGATCTGCAGGGTCGATCCGATGAACAAGTCCACCGCGTACTGGCCGGCAAGCTGGCAGAACGCGCGGTTAGAACGCATCGAACCGTCCGCACCTGTGAAGAAGACATCCGGCCGGGCTGCGACATAGGCCTCCATGCCCAGTTCGCTGCCAAAGCTGTGCACGCTCTCGACCCAGCCGGTTTCGATGGCGGGAATCAGCGTCGGGTGCGGGTTGAGCGTCCAGTACTTGCAGATCTTGCCCTTCAGACCCAGAGATTCGCCGTAGGTCGGCAGGATCAGCTCGATCGCCGCGGTGTTGAAGCCGATGCCATGGTTGAGCGACTGCACCTGGTGGCGCTCGTAGATACCCCGGATCGCCATCATCGCCATCAGCACGTGGACCGGCTTGATCAGGCGCGGGTCGCGCGTAAACAGCGGTTCGCAGAAGAAAGGCTTGTCGGCCTGCACCACATAGTCGATCCAGGAGCCGGGCACGTCCACGCGCGGCAGGCCGGCGGGGTCGTCGACGATCTCGTTGACTTGCGCAATGACCAGCCCGTCACGGAAGGCTGCGGCCTCAACCAGTGCCGGCGTGTCCTCGGTGCTGGGGCCGGTGTAGAGATTGCCCTCGCGGTCGGCCTTGTAGCCGGCGATCAGCACGACGTTGGGGACCAGGTCCACATACAGCCGTGCATAAAGCTCGATATAGGTGTGGATCGCGCCCACTTCGAGCTGGCCGTCCTCCAGGAACTGCGAGATGCGGATGCTCTGCGCGCCGGCGTACGAGAAATCCAGCTTGCGCGCGATGCCGCGCTCGAACAGGTCCAGGTGTTCCACCCGGCTGACGCTCGGGATGATCATGTGGAGTGCATTCACACGCGCGGGATCGACCTGTGCCAGCGAGCGCGAAAGAAAGTCGGCCTGCTTCTGGTTGTTGCCTTCCAGCACCACGCGGTCGCCCGAAAGCAGCACTGCCTCCAGGAAGGGCACGATATCGCTGGTCGGCACCAGCTTGCCCTCGACAATGGCGGCGGCGTTCTGCTTGCGGCGCGCCTTGGCTTCCCTGCGGGTGTTCCATTGGCGGCCTGTGCTGGTGGTGGTCATCGCATCTCCGGGCTGACGTCTGTCTGATGTGCCCACCTTAAACAGGCGGCGCCCACCGAACAATCACGTTGGGCGGAGAACCATTACGCTGGCCGGAAGCAAGGCCTGAAGCGCGGCCGGACCCAGCCTCGGCGTCCTATGCTTCCGCGTCGCGCATGGCCATGCGGCACACCGCGGCCAGCGCCAGCAGGTTGGGATCGCGCTCGCGGCGGCGCAGGAAGCTCAGGCCGATGGTCTGCTTGATGTCGTATTCGCCGGCCAGTGGCACGAACGCCACGTTGCGCGAATATACCCCTTTCACCCGCCCCGGCAAAAGCGTGTAGCCGATGCCACCGCCCACCAAGTTCATCAATGAAAAGATATCGCCGACCTTCATCACCACGTTTGGCGTGAATTGGGCAATGCGGAAGGCCTCGACAAAGCCATGATAGGTGACGAAGCCCTCGCTCAATGCCACAAATGGCTCGTCGCGGCAGGCTCGCAGGTCGACCGCCGGCATCGAGGCGTAGGGCGAGTCGGCAGGCGCCGCAAAGAAGATATCGTCCTCGAACAGCGGGATCGACTCGATCTCCGGATCGGGCTCGGGCACGGCCATCAAGGTGGCATCGATCGAGCCCTGCTTGAGTTTGTGCAGAAGGTCCGCATTGGAGCCCAGCACCAGTTCAGTCTGCAATTCCGGGCGCCGCAGCTTCAGCCCGATCACGATCCTGGGCACGGTCTGGACCGTCAGCGAGTAGAGCGAGCCGATCTTGAGCTGGTCGGCCGAAAAGCCGGCGGCCTCGCGCGTGGCGCGGATGCCGTCGGCCATGGCCTTGAGCACTTCCCTTGCCGTATCCGCCAGCACATAGGCCGCATCGGTCGGGATCAGGTTGCGGCCCTCATGCCGGAACAGCGCGCAGCTCGTGCCCTCTTCCAGCGAGTGCAGCGCACGGTGCACGCTGACCGTGCTGGTGTCCAGGATCTCGGCCGCCTTGGCCAGGTTGCCGGATTCCATGAACGCCAGCAGGGCTTCGAGTTTGCGGAAGGTGATCTCTTCGCCAATGCGGATTCTCATGGTTCTGGGCTCGGGTGTGGGGGCGGCCTCCTATCTTAGCCGCGTGGCGGCCAGTTCGCATGGTTAGCGAGCGATCGCGACCGGAACTCAGAGCACAACAAAGATAAACCACAGCACGACCGGCGCAATCACGGTCACCAGCGCGCCATAGACCATCAGCTTGCGGAAGAAGGCCTGCCGGTCCACGCCCTGTGCGTTGGCCAGTACCAGCGCACCGTTGGTCGAGAACGGGCTCACATCCACGATCGTCGAAGACACCGCCATCGCCGCGATAAAGCCGATCGCGCTGACGTCGGAGCCTTGCTGCAGGAACGGCACGGCAAGCGGGATCAGCGAGCCCAGCACCGCGGTTGACGATGCAAACGCCGACACCACCGCACCCACGAAGCACAGCAGCAGCGCCGCCATCATCGGCGAGGTCAGGTGGGCCACGCTATGGCCGACGAAATCGATCGTGCCCATCTTGTCCATCACACCCACAAAGGTGCTGACGCCGACGATCAGCATGATCTCGGGCCACGACACCTGGCCCAGCGCGCGCTTCTGCAGCTCCGGTGCCATCAGCGTGAGCACCAGCGCGATGGTCAACGAAACGAAGCCGATATCGAGCTTGAAGTAGAGCGTGAGGACGGCCAGTGCCACCAGGCCGGCCACGGTCAGGTACTGGTAGAGGCCGGCCGGCGCCTCGGCAGTGCTGGCGGCATCGCCCTCGAGCATCGATCCGCGGTCGCGCGCCATCGTCTTCCGCTCTTCCATGCCGGCCTCGGCCTCGGCGTCGCCATAGATCTGCGCGCCCTGTGCCGGCACGGTGTGTGCACCGAAGGGTTGGCCCATGGCCAGCACACCGTCGGCGACCACCTGCGGCACTGCCGCCGCCGGCGCCGCTTGCCGCATCAGGCGCAGGCCGCCGAATGCGACGAACAGTCCCGCGGCCACGGCAAGGTTGACACCCAGGCTGGCAAAGGCCGTCGCCATCTCGTTCAGCGGCAGCCCCGCCTTCTGCACGATCTTATTGGTGATGCCGCCATAGATGCTGATCGGCGAGAAGCCGCCGCCCTGCGCACCGTGGATCACCATCAGGCCCATCAGCAGCGGGTTGATGCCGTAGCGCGCGGCGAACCCCAGCGCGATCGGCGCGATGATTGCCACCGCTGCAGGGCTGACCGCGCCGACCGAGGTCAGCACCGCCGCGATCATGAACATGATCCACGGGATCGCCGCGATCCGGCCGCCCACGGCGCGCACCGCAAGCCGCACCAGCCAGTCGATGGTGCCGTTGTTCTGCGCCACGGCGAACAGGTATGTGATGCCGACCAGCGTCAGGAACAGGTCGGCGGGGAAGCCGGCCAGGATAGCCTTGGCCGGCATGGCGGCAACCAGGGTGCCGACCAGGAACGCGCCGACAAAGGCCAGCGCGCCCATGTTGATGGGCAGGACCGTGGCGATGACGAACATCAGCCCCAGGACAGAGATGGAAATCAGGTGTTGCGACATAGCGGCTCCGTCGCGGCAGGCGCGCCGGGGCGCCCATCGCTTGGTAGGAATGGCGTGGGATTGGTTTTCGGCTGGAACTGCCGAAAGTGATGCGCCGCTACGGCAAGGTGTGGAAGGGGTAGGCCGTCACATGCGTCTCCTTGGTGGATATGGCCTCGCTTGAATGCTTCAAGTCGGCGCCATTTTTGAGTCTTGCTTTTGAGCCAAGAATAAGGTGGCGGACAATGAGCATCAATTAAGGTGCGGGGGCAATCCTTACGGAGACCGGAATAGCGTTAGGAGTGTCAGACGGATCACAATACATCGGTGGCAAGGCGGGCGAGCCCAGCCGGGACCATCGCCTAATCCGAAAACAAGCCGACGAACTGGTCGCGCAGCCACTGATTCGCCGGATCGCGATGATAGCGGGCATGCCAGAACAGGTTGATCTGGATTTCTGGCAAGGCGAACGGATGTTTGACGTACCTGAGCCCGAAGTACTTGGCGCATCGCTCCGCAAATGTCCAGGTCACCGTGGCTACCAGGTCGGTGGTGGCGATGATGTCCGCCAGTGCGACGAAATGGGGGACACGCAGCCGGATCTTCCGCTGCACGCCGTGCTGGGCGAGGATCTCGTCGACCTGGGCATGCCCCGTCCCCGCCGCCGTGACCACGATGTGCTCCGCCGCTTCGAAGTCGCGCATGCTGACCGTCTTCTTGTCCATGGCATGACCGGGACGGAACAGGCAAACGTATCGCTGGCGAAATAGCCGCCGTTGAAAGAACGCCGTGCCGAGTTCAGGAAGATGGCCAACCGCCAGGTCGATCTTTCCCTGGCTCATCTCCGCCGCCAGGTCCACCGCCGTATTGCGCACGGTTGTCACCGTGACGCCCGGGGCGCGATCGCCAAGCGCGCCCATCAACGGCGGGATGAAGTGCACCTCGCCGATATCCGTCATGGCGATGCGGAAAGCGCGCACGCTGCGCAGCGGATCGAACGACACCTTGTGGCTGAGCGCCGCCTGCAGCGATTCCAGCGCATAGGCAACCGGTTCCGCCAGTTCCTCTGCAAGCGGTGTCGGCAGCATGCCCTTGCTGCTTCGCACAAACAGCGGGTCACCGAACAAGGTGCGCAGGCGGGCCAGCGCGTTGCTGACCGCGGGCTGGCTGAGATTCAGGGTCTTCGCGGCGCCGGAAACGGTGCCCTGCCGCAGCAGGTTATCGAACACGACCAGCAGGTTCAGATCGACATCCTTGAGCTCCATCGCGCCGCCTCTTATTGATTTGGTGAATATTAACTATAGCCAGGATTCTATTGGTTAATTTTCCTCCGTGCACCATGATCCTTCCCAGACGAAGAGACATAGCCGGAGACAACCATGGCAATCGATTCCCAGCAAGCCGGCCCGGTCTGGGCCGACGACAGCATCAGCCGCATCCCGTTCCGCGTGTATACGGATGCGCAGCTATACCAGCGTGAACTCGAACGCTGCTTCTACCGCGGTCACTGGAACTACGTCGGGTTCGAGGCGGAGATCCCGAATCCCGGCGATTTCAAGCGCACCACGCTTGGCGAGCGCTCCGTGATCCTGGTGCGCGACCAGGACGGCGAGATCAACGTCGTCGAAAACGTGTGCGCCCATCGCGGCATGAAGTTCTGCCGGGAGCGCAGCGGCAACCGGAAGGATTTCCATTGCCCCTACCACCAGTGGAACTATGACCTGAAGGGCAACCTGCAAGGCGTGCCCCTGCGTCGCGGGGTCAAGCAGGACGGCAAGGTCAACGGTGGCATGCCCGCCGACTTCAGGCCGCAGGAGCACGGGCTCACGCAACTGAAGGTCGCAACGCGTGGTGGTGTTGTGTTTGCCTCGTTCGACCATGAGGTTCCGTCACTTGAGGAATACCTCGGGCCGGACATCCTCGGCTACTTCGACCGGCTCTTCAATGGCCGCAAGCTGAAGGTCCTTGGCTACAACAAGCAGCGCATTCCGGGCAACTGGAAGCTCATGCAGGAGAACATCAAAGACCCGTATCACCCCGGCCTGCTGCATACCTGGTTTGTCACGTTCGGCCTCTGGCGCGCCGACAACAAGGCACGCCTGGTGATGGACCCGCACTTCCGGCATGCCGCGATGGTGTCGACCCGCGGCCAGGGCGGCAAGAGCGACGTGACCTCCGGTGTGTCCAGCTTCAAAGACCAGATGGCGCTGCACGACGACCGCATCCTCGACATCGTCCACGAACCGTGGTGGGGAGAGCCGACCGCCGTGATGATGACGGTGTTCCCGAGCGTGATCTTCCAGCAGCAGGTCAACTCGGTGTCCACGCGCCATATCCAGCCCCATGGCCCGGATTCCTTTGATTTCGTCTGGACGCACTTCGGCTTCGAGGACGACACCGAGGAGATGACGCGGCGCCGCCTGCGCCAGGCCAATCTCTTCGGCCCCGCCGGCTTCGTGTCGGCCGACGACGGCGAAGCCATCGAATGCTCGCAGGAAGGCTTCTCCCAGAAGCCCTGGCATCGCGTGATCGCCGAACTGGGCGGCAAAACCGCGGAGAACACGGACCACATGGTGACCGAGACCCTGATCCGTGGCATGTACGCCTATTGGCGCAAGGTGATGGAGGTCTGACGCCATGAACTTCGCTGACTACTACGCCCTGCTCTCCCTGTTCGCCGACTACACCAGCGCCGTGGACAACGGCGACTGGGACCGCTGGCCGGAATTCTTCACCGAAGACTGCCTCTACCGGGTCCAGCCCCGCGAGAACCACGAGCGTGGCCTGCCGCTGGCAACGCTCTCGCTCGAAAGCAAGGGCATGCTCAAGGACCGCATCTACGGTATTCGCGAGACCCTGTTCCACGATCCCTACTACCAGCGGCACATCGTCGGCGCGCCGCTGATCAGGCAGGCCGACGGCGACAGGATCGTGGCCGAGACCAACTACGCGGTGCTGCGCACCAAGCCGGACCAGATGACCGATGTCTACAACGTAGGCCGCTACCTCGACATCATCGTCCGGACGCCGGCGGGCTTGCGCTTCGCCTCGCGCATCTGCGTATTCGATAGCGAGATGATTCCCAACTCGCTGATCTACCCAATCTAGTCTCTATCAGGAGTCATTCATGACCGAAACCTGGATCGAGGCAGCGCTGCTGTCCGACGTCCCGCAGGACGATGTCATCGCCGTGGCCGTGCAAGGCCAGGAGATCGCCTTGTACGGCGTGGACGGCGACGTCTACGCCACCGACAACATCTGCACGCATGGCCATGCGCGCCTGTGCGAAGGCTTCCTGGAGGGACATGAGATCGAGTGCCCGCTCCACCAGGGCAGGTTCGACATCCGCAACGGCGCTGCGAAATGCGCCCCGCTGACCGAGAACATTCGTACCTACCCGGTCCGGATCGACGGCGACAAGGTGTACCTCGACCTCAGCTGAGAGGCCGCGTCACCAACCAGAGGAGACAGGCATGGATTCCAAGCGATCAGACACCGCGACTGCCCTGGCGCCAACCGCCACCATCGTCATCATCGGTGCCGGCCAGGCTGGCGGCTGGGCCGCCCAGACGCTGCGCAATGAAGGCTTCACCGGTCGGCTCGTGCTGATCGGGGACGAGGCCCATCCACCGCATGAGCGGCCGCCCTTGTCCAAGGCCGTGCTGGCCGGCGAGGCCGCGCCCGCCAGCACGTGGCTGCTCAAGCCCGAGGCGTTCACGGCGCTCGGGCTGGAGTGGTGGCTGGACACGCGCGTCACGCGCATAGACCGGGCCGCGAAGCGCCTGGAGATGGCCAATGGAGAGATGCTGCCTTACGACAGGCTGATCCTGTGCACCGGCGGCAGGGCCCGCGCGCTCAACCTCCCGGGCGCTGGCACGGCACCCGTGCATACATTGCGCACGATTGGCGATGCCCTGGCGCTGGCGCCGGCGTTGCGGCCAGAGCGCAGCATCGTGGTGATCGGCGGTGGCTGGATCGGCCTCGAAGTCGCGGCCACGGCGCGCCGCAAAGGTGCCGAGGTAACCGTGCTCGAAGCCCAGAGCCGGCTGTGCGAGCGCACCGTGCCGCCGGAAGTCTCGGAACACCTGCTCGGGCTGCATGCCTCGCATGGCACCCGCGTCATGCTCGGCGCCAACGTCACCGGCATCGCCCCCGGCACCGGCAGCCGGTCCGTCGTGACGCTGGCCGATGGCAGCACGCTGGCTTGCCACGCCATCGTTGCGGGTGTCGGTCTCGTGCCGAACGACGAGCTTGCCCGGGAAGCCGGGTTGGAGTGCGACGGCGGCGTGGTCGTCGACGCAAGTTGCCGCACGTCCGACCCCGACATCTTCGCCGCGGGCGACGTCGCGGTCACGCCCAACCCGTGGGCCGGCCGGCGCCAGCGACTGGAATCCTGGCAGAACGCCCAGGAACAGGGCATTGCCGCCGCGCGCGCGGCGCTCGGCCTCGCGGTCGACTATCAGCCGCTGCCGTGGTTCTGGTCAGATCAGTACGGCATGAACCTGCAGATCCATGGCATCCCCCTTCCCTCGCACCGCGTGGTGGCACGCGGCACGCCCGGCGCGGACAGCTTCATGCTGTTCTACCTCGACGGCGATGTGGTCAAGGCCGCGCTCGGGTCCAACGCCGCGCGCGACCTGCGCTTCGCGCGCCGCCACATCGAGCAGTGCAAGCCGGTCGATGCCAGCCGCCTTGCCGACCCGAGCGTGCCGATGTCCAGGCAGTAAGCCCAACCATAAGAACAGACAGACCGGAGACAAGCCCCCATGCAGCAAATCGACATCCACAAGCTGGCGGACGCCGCCCGCTTCAACCGCTTCCATGCGCTCGTGCTGTTCTGGTGCGCACTCATCATCATCTTCGACGGCTATGACCTCGCGGTCGTGGGTATCGCGCTGCCTTCGATCATGAAGGACCTCGGCGTCGCCCCGACCCAGGCGGGGCTCATGGTCAGTTCCGCGCTGTTCGGCATGGTATTTGGCGCGATCTTCCTCGGCACCATGGCAGACCGGATCGGCCGCCGCTGGACGATCGCGATATGCGTCGCCCTGTTCAGCGTCTTCACCGCCGCGGCCGGCCTGGTCAAGGACCCGCTGCTGTTCAGCATGGCCCGCTTCCTGGCCGGGCTCGGCATCGGCGGCGTGATGCCGAATGTGGTCGCGCAAATGACCGAGTACGCGCCGAAGAAAATCCGGGCGACCCTGGTCACCGTGATGTTCAGCGGCTATGCTGTGGGCGGGATCCTGGCGGCGCTCCTCGGCAAGAGCCTGATCGAGGCCTACGGCTGGCAGTCGGTTTTCCTGGCGGCCGGCCTGCCTGTGCTCCTCATTCCTGTCATTCTCAGGTCGCTGCCCGAATCGATGCCCTTCCTGCTGGCCAGGGGCGACCACGAAGCGTTGCGGCGCATTGTCTCCAGGCTTGCACCGGAGCAACGGTGGTCGGCCAGCGACCGCTTCGCCTTGCCAGCGCAGGACAAGGCCGCCAGCGCGCCGATCCGGCACTTGTTCCACGAGGGCCGTGGCTTCAGCACCGTCATGTTCTGGATCGCGTTCTTCATGTGCCTGTTTATGGTGTACGCGCTCAGTTCATGGCTGACCAGGCTGATGGCGGGCGCCGGCTACAGCCTGGGTTCCGCGCTGACGTTCATGCTGGTCCTCAACCTCGGCGCGATGATCGGCGCCGTGGGTGGCGGCTGGCTCGCCGACCGGTACCACATCAAGTACGTGCTCGCCGCCATGTACGCGCTGGCCGCGGTCTCGATCACGCTGCTCGGATTCAGGATGCCGACTGAGCTGCTATTCGTCGTGGTGGGCCTGGCCGGTGCGTCGACGATCGGCACGCAGATCGTCGCCAATGCCTACACCGGGCAGTTCTACCCGACCGCCATCCGTTCCACCGGCCTTGGATGGGCCCTGGGCATCGGCCGCAGCGGGGCCATCCTCGCGCCAATCGTCATCGGGGTACTCGTCGCCATGGAGCTCCCGCTGCAGCAGAACTTCATCGCGATCGCCATTCCGGCCGTGATTGGCATGGGCGCGGTCCTGCTGATCGATCACAGGCGGTCGGCATCGGCCCGCTACGGCGAAATGAGCGCCGGGCTGCCTGCGGCGCCGCTCAGCCTGTCCATCGCGGACCGGAACTGATTCCCCAGGCCGGCGCGGCCCGGCGGGCAAACGCTCCGGGGGACAGGCGCGGGCACGGCTAGAATATAGTCATGGGAACCACGTCGGGGTCACTTTCAGGCCCCGACCCCGGTTCAGTCAGAATCAAAGAGGTTGTCACGATGAAGGCAAGAGCCTCGATCATTGCATTCGTATTGGTGACCCTGGCCACCCCGATGGCGCACGCGAGCGTGGCCGAGGACGCGCGCGGGTTCAAGAACGGCGTCAAGTCGGCTGGCAAGCAGGCCGGGCATGCGGTGCGCGACGGCGCGCATGCCATTGGCCGCGGCGCAAAGGCGGCCGGCCATGCGATTGCCGATACCACCAAACAGGGCTATCACGCGACCAAGAAGGCCGTGAGCGGTCACGAGTAAGGACTTTTCCAGCGGGGCCGGATCCTGCCGCGCTCCCTTACGCCCTTATGCCCTTAGGCCGACTGAGACGGCAGCCGCGGCACGAAGCAGCTGCGCTCGATCTCGCCACCCCGGGCCACCAGGATGGTCGCCTCGGGAATCTCCTCCCATACCCCCTGCACCTCGATCAGCGGCTCGGACAGTACCAGGAAGGCATTGTCGCCGGCGGCGATGATGCGCGGATCGTCCGGGTAAAGCGCGCGCAATTGCCGGAACGAGGTGCTGTGGAACAGCGAGCGCGAGGCCGCCTCGCTCGAATAGCGCACCGCCACGATCTGCTGGCCGTCGGTCACGCAAACGGTCATGTTGAGCGGAAACTGCACGTCGTAGCGGTGGCCGACGTCCTCGATCAGGCCGGCCATCTGCTCCAGCGCGCCGCCCGGGTCGCGCTCCAGGCCGAAACTCAGGGCCAGGAAGAACATCACCTCGGAATCGGTCGATCCCTCGATCCAGCGGAACAGGTGCGGCGCCACGGCCATCATCAGGTCGCGCCGCACCAGGGGATAGTCGCGGATCAGGCCGTTGTGAACGAACAGCCAGCGGCCGAAGCGGAACGGATGGCAATTGGTCTCCTGCGTCGGGGTGCCGGTGGCTGCGCGCACGTGCGCAACGAAAAGCGGCGCCCTCACCGCCCGCGCGGTCTCGCGCAGGTTGGTGTCGCTCCAGGCCGGATGCAGGCAGCGGTAGCGGAACGGTACCTCCGAGTGACGTCCGTACCACCCGACGCCGAACCCATCCCCATTGGTCGTGGTATGACCCAGCCGCGAATTCAGGCTCTGGTCGATCAGCGAGTGTTCCGGCTGGAACAGCACCGTTTCCAGCGGAACGGATTTGCCCGAATAAGCCAGCCAGCGGCACATGATGCTCCTCCTAGACCGGTGCGGCCCGGTGGCTTCCGGCCCACACTTCCAGTTGTAGGACGGCAACGCGCGAACGCAAAGCACGCGCAGGCTGTGACGCACCGGCTACCCTTAAACCTGCACCGGGCCCACCCGGATTCGGCGAGTTGGCGCTGCAAAGCAGCAATGGCTGTAGAATACGCGTCCTCCCCGATTCCAATGGTCACGGCGTCCGATATCGGCCCGCGCCGCACCGGTACCCTCACGAGCCTTGACAGCAGGCCCGATAGCGCACGCACAGCGTGCGCGCTGCTGTCGAAACGCGATTCACGAAGGAAACAGTAGTAAATGACAAGCGGCGCACAACGAACGGCAGCTAAAACACGAGAAGCAGGCGTAATCAAGGACCTTGGCCAGACCAGCGCAGGGTCAACGGCGCAGCCTGATCCATCGACGGAAGCCGCCGCGCGTAGCCAGCAATTGCGTGCGCTGATCCAGCTGGGCAGGCAGCGCGGCTACCTGACCCACGCAGATATCAGCGACCACCTGCCGGAGAACTTCACCGACACGGCGGCGATGGAGAGCATCGTCAGCACGTTCGCCGAAATGGGCGTGAAGATCTATGAGCAGACGCCGGATGCCGAGACGCTGCTCCTGAGCGACGGCCCGGTGGTGGCCTCGGACGACCAGGCCGATGAGGAGGCCGAGGTTGCGCTTGCGACCGTGGACTCCGAGTTCGGCCGGACCACCGACCCGGTGCGCATGTACATGCGCGAAATGAGCTCGGCAACGCTGCTCACGCGCAAGCAGGAAGTCGAGATCGCCAAGCGCATCGAGGAAGGCCTGAACAATATGGTCCATGCCATCTCGGCCTGCCCGTTCACCATCGCCGCGATTCTCGAGCTGTCGGCCAAGGTCGCCAGCAATGAAATCAGCATCGACGACCTGGTCGATGGCCTGAGCGACGAGAGTATTGCCGAAGCAGCCGTGGCGGCGGCAGCTGACGAGACCGACGACAGCGTCGATAGTGCCGACGAGGCCGATGACGATTCCGAAGACTCCGACGACGAAAGCTCGACCCAGCAAAGCAACGAAAAGGCCCTGGCCCAGCTGCGTGAGGAATGCCTGAAGCGGTTCGCGCGCGTCACCGCGCAATTCGAGCTGATGTGCCAGGAAAGCGCCGCAAATGGCGCGGGCTCGGCAGCCTTCCTGGCCGCAAGGGATGCGGTACGCGAAGAACTGCGCACGATCCGCTTTACCGCGAAAACCATCGAGCGCCTGTGCGCCAACGTCCAGGCCATGGTCGACGAGGTGCGCACGGTCGAGCGCCAGGTGGTCCAGCTGCTGGTCGAGCGCTGCGGGATGGAGCGTGAGGAGGTCATTGCCCGCTTCCCTGGCAATGAAACCAACCTGGCCTGGGGGCAGGAGCTGGTCGCCCAGTCCCGTCCGTACAGCGCGGCGGTCGCGCGGGCCCTGCCGGACCTTGAAGCGCACCAGCAAAAGCTGATCGACATCCAGGCCCGGGCGGCGCTGTCGCTGCCCGACCTGAAGGGCGTCAACCGCAAGATGCTGGCTGCCGAGCGGCAGATGCGCCAGGCCAAGCATGAGATGACGCAGGCCAACCTGCGGCTGGTGATCTCGATTGCCAAGAAGTACACCAACCGCGGGATGCTGTTCCTGGATCTGATCCAGGAAGGCAATATCGGCCTGATGAAGGCGGTCGACAAGTTCGAATACCGCCGCGGCTGGAAATTCTCCACCTACGCGACGTGGTGGGTGCGCCAGGCCGTCACGCGGGCGATCGCCGACCAGGCCCGCACCATCCGCGTCCCGGTGCACATGATCGAGCAGATCAACAAGCTCAATCGCCTGTCGCGCGAGATCATGCAGCAGACCGGCAAGGAACCCGATCCGGCGGTGCTGGCCGAGCGCCTGGACATGACCGAAGACAAGGTCCGCTCGATCATGAAGATCGCGAAAGAGCCGGTCTCGATGGAAACCCCGGTGGGCGAAGATGGCGATACCAGCCTGGGCGACATGATTGCCGACTCGGACACGGCCACGCCCGCCGACGCCGCATTGCAGGCGGGCCTGCGTGCCGTGGTGCGGGAGATGCTCGATGAGCTCACGCCGCGTGAAGCCAAGGTGCTGCGGATGCGCTTTGGCATCGATATGTCCACCGACTACACGCTGGAAGAAGTCGGCAAGCAGTTCGATGTCACGCGCGAGCGGATCCGCCAGATTGAAAGCAAGGCGATGAAGAAGCTGAGGCATCCCAGCCGGGCAGACCAGCTGATCACCTACCTGCGTGACGCCTGATACCTGCCGGCAACAGCCGCCTGGCCGACTGACACAGAGCAGACAGGAGCTTTCGGATGACTGACTCGAACCTATCTTTCTTCGGCAGGGTCTCGCTTGCCATGGGCACCTTCTTCGCCATCGTTGGCAACCGCGAACTCGCAGCCGGCGTCAGGCGCCTGCGTGACGGTGAGGGATTGGCCCCGGCGCCTGTATCGGCCCCTGCACCCGCTCCCGCCCCGGTGGCGGAAGCCGCCGCACCCGTGCTGAAGGAAGCCAGCCCGGTGGCGGCGCTGCAGTTGTTGGGACTGCTCCAGCGCGACGCACGCTTCATCGACTTCGTCGAAGAAGACATCGCCCGCTATTCCGACACGGAGATCGGTGCCGCCGCCCGCCTGGTGCACGATGGCTGCCGCGGGGTGCTGCGCGAGCATTTCACCATCCGGCCGGTGCGCGAGGAAGCCGAAGGCAGCCGTGTCACGCTGGCCGACGGCTTCGATGCCACCGCCATCCGCCTGACCGGCAACGTGGTGGGCAGCGCGCCGTTCCATGGCAGCATCAGCCACCGCGGCTGGAAGGTCGAGGAAGTCCGCCTGCCGCGTGTGGCCGAACGCCATGACGCCACCGTGATTGCCCCCGCCGAGGTGGAGCTTTGATGAGCGAAGCACGCTATGCCATCGGCATCGACCTGGGCACCACCCATAGCGCGGTCTCCTACGTCGACCTGGCCGCCAGCGATGGCGAGAAGACCAGCCAGCGCGTCCTGCCGATCACGCAGCTGACCGCGCCGGGGGCCGTCGAAGACCTGGACCTGCTGCCCTCCTTCCTGTACCTGCCGCACGCCAGCGAACTCGCCCCGGGCGACCTGGCGCTGCCATGGAACGCCGGGCGCGACTTCGCAGTGGGCGAGCTGGCGCGCAGCCGCGGCGCGGCCACGCCGATCCGCCTGGTGTCGAGCGCGAAGAGCTGGCTGTGCCACCCTGGCATCGACCGCCGCTCGCCGGTCCTGCCCAACGACGCACCGCCCGAGGTGACGCGCGTGTCGCCGCTGGAGGCTTCCGTGCGCTATCTCACGCACCTGCGTGAAGCCTGGGACCAGGCCCACCCCGAAGCGCCGTTTGGCGAGCAGGACGTCACCGTGACGATTCCCGCATCGTTCGACCCGGCCGCACGGGAGCTGACGGCCGAGGCGGCCGCCGCGGCCGGGTATGCCCGCATGACCCTGCTCGAGGAACCCCAGGCCGCGCTCTACAGCTGGATCCAGAAAAGCGGCGGCCAATGGCGCAAGCAGGTCAAGGTCGGGGACATCATCCTCGTCGTCGATGTGGGTGGCGGCACCACCGACCTTTCGCTGATCGCCGTGATCGAGCGCGAAGGCAACCTTGAGCTGCATCGTATCGCGGTCGGCGACCATATCCTGCTCGGCGGCGACAACATGGACCTGGCGCTGGCCCATGTGGTGGCGCGCAAGCTGGCGGCCCAGGGCACGCAGGCCGATCCGTGGCAACTGCGCGCGCTGACCTATGCCTGCCGCGCGGCCAAGGAAACGCTGCTCACCGACCCGGCTACCGATACCGTGCCGCTGGTCGTACCCAGCCGCGGCTCGAAGCTGATCGGCGGCTCGATCCGCACGGACCTGACCCGCGCCGAGCTGACCCAGACCATCCTGGAAGGCTTCTTCCCGCAAGTCGAGGCCTCCGCCCGCCCGGTGAGCCGGGCACGCGCCGGCCTGACGCAGCTTGGCCTGCCCTATGCGCAGGATGCTGCCATCACGCGGCACCTGGCCGCATTCCTGGGCCGGCAGGTGGCGGCGCTGACCGAAATCGAAGGCTTGCAGGGCGCACAGCCGGAAGGCGCGACCTTCCTGCACCCGACCGCAGTCCTCTTCAATGGCGGCGTGTTCAAGTCCGGCCTGCTGGCGGACCGCATCCTGCAGACCCTCAACGGCTGGCTCGCCGCGGAAGGCGCGGCCCCTGCCCGCCTGCTTGACGGCGCGGAGCTGGACCTGGCCGTGGCACGCGGCGCCGCCTACTACGGCTACGTGCGGCGCGGCAAGGGGGTGCGGATTCGGGGCGGCACCGCGCGCGCGTACTATATCGCCGTGGAATCGTCGATGCCCGCCGTGCCTGGCTTCGAACCGCCGATCCAGGCCCTGTGCGTGGCGCCGTTCGGCATGGAGGAAGGCACCGAGGCCGCGCTGCCGCCGCAGGAATTCGGCCTGGTGGTGGGCGAACCCGTGCACTTCCGCTTCTTTGGCTCGTCGGTGCGCCGCCAGGACCAGGTCGGCACCCTGCTGGACTACTGGGGGCCGGAGGAACTGCAGGAGCTGGAAGAAATCCAGGCGACCCTGCCAGCCGAAGGCCGCACCGCGGGCGAAGTGGTACCGGTCAGGCTGCATGCGCGGGTGACCGAGGCCGGCACCCTGGAACTCGAAGCCGTGCCCGGCGGCAGTGCTGAGCGCTGGAAGGTCGAGTTCGACGTGCGCGGCAGCGCCGATGCCTGAGCAAGCGGCCGGGCCGGCGACGAAGCAATACGTCGTCGGCATCGACCTCGGCACCAGCAACACCGTCGTCGCCTACGCGAAGGCCGGATCCGACGATATCCGCGTCTTCGATATCGACCAGCTGGTCAGCCCGGGCGAGGTCGCGGCCCGTCCCCTGCTGCCCTCGGTACGCTACCACGCGGCACCGGGCGAGCTCAGCGGCGACGACCTGCAGCTACCCTGGCAATCCGCCGCCAGCGCCGCCGCGCGCCGGACCGTGTTCGGCCGCCTGGCGGCCACGCTCGGCGCGCAGGTGCCCGGCCGACTCGTAGCCAGCGCAAAGAGCTGGCTGTCGCATGCTTCGGTCGACCGCACCGCGGCCATCCTGCCATGGGGCGGGGATGACGATCTCGACAAGATCTCGCCGGTCGTCGCCAGCGCCAGCTACCTGGGCTACGTGTGCGCGGCGTGGAACCACCGTTTTCCCGATGCCCGGCTCGAGGACCAGGACGTGGTCCTCACCGTGCCCGCCTCGTTCGACGAAGGCGCGCGTGCGCTGACGCTGGAGGCGGCGCGCCTGGCCGGGCTGCCCGCCCTGCGCCTGCTCGAAGAGCCGCAAGCCGCGCTCTACGACTGGCTGTTCCATCATCGCCAGAGCCTGGACACCGACCTGGCGCAAACCCGCCTGGTGCTCATCTGCGACGTGGGCGGCGGCACCACTGACCTCACCCTGATCCGGGTGGACATGCAGGACGGTCAGCCGCAGCTGACCCGCATCGGCGTGGGCAACCACCTGATGCTCGGCGGCGACAACATGGATCTTGGCCTGGCGCATCTGGTCGAGGCGCGCCTCGGGGCCGGCGGGGCCGCGCAGCCGCGGCTGTCGGCGGCCGGCCTGTCGCAGCTGGTCGCGCGCTGCCGCGCCGCCAAGGAACAGCTGCTCGGCGCGCAGGCGCCGGACTCGGTCGCGGTGACGCTGCTGGGCGCGGGCGCCAGGCTGATCGGCGGCGCACGCTCGGTGGAAGTGACGCGGCAGGAGGTAGAACAGCTTGTCGTCGACGGCTTCTTCCCCAAGGTGCCGGCCAGCGAAAGGCCAGGGCGCGCACGGGGCGCGATTGTCGAGTTCGGCCTGCCGTATGCGTCCGACCCGGCAGTTACCCGACACGTTGCGGCGTTCCTGAGCCAGCACGCTGCGCAGTCGCGGGCGGCACTGGACGCGCCACAGGCGCCGGCCGATGCCTTGCCGATGCCCGACACCCTGCTCCTCAACGGCGGCGTATTCCGGGCGCAGGCGCTGGCCGGCCGCATCGCCGACACGCTGGGCACATGGCGCGGCGCGCCGCTGCAGGTCCTGCACAATGACAATCCCGACGTTGCCGTGGCCCGGGGCGCGGTCGCCTATGCCCGGGCACGTGCCGGGCAGGCCCCGCGCATCGGCGGTGGCTCGCCGCGCAGCTACTTTCTGGTTCTCGATGATGGCGCGTCGGGGCAGCAAGGGATCTGCCTGCTGCCGCGCGGCACTGAGGAAGGCCACGAGATCCACCTCAGCGATCGCACCTTCGCCTTGCGCCTTGGCCATCCGGTGCAATTCCACCTGGTGTCCTCCGTCGCCGACACGGCCTATCAGCCCGGTCAACTGACCGACCTGTCGACCGGCGACTTCGTCCGCCTGCCACCGATTGCGACTGTCGTGCAGCCGCGCGGCGCCAGCGGCCCGCGGGAAACGCCGGTGCAGATCACCACCTCGCTGACCGAGGTCGGCACGCTCGAGGTCCACTGCATCAATATTGCGGATGCCTCGCAGCGATGGCGCCTTGAATTCCAGTTGCGTGGCAACGACGCTCAGGCTGCGGCACCAGCGCCCGATACGGCGCACCCGTCCCTGCCCCAAGCCCTGGAGGCGATCGACCGCACCTTTGGCGCGCGCTCGCAGGACGTCGGCCCCAAGGAAGTCAAGCGGCTGCGTGCGCAGCTGGAACAGCTGCTGGGTGCGCGCGAGCAATGGGACAGCGCCCTGCTGCGCGAGCTGTTCGGCGCCTTCTGGGAGCGCGCCCGGCGCCGGCGGCGCACGGCCGATCATGAACGCCTGTGGCTGAACCTGGCCGGCTATTGCGTGCGCCCGGGGTTCGGCTATCCGCTCGATGAATGGCGCGTCGAGCAACTCTGGTCGCAGTACGACCAGGGCATCCAGTACGTCAACGAAAGCCAGAACTGGTCGGAGTGGTGGACGCTGTGGCGGCGCGCGGCAGGCGGGCTGGACGAAAGCGCGCAACTGCGCCTGCTGGAAGACATGGCCTTTTACCTGCAGCCGCCCGGCAGCACCCACTACAAGAAGCCCGCCGGGCCCGCCAGGGGCGGCTATGCGGATATGGTGCGCCTTGCCGGCTCGCTCGAGCGCATTCCCGCCGACGCCAAGGTCGAGCTGGCCGAATGGCTGCTCGCCCGGCTGCGCAAGCCATCCGAAAACAGCCAGGGCTGGTGGGCCGTGGGCCGCATCGGCGCGCGCCGGCCGTTCTATGGCAGCGCGCACAGCGTCGTGCCGGCCGGGACCGCCGCCCAATGGGTGGGCGCGATCCTGGCCCTCGACTGGAAAAAGGTCGAACCGGCCGCGTTCGCCGCCGTGCAGATCGCGCGCATGACCGGCGATCGCAGCCGCGACCTGCCCGACGAGATCCGGGCAACCGTGGTGCGCCGGCTGGAAGCCGCCAACGCGCCGCCAAGCTGGATTGCCATGGTGCGCGAAGTGGTGGAACTCAATACCGCGGACGAGGGACGGGTGTTTGGGGAGGCGCTGCCCGCCGGCCTCAAGCTGATCGCGGGGTAGCGGACCAGCGCGAAGCGACTGGCAGGCGCCTCTCTTGTCACTTATCTGCGCCAGCCAGACCGATGATCTACGATGACGGTAGGCTCCTTGCCTGTCCCACTCGTGAAGCCGTCAGCGCCCCGCCCACCCCTCGCCATCCCGATTGCCACCATCGCGCTGGCCTTGTTCTGCTCGGCCACCGCCGCCGACGACGCCCTTGCCCCACAGCGCGCCGACATGGTCAGGGAGATCGCCGCGGTCGCGGCAGCGGCCGCCGCCCAGAGCGGCAGGCATGCCATCGACCCGCGCGTCATGGCCGTGATGGGCCAGGTGCCTCGCCACGAGTTTGTTCCGGACGAGCAGAAGCCGCACGCCTATGAGAACCGGCCGCTGCCGATTGGCCATGGCCAGACCATTTCGCAGCCGTATATCGTCGCCCTGATGACCGACCTGATGATGGTCAAGCCTGGCGACACGGTGCTTGAGATCGGCACCGGCTCGGGCTACCAGGCCGCGGTGCTGACCGGGCTGGCGCGCGCGGTTTACACCATCGAGATCATCGAGCCACTCGGACGCCAGGCCTGCGACCGCCTGAAGCGGCTGGCCTACCGGCAGGTGGCGTGCAAGGTGGGCGACGGCTACTACGGCTGGGACGAGCACGCGCCCTTTGACGCCATCGTCGTCACCGCGGCGGCCAGCCATGTGCCGCCGCCGCTGATCCGGCAACTGAAGCCAGGCGGCCGCATGGTGATCCCGGTGGGCGCCCAGTTCCTGACGCAGTACCTGCTGCTGGTAGAAAAGTCCGCGGACGGCACCGTTTCCACCAGGCAGATCCTGCCGGTCAGGTTCGTGCCGCTGGTTGGCAAGCACTGAGGCATCAGCCCTGCCAGCTGACGCCATGCCCCGCCCCCCGCTGTTCGCCCTGGCCTTGCTCTCTGCCGCCGCGCTGGGCTACGAGATCCTGCTGATGCGGCTGCTGTCCATCATCCAGTGGCATCACTTCGCCTACATGATGATCAGCCTGGCACTGCTGGGCTATGGCGCGGCGGGTGCGCTGGTGGCACTGGCGCAGCGAACGCTGGTCCGCCATTTTGTCCCCGTGTTCGCGGGCGGGGCCTTGCTGTTCGGCGTCAGCGCGATGGCCTGCTTCGCCCTGGCCCAGCACGTGGCGTTCAATCCCCTGGAGATCCTGTGGGAGCCATCGCAGCCGCTGCGCCTGCTGCTGATCTACCTGCTGCTGTTCGTGCCGTTCTTTTGCGCCGCCACCAGTATCTGCCTGAGCTTTTCCCGCTTCACCGAGCAGGTTCCCCGCATCTACAGCTTCGATATCCTTGGCGCCGGGCTCGGCAGCCTGGGCATCATCGTGGCGCTGTTCGCGCTGCACCCGGTCGATGCCCTGCGGCTGGTCGGCACGGCAGGCATGGCGGCGGCGGCGCTGGCATGCGTGGAATGCCGCTGGCATCGGCCCTGGCTGCCCGCGCTGCTGCTGTTGGCGGCAATCGTTCCGGCCGGCGTGCCAGGTGACTGGATTGCGCTGCGGCCGTCCGAGTACAAGGAGTTGAGCCAGGCCCTGCGCATCGGCAACGCGCGCGTGGTGGCGCAGCGCTCCAGTCCCCTCGGCCTGGTCACGGTGGTCGAGAGCCCCTCGATCCCGTTGCGGCATGCGCCCGGGCTGAGCCTCAATGCCAGCCAGGAGCCGCCAGCGCAACTGGCCGTGTTTACCGATGGCGACGGGCTCAGTGCGCTCAACCGCTATGACGGCCGGCGCGAACCGCTGGCCTACCTGGACGACCTCACCTCTGCCCTGCCTTACCACCTGCTGCGCGATCCGAAGGTGCTGGTGCTGGGCAGCGGTGCGGGGGCGGACGTCTTGCAGGCGGTCTATCACCACGCCAGCGCGGTCGATGCCGTGGAACTGAATCCGCAGGTGATCGACCTGGTGCAGGGCCGCTTCGCCGCGTTTTCCGGCAAGCCGTACAGTGCGGCCGGTGTCCGTGTCTTTACCGGCGAGGCGCGCGGATTCCTGGCGGCCAGCACGGCACGCTACGACCTCATCCAGGTGGCCCTGCTGGATTCATTCAGCACCTCATCGGCCGGACTGTACGCGCTCTCCGAAAGCTATCTCTATACCGTGGAGGCTTTCCAGGGCTACCTGCGCCATCTTCGGCCCGGCGGCCTGCTTGCGATCACGCGCTGGGTCACGCTGCCGCCGCGCGACATACCCAAACTGCTCGCCACCGCCGTGGCCGCCATGGAAGGCGCTGGCGTGCCCGAGCCATCCCGGCGGCTGGCGCTGGTCCGTGGCTGGAAGACGGCCACGCTGGTGGTCAAGAACGGGGAATTCAGTGCAGCGGACCTTGCCGCCCTCGCCAGCTTCTGCCACGCCCGCTCCTTCGACGTCGAATACTATCCCGGCATCCAGCCCGCCCAGGCAAATCGCTACAACGTGCTGGACCAGCCCTACTTCTTCGACGCCGCGCAGGCCCTGCTCGGCCCCGAACGCGACCGCTTCCTGTCCCGCTACAAATTCGACGTGCGGCCCGCCACTGACGACAGGCCGTACTTCTTCCATTTCTTCAAGTGGCGCACGCTGCCTGAACTGCTGTCGCTCAAGGCGCAGGGCGGCCTGCCCTTGCTGGAATGGGGCTATCCGGTGCTGGTGGCCACGCTGCTGCAGGCCACCGCCCTGGCCTTGCTGCTGATCGTGGTCCCGCTCTGGATCCTGCGGCGGCGCCCCCGGCCGCAGCCCGCCGCGGGGCCTGGCGGCAATGGCGCTGCCGTGCGGCGCTTGCCCGAATGGCGAGCCGGCTGCTACTTCCTGGCGGTCGGCCTCGGCTTCATGTTCGTGGAGATCGCCTTTATCCAGAAATTCATCCTGTTCCTGAGCCACCCGCTCTATGCGGTCGCGGTGGTGCTGTGCGCCTTTCTCTGCTTTGCGGGACTGGGTAGCCGATACGCCCAGCGCATGCCCGCGCGCGCTGGCGATGACCGCGGCAGGCGGCAGGCGGCGCTGGCCGTCAGCGGCATCTGCGTGGCCGCGCTGGTCTACCTAGTGGCGCTGCCGACGGTCTTCAGGCTGCTGATCGGGTTGCCGGACCCGGCCAGGATAGGCGTCTCCGTGCTGCTGATCGCGCCGCTGGCGTTCCTGATGGGAATGCCGTTCCCGCTCGGCCTGGCCCGGGTCGCGGCCCGCGACGAAACGCTGGTGCCCTGGGCATGGGGCATCAATGCCTGCGCCTCGGTGGTGGCGGCGGTCCTTGCCACGCTGGTCGCGATCCACGTCGGATTCACCGCGGTGGTGCTGGTGGCGCTGCTCCTGTACGCTGCCGCGGCGCTTGCGTGCCCGTGAACCGGGGCCGGGATCGATCTCGCATGCCATGGCTGCGGGTCACCCCGTGCTAGGATGGATGCCCGCCCGGCAGCCGCCCACCAGACAGACGCCCAATCTGCCCATGACCACCCTCTACACGACCCTCGGCGTGCAACCGGACGCCACCCTGGACGAGATCAAGCGCGCCTACCGCCGCGCCGCGATGAAGTGGCACCCCGACCGCAACCTTGGCCGCGAGGCTGAGGCGCATGCGGCATTCCAGGAAATCCGCGACGCCTACACCATTCTTTCGGATGCCGGGCAGCGCCAGATCTACGACGAGGTTTTCGAGCGGGAGATGCGGCGCTGGCAGGCCGAGCGCGAGGCCCAGGAAGAACAGGAGCGCGAGGCGCAACGCGAGAGCCAGCGCATCGCGCAGGAACACTACGAGAAAATGCTCGGTATCGCGATGCGCTTTGCCGACGACGGCCACAACCGCGACGTCATCTTCGGCGTGCTCCTTGGCCGGGACTGCGACGCGGAACTGGCGGCACGCATCGCGGACAGCATATGGGCCCTGCAGGAGTCGCGGCGGGCAAGTGCGCGGGCCGCGCACGCGCCGGACACCGAGGCCGCCCAGGCGCCCGCCGGGGCGGGAGCTTCAAACCCCGACGAGGCGACGCGGCCCAGGCGTCACGCCGGCGCCTTCGATTCGTTCTGGCACGGCTTGTTCGGCATCCGTTCCTAGATGTCGGGGGCGACCAGGAGCCCGCTTTTCACCGTGTGGATCAGTGCAAGGCGATCTTCCACTGCCTTGCGCAGGACCTCGCGTCCCCTGAACGGATCGGTCAGGTAACTGGCGTACTGGCTTGCCCGAATCTGCACCTTGAGATGCATCGTCGTCGGTCCGCTCTCCGGCCATGTCACCAGGAACGCCGGATGGCTGTCTGCGCACTCAACGAAAGCAGCATCAGGGGACGGGAAACAGGAGTCAGCGCCCTGGGCAAGAAACTGGAGATCCTTGTCCTTGAACTCGTAGGTTGCCATTTCTTTCTCCCATCGCGCGCAAGCCGGGCCGTCAGTGAATCTGCATCCCGCGCATGGCATGAATCCGGCCATGATGCTGCATCAACGCCTCGTACTGGCGCTGAAGCGCGGCGCTGGCCTCAGGTGGCAGCGGCTTCATCATGACGGACTGATACTCGCGCCTGGCGGCATCTTCCTCGTGCTCGCACATTCCCATCACTGCGTCGTCGTTGTTCGGCTGCAGCATGTGGCGGAACGCCATCCAGCGGCGGAACAGCATGCCATTCATGCTGCCCCGGTCAGCTGGCGCGCCGCCCATGGCGCTGACCATCGACTGCAATTCCTTCACCGACGCCCGGTACGATTCCGCGGTGCTGGTCAGAATGTCGCGCAGCGCTGCATCATGCACTTCGCTGGCTCCGCTCATGCAGGCCAGTTCGCTGTCCTTGCCAGCCTCGATCAGCTGGTTGAGTGCGAGGACAGTTTGTTGCTGGTTGTCGCCCATGGAAGTCTCCCAACATGCATGCCGGCGACGTGCGGCTTCGGCGCAATTCGCCAGGATCGTCAAAGGAGGAAGCGCCACGGCGCTAGCGGCGGTGAGAAGGTCGTCGGAGACGCCATCAACATGAGCCAGCCGGGTCGCGCCGGGCCCCATCTGCCTGCTCGTTAAGAGGCGAGGCGTGATTCCATGATAGGAGATGGCCGGGCCCCGGCGCGAAGGCATCGCATGCCGAGGAGCCCGCTACGGGCGTGATCTGCGAGTCCCGCCGGGCGAGGTTGCCATCGGCTTGTGATTGTCTGTATTTCGCCCCGCGGCGAGCTTCAGCCCTTGCCCAGGATAGCCATTGCCTTGTTCGCATCGTCGAGGGAGTCCATCGACACGTACGCGACAAACTGTACTCCGATGACAGAGGCGGAGAATCCGCGCAGGTTGATTCCGCCTTGCGCAAGCTTGCGGGTCAGCTCAGCCACGATGCCGGGCCGGTCCCCGCCCATGATACGCACCGAATGCAGGCTGTGCGTGACATTGAAGCCGACCTGGGCAGCGGCACGGATTTCCCTGTCATTCTGCAACGGTGTCACGAACACGACACCCTTGCCGGGGTCCTCCGGCGTGCGGCGCGCAATGGCGAATTGCAGGTCCGCGCCGGCATCGCGCAAGGTCTCCAGTACCTCCGCGAGGCCGCCGGGCCGGTCCGGTATGGTTGCCGCCCACACGTCCACGCGTTCCACAAGAAGATCGTTGGTCATGGCTCATTCTCCAATGCACCCACTACGAATCTAGCGTATGGCGGCCGGCAGGCAAGCTCTGGCTCGGCGGACAGCGGCAGGCCGATTTCCTGGCAACTCCCCGTGCCCGGACTTAATATGGACTAGTCGTTTCCGGCAGCTATCGCAGGATAGTGGCACCGACACTACCTGGATGGATGCCATGGAAAGTGAAGGGGAATCGTCATGTCTGAAGGCAAATCGCCACGCCATGCTGCACAGCAGGAATTGGCCGATGTGTCCGAGGCCGAAATCGCGGTCCATTGGCCTGAGGAGGACTATGTCCCGCCGGCCGGCCAGTTCATTGCCCAGGCCAATCTGACTGATCCCCACATTTTCGAGCGCTTCTCCCTCGATCGTTTCCCCGAGTGCTTCAAGGAGTTCGCAGACCTGCTGGACTGGTACAAATACTGGGAAACGACAGTGGATACCAGCAACCCGCCTTTCTGGCGCTGGTT
Source organism: Cupriavidus sp. GW821-FHT07C08 (assembly GCF_059419025.1). Taxonomy (NCBI): domain Bacteria; kingdom Pseudomonadati; phylum Pseudomonadota; class Betaproteobacteria; order Burkholderiales; family Burkholderiaceae; genus Cupriavidus; species Cupriavidus sp. GW821-FHT07C08. Next base: position 82,176 of record NZ_JBWKQZ010000031.1, read on the forward strand.
CGTCGGCGGCAGGATCAACGCCTGCCACAACTGCGTGGATCGCCACCTCGCCGCGTACAGGAACAAGACCGCGATTCATTTCGTGCCCGAGCCGGAGCATGAGGCGGTGCATCACCTCACCTACCAGGAGCTCTTTGTTCGCGTCAATGAACTGGCCGCCCTGCTGCGCGAGTTCTGCGGCCTGAAGGCCGGCGACCGCGTCACGCTGCATATGCCGATGGTGGCCGAACTGCCCATCACCATGCTCGCATGCGCGCGCATCGGCGTGATTCATTCGCAGGTATTCAGCGGCTTCAGCGGCAAGGCCTGCGCCGAGCGCATCGCGGACTCCGAGAGCCGGCTGCTGATCACCATGGACGCCTATTACCGCGGCGGTGAATTGCTCGATCACAAGGAAAAGGCCGACATCGCCGTGGCAGAAGCCGCCAGCGCCGGTCAGCAGGTCGAGAAGGTCCTGATCTGGCAGCGCTACCCGGGCAAGTATTCCAGTGCCGCCAAACTGGTGAAGGACCGCGATGTCATTCTCAATGACGTGCTCGCCGGGTTCCGCGGCAGGCGTGTCGAGCCCGAGCCGATGCCGGCGGAGGCGCCGCTGTTCCTGATGTACACGAGCGGCACCACGGGCCGGCCCAAGGGCTGCCAGCATTCCACCGGCGGCTATCTGTCCTACGTGGCGTGGACCTCGAAGTACATTCAGGATATCCACCCCGAGGACGTCTACTGGTGCATGGCCGATATTGGCTGGATCACCGGGCATTCCTACATCGTCTATGGCCCGCTCGCGCTTGCCGCTTCGTCCGTCGTCTATGAAGGTGTGCCAACCTGGCCCGACGCCGGCCGGCCCTGGCGTATTGCGGAAAGCCTTGGCGTCAATATCTTCCACACCTCGCCCACCGCAATCCGCGCGCTGCGGCGCAACGGGCCCGACGAGCCGGCGAAGTACGACTGCCATTTCAAGCACATGACCACGGTGGGCGAGCCGATCGAACCCGAAGTCTGGAAGTGGTACCACCGTGAAGTCGGCAAGGGCGAGGCGGTCATCGTCGACACCTGGTGGCAAACCGAGAATGGCGGCTTCCTCTGCAGCACGCTGCCGGGCATCCACCCGATGAAGCCCGGCAGCACGGGCCCGGGGATTCCGGGCATTCATCCGGTGATCTTTGACGAGGAAGGCAAGGAGATCCCGGCCGGCTCGGGCAAGGCGGGCAATATCTGCATCCGCAATCCCTGGCCGGGCATATTCCAGACCGTATGGAAGGATCCGGACCGCTACGTGCGCCAGTACTATGCGCGCTACTGCAGGAATCCCGACAGCAAGGACTGGCGCGACTGGCCGTATATGGCGGGCGATGGCGCAATGCAGGCGGCGGACGGCTACTTTCGCATCCTTGGCCGCATCGACGATGTGATCAACGTTTCCGGCCATCGCCTCGGCACCAAGGAGATCGAATCGGCAGCACTGCTGGTGCCAGACGTCGCCGAGGCGGCGGTGGTGCCGGTGGCCGACGAGATCAAGGGCAAGGTGCCTGATCTCTATGTGTCGCTCAAGCCGGGACTGTCGCCTTCCACCAAGATCGCGAACAAGGTCTCGGCCTCGGTCGTGTCCCAGATCGGCGCGATTGCGCGTCCGCATCGCGTCGTGATTGTTCCCGACATGCCCAAGACACGCTCGGGCAAGATCATGCGCCGCGTGCTGGCGGCGATCTCCAACCACCAGGAGCCTGGCGACGTGTCCACACTTGCCAATCCGGAGGTCGTCGAGAAGATCAGGGAGCTGGCGACATAGGACGGCACTCCTGCCGGCGGCTCCCGGCAGGCCGCTCACTTCCGCACATCGGCACCCCCGGCCCCGAGCGCCTCAAGCAGCGGCCGCAAGGCATCGAGTTCCGCACCGAAGCCGCTCCAGTCCCCCGCCTTCAGGCGCGCGATGGCACGGTCATAGTGCGCGAGTGCCTCGCGGGCGCGGGCATTCGCTGCGCCCTGCGCCGGTAGCGCCGCCGGTGCGGATTCCTTGAAGAGGGCCGCAAGGGCTGCGCCGAGGGTGTCCTCCATGACTACGCGATCGCCATAGGCGGCGATCACCCGCTTGAGTTCGGGCAACTGGCCGGACTCCGCACGCAGGTAGAGCGGGGAGACATAGAGGATGGAGTTCTCGATCGGCACGACCTGCAGATGGCCGCGGATGACGCGCGAGCCCATCTGGTTCCACAGGGAAATCTGCTGCGAGATCTCGGTATTCTGCTGGATGCGCGCCTCGATCTGGAACGGCCCGTAGACCAGCTTTTCCTTGGGGAAGGTGTAGGCGACGAGCTTGCCGTAGTTGGGCGGGTCGGAGCGCGCCGCCAGCCAGGCGATCATGTTCTCGCGCTGGCTCGGCACCATCGGCAGCATGAGGACGAACTCGGCGCGCGGTTCGTCCGGCAGCCGCAGGATCATGTAGTAGGGCATCATCCGCGCGGCGGGCATGTTCCCTGTGCTCATGCCTGTCAGCTGGCGTGGGAACTCCCACAGATCCTCGCGGTTATAGAAGACCTCCGCCGCTTCCATGTGGTAGGCGCGGTAGATCTGCGCCTGGATCAGGAACAGGTCTTCAGGGTAGCGGATATGCCGCTGCAGGTCCTGCGGCATGGCGCCCAGCGGCCTGAACATGCCCGGGAAGATGCGCTGGTACACCTGCAGGACCGGATCGGCCGGGTCGCTGATGTAGAAGTCGACCGTGCCGTTGTACGCATCGATCACGACCTTGACGGCGTTGCGGATGTAGTTGTCGCCGCCACCGGTGCCGGGCTGCGAATAAGGGAACCAGCCGCTGGTGGTGTAGGCGTCCTGGATCCAGTAGAGGCGCCCGTCGCTCGCGACCACATAGGGGTCATGGTCGAGGGTGAGGAACGGGGCAATCGTGTGCACGCGGTCCCGGATGTTGCGATGGAGCAGGATGCGGCTTTCCTGCGTGATGTAGCCGCTCAGCAGGATATTGGGATCGCCGAGCTGCCAGGCGAACAGGGTCCGGCGCGCCATGCCGCCGATGTCGATGCCGTCGCGCCCGCGGTAGGCCGTATAGACGTTGTCCTTGCCCTTGGGGTAGTCGAACTCGGGCACGCTGCCTTTGACGATGACATAGCCTCTGCCGCCTTCACCGAAGTAGAGGCGCGGCTCCTGGATGACCGGGCCGCCGTTGGAGAGCGGGGGAATGTCATGCAGATAAAGCGAGGGCAGGCCTTCGGCGGATTTCTCGGTGACCGGCGACATCACCACGCCATTGCCATGGGTGAACAGGAGATGCAGGTTCACCCAGGTCTGGGCATTGGCCGGAATCAGGGCCGGCTCAAGCTCCCGCGCCGACAGCATGACCTGCTGGTAGCCTGCGCCGAGCTGGTAGCGGTCGATGTCCGTCGCGAGGAACTTGTAATAGGTCCTGATCTCCTGCAACTGCGCATAGGTATCGCGCAGCGGCTGCAGATCCCACAGGCGGATGTTGTCGATGGTCGGGCGATTGGCCTGGAGCGAGGCGAGATCCAGGCTCTGTTCGACCGGGAACGGCTTCACCTCGATCTGCGTCACGCCATAGGCTTCCCGCGTCAGCGCAATATTGTGTTCGAGATACGGCGTCTCCAGTTGCAGCTCGTTCGGCTTGACATAGAAACGCTGGAACAGTGCCGGCCAGATCGTGCCGAGCAGTATTGCGCTGCCGACCACCAGGAGGGCCGCGGCCGCAGGCACCCGATAGTCCCGCCAGCGCATATTGGCCCATGAAGCGGCGGCAGCCGCGGCAGCCAGGCCGACTTGCAACCACAGGACCGGCAGCCCGACATGGACATCGGTATAGCTCGCGCCGACCACGACGCCGTTGTCGCCGTAGAGCAGCATGAAGCGGTCGAGCCAGTAGGACCACGCCTGCAGCGCGAAGAACAAGCCGAGCAATGCCGAACCATGGATGGCGGCCGCCATTGAAAGCCCGCGCGGCGGCCGGACCAGCGCAATGTCGCCGCGCAAGCCGTAGACCACGCCGGCAACCACTGCGCTGCAGCTCAGCAGCAGGAGCAGCCAGTTCCTGAGGGCAAGATACGCCGGCAGCGAGAAGACGTAGAAACCGATGTCCTTGCCGAAGACCGGATCGGTCTTGCCGAAAGGCACCTGATGGATATAGCGCAGCGCAATGGCCCAGCTCGACAGTTCACCGACGGCCATGAGCAGCCCCACGAGGACTGCGGCGCCGGCAATGGCGGCGCGCCACGGAAGGCGCGCTGCGATCTCGCCAATCGGCTGGCCCAGGACCTCCGGCCTCCAGGCTTGCGCCTGACTCGCGCAGCGGTGCGCGAGCCAGCCCGATACCCAGAGCGCGCCTGCCGAAACGGCGAATACGGCAAGGAACAGAAGCGCCTGGGTGGCGAACATCGTGCGGAACACCCCGGCGTAGCCAACCGAAGCAAACCACAGCCAGTCAACAACGAGGCCGGCGACGCGACCGAGAGCGATCAGCGCGACGATGACGGCCACAACCCAGGTCGCAAGGCGTCTCAGGCGCGTGGCGTCCGTCGCAGGCGAGCGCATCGATCAAGCTCCTTTGCGGCACCGTCGCCCGAGCTGCTGCGCAGCCATGCATGGATCCAGGGCAAATCGTGCAGCCTGAATCATTGTAGGCGAGGCAATCAGGAGTGCGTGCGGCTGCTCGCGCGGTGGCACAGTCGGATTCGGGTTGACCTGGTCGTCGGCTGCCCTATACAAGTGCCGATTGAGGCACGTTTCAGCACAGCGAAGGGCTCAGCCTTCGGGTCGTCATCGGGCCATAGGACGCCGCATCGTTTGATAAGATTTAATCGTTGAGTCTTGCAAGCCCCGGAAGGGGGACAAGCCCTATGCGCTGCGCAAGCTGCGGGTTCGAGAATCCGGCGGGCGCCAAGTTCTGCGAGGAATGTGGCGCCAAGCTTGTGCGTGTCTGCCCGGCCTGCGGGCAAGAGGCGAGCGCGAGCGCCAGGTTCTGCAGCGAATGCGGCGCGCCGCTGACCCCGTTAAGCGCGACGCCCCCGATCACGACACTTGCGCCCAGCGCCCCCGTCGACTACACACCGTCCTATCTGGCCGAGCGCATCCGGGCGGCGCAGGCGGACATGGAAGCCCGCGGCGCGGCGGACGGCGAGCGCAAGACGGTTACCGCGCTGTTCGCCGACATGGCCGGCTCGACCGCGCTGATCCACGACCTCGATCCCGAAGACGCCCGCCGCCTGATCGACCCGGTGCTGGCGCTGATGATGGAGGCCGTGCATCACTATGAAGGTTATGTGGCCAGGTCGATGGGCGATGGCATCCTGGCGCTGTTCGGCGCGCCGATCGCGAACGAAGACCATCCGCAGCGGGCCTTGCTGGCGGCGCTGCGCATGCAGGAGGCCATGCGCCGTTACGCCGACGGGGTGCGTCTGGCCCAGGGGATCGCGCTGCAGATCCGCGTTGGCATCAACTCCGGCGAAGTGGTGGTGCGCGCGATCCGCACCGAGGATTTGCACACCGACTACGACCCGGTAGGCAATTCAATCCACATTGCTTCGCGCATGGAGGGCATCGCGGTGCCCGGCTCGATCGTCGCCAGCGAACACACTTACAACCTGACCGAAGGCTATTTCGCGTTCAAGGCCCTCGGCGCGACACCAATCAAGGGGCTGCCCGAGCCGATCGCGGTCTTCGAAGTCCTCGGCCTCGGCCCGCTGCGCACCCGGCTGCAGGTGTCGGCCAGCCGCGGGCTGGCGCGCTTTGTCGGCCGCGCTCGCGAGCTCGAGCAGTTGCGCGAAGCGCGGGCGCGGGCGCAAGCCGGACACGGTCAGATCGTCGGCGTGGTCGGCGAGCCGGGGGTCGGCAAGTCGCGGCTATGTCTGGAGTTCAAGCAGCTCGCCCCGCGTCATTGCCTGGTGCTGGAAACCTTCTCGGTTTCACACGGCAAGGCCTATCCGTATCTGCCGCTGATCGAGCTGCTGCGGAACTACTGCGAGATCACGGCGCAGGATGATGAGCGCCGGCGGCGCGAGAAGCTGACCGGCAAGATCCTGACCCTGGATCGCGCGCTGGAAGACACCCTGCCCTATCTGTTCCACCTGCTTGGGGCCGCCGAGCCGAACTCGGCGCTAGTGCAGATGGACCCCCAGATCCGCCAGCAGCGCACCTTCGAGGCGATCAAGCGGCTGCTGGTGCGCGAGAGTCTGGCACGGCCGCTGGAGCTGATCGTCGAAGATCTGCAGTGGCTCGACAGTGAGACCGAGGCCTTCCTTGGTTTTCTCGGCGAAAGCGTGGCCAGCGCCCGCATCCTGCTGCTGGTCAATTACCGGCCAGAGTACCGGCACGACTGGGGTCGCAAGAGCTACTACACCCAGCTGCGGCTGGGTCCTCTGGACGAAGCCGACGCCCGGGAACTGCTGCGGGCCTTGCTGGGCGACGCCGCCGGACTCGCACCGCTCGAGCACCGGATCCTGGAGCAGACCGAAGGCAACCCCTTCTTCATCGAGGAAGTGGTGCAGACGCTGGCCGAGGAGCACGTGCTGCGCGGCGAGCGCGGTCATTACCGTCTTGAGCAGATCCCGACCATGCTGCACATCCCGACCACCGTGCAGGGGGTGCTCGCCGCCCGCATCGACCGCCTGCAGCCGGCCGAGAAAGCGCTGCTGCAGACCCTGGCGGTGATCGGCAAGGTATTTCCCTGGAGCCTGCTCGCCCGTGTTGTCGAGCAGCCCGAGGACACAACCAAGAACCTGCTGACGCGGCTGCAAGCCGGGGAATTCATCTACGAGCAGCCGGCGTTTCCGGAGGTGGAGTACAGCTTCAAGCATGCGCTGACCCAGGAAGTGACCTACGGCTCGCTGCTGAGCGAGCGGCGCCGTGCGCTGCATGAGCGCACAGCCCAGGCGATCGAAGCCCTATTTGGCGCCCGGATCGAGGAGCACTGCAGCGAGCTGGCGCATCATTTCAGCCGCAGCGGCAACGCGCCGAAGGCGGTGGAATACCTGCATTGCGCCGGGCGGCAGGCGGCGCAGCGCTCTGCCAATGCCGAAGCGGTCGCCCACCTGACAAAGGCCCTCGATTTACTCAAGACTTTGCCTGATGGTCCTGAACGCGCACGGCAGGAACTCGCACTGCAGATCACGCTCGGTCCGGCCTGGATGGCCACCCATGGACTCGCTGCCCCGGAAGTCGAGGCGACTTACACCCGCGCGCTGGCGCTGTGTCGACAACTCGGAGAAGCGATTCAGCTCTTCCCCGCCTTGATGGGGCTGCGCACGTCCCTCATGGTCCGCGGGGAGCTGTCAACCGCACACGAGTTGGGGAAGCAACTCCTGACGCTGGCCCAACAGGCGCAGGACCCTGCGTTGCTGGTGCAAGCCCATCGGGCGGTGGGCGTCAGCCTGCTCGCTCTCGGCGAACTGGGCGCTGCCCGCACGCAGCTGGAGCAGGCCCTGGTGCTCTATGACTCGGGGCAGTGCCAGTCGCCGGCCTTCTTCCTGGAGCCTGGTGTGCTGGCGCTGGCCTGCCTGGCGCTGGACCTGTGGCTGCTCGGCTATCCGGATCAGGCCCTCGTGCGCAGCCAGGAGATGCTCGCGCTGGCTCGGACCTTGTCCCACCCCCCTGACTCGGCCAATGCCTTGACCTTCGCCGCCATGCTTCGCCTGTACCGCGGCGAGACGCAGCCGATGCATGAACTGGTTGAAGCACTTCTCGCCCTCGCGACCGAGCACGACTTCCCGTTCTGGCTGACTTCCGGAACCATCCTCTCGGGCTGGGTGCTGGTCGCGCAGGGACGCACAGTGGAAGGCATCGAGAAGATGCAGCAGGGCTTGAGCGCCTACCGAGCCACCGGGGCAGGGATTTGGCAGACACATTTCCTGGCGCTGCTGGCCGAAGCCTACGGGAAAGCGGGACAGGCCGAGGCAGGGCTGCAAATGCTGGCCAAGGCGCTGGCCGTGGCAGACCGAACGCACGAGCGCCTGTACGAGGCGGAGCTGTATCGGCTCAAGGGCGAACTGACGCTGCTGCAGCCAGGCTGCGCGGGCGCGGCGGGCGCCGGCCGGGACGAGGCCGAGGCCTGCTTCCAGCAGGCGATTGCGATCGCGCGCCACCAGGGCGCCCGATCGCTGGAGCTGCGCGCGGTGATGGCCTTAAGCCGGCTGTGGCGGCAGCAGGGCAAGGGGGCCGAGGCCCGCGAGATGCTGGCCGAGAGTTACGGCCGGTTCAATGAAGGCTTCGACACCGCGGCCCTGCAGGAGGCCAAGGCATTGCTCGCCGAACTCGACTGAAGCTCCTGAGGGAGCCGCCCAACCACCTGCCCCGATCTGCTTCGAGCATATAATTCTCAATATCGCCTCATTGCAGGAATAGAATTACAATTTCCGGCGACATTGAACGACAATTCGCATGCCTGTACTCCGGCCCGCAAATATCATGGATACGTACCCAGAACAAGACCAAGGTGCCCGCCATGCCGACCGGATCCTCCCTGACTGCCGCCCCTCCGGCAACTCCCCCGCATCTCCTCCTGCCAGCCGCGCCGCTCGACCAGCTGGCGCTCGAGCTCGAGGCCACCTTCGCCCACAGCGCGCGCATGGTGGCCGGCCACATTGCCGTGCATCTGCCAGACACCGACACGCTGCTTGCAACACTGCCGCCCGGCGCCCTGCTCGGCAAGCCGGATACCTATGCGCGCCACCTGGTCCATGCCGACCCGCTGGAGCGCTTCTCGGCGATGGTGCTGGTCTGGCGCCCGGGCCAGACCAGCCCCGTGCACGGCCATCGCACCTGGTGTGCCTACCGCGTGCTGCGCGGCACGCTGAGCGAGCAGCACTACCGGTGGGATCCCGCCAGCCGGCAGGCGCGCCATGCCAACTCCGTCTTGCGCACGGCCGGCGATACCTTCAGCGTGCCGGCCGGGCTGCAGCATATCCATGCGCTGGGCAATGCCAGCGACGATATCGCCGTGTCCCTGCACCTCTACGGCGTGCACCGCGACCACATCGACACCGGCGTGAACCTGCTGGTGCCGACCGCCGACGCCTAGCATCTGCCGCGCGTACCAGCGCCGCCTGCAGGCGCCGGCCCACCCTCACCTGACCCGCTACGCGCCATGGACCGCTACGACAAACAGATTCTCGCCATCCTGCAGGAAGACGCCACCGTGCCGGTGGCAGAGATCGGCGAACGGGTCGGCCTGACCTCGACGCCATGCTGGCGCCGGATCCAGAGGCTGGAAGAAGCCGGCCTGATCCGCAAACGCGTGGCACTGCTCGACGCCGACAAGCTCAATGCCGGGGTCACGGTCTTTGTCTCGGTCCGCACCAGCCAGCACAACGTGAAATGGCTGGCGCAATTCCATGGGCTGGTGGCATCGATCCCGGAAGTGACCGAGTTCTACCGCATGGCCGGCGATACCGACTACCTGCTGCGCGTGGTGGTGCCGGATATTGCCGCCTACGACCGCGTCTACAAGAAGCTGATCCAGGGCGCCGAGCTGGCCGACGTCAGTTCCAGCTTTGCGATGGAGCAGATCAAGTACACCACGGCGCTGCCGCTCGATTATGCGTAGGCCGGCACCGGCCCTTCATCCGGGCAAAACCGTGAACCCAGACATCGAGCGCTGCGAGGCGTACCGGCAGTTCGAAAAGATCCATGCCGCCTTCCGTGCCGGCGATATCGAAGCGCTGCGAGCAGCGGTTGATGATCCGGCCTGCATTCCCAACGGGCCCATGCCCCCAGGGATTGGCGCTTGCCTGGAATACGCGCTCTACCATAGTCCGCTGCCGCTGATCCGCGCCTTGCTCGAATCCGGGGCAGATCCCCGGCCTGTGGATCACGCAGGCTTTCCACCGCTGATTGCGGCGCTGTCATGCAGTCTCGCCCGGCCCGGCGCCACCACGCGAACGGATGTGATCGAGGTGCTCCGGCTGCTGCTGGACTTTGGTGCCGATCCCGGGCAGCGCGGCATCAACGACTACACCGCGCTGCACATGGCGGTGAGCGTACGCAATCTGCCTGCGGTGGAGTTACTGCTTGCGGCGGGTGCGGATGCGGCTTGCCGGACGCGTATCGACGAATGCGAAACCCCACGCGAGATGGCCGAAGCCATGGGATTGTCCGATATCGGGCGGCTGCTTGTCGCGCATGGCGGCTAGCGCCAGGACACTACGTGAACTTGTGCGCCAGCGAAATGATGATCTGCCCCAGCACCGGCAGCAGCACGTTGGCAATGGCTTACGTGATGGTGTAGCCAAGCAGCGGCACCGAACTCTGGCTGGCCGCCACGATGGCGCTGATCGCCGGGGCGCTGACGTTCGAAGATAAACAAGGCAAAGGCCATGTCCTTGAGCTCGCCATGCATCTGGCAACCGGTCTGCCCCATGAACAGCGCGACGAACAGCGTGCCGCACACGCCCCCCAGCTGGATCGGGCCGACGCGCGCCTTGCCGATGAAGTAGCCAAGGCCCACGGTGAGGAACAGCACCATCAGGGGGTTGGCGGCAAACAGGTCAGCGGAACCGGCATGGTGACGATGGCGCCCGGTACCTGCAGCACCGGGAAAGCCGGCACCGACCGGCAAGTACGACCCCAACGCCCTGGCCAACCCAAGCCTGAACAACTGGACCAGGGATCCAGTTCTACACCGCTAACTTCCGTAGAATCTGGCCACAGTTTAAAACCCGCAACAACGCCACCGATTACCAGGTCGCGCCGCTGTTCACGCTCGACACCATGCTGCTCAAGCGCTTTGCCACGGTGCCGGCCTCGGGCTGATCGCCGGCACGACGCAGCATCTGGGCGATGACAGTGGCCCGCTGGCCGACCGCCTGAACGGCTTCCGCGGCCATGACTGGGCGGTGGGCCCGATCGTCACCTACGACACCAAGATCGGCGCCAAGAGCCTGCTGTCGCTGGGCCTGCGCTGGGTGCCCTCGGTGGCCAACAAGAACCGCCTGAAGCGCACGAATACGTTCATGGGAACGGCGACCATCGTGTTCTGAGTCCTGCAGGTTCTCGGGCGGCAAGGCAGAATGCGTCCCACGCTCCCCATCGGGCGAGTTAAAGTACGCACCCAATAGTGCCTGCGTTGATCACGCGCAAGCCCGCAACCCTTGCAAGCCTGCAGACTGGCATCCATGACCTCAGTCCCATCCTCGTCAACACGTGCCACCGGCACGAGTGCCTCAACGCCCTCGGCGCCATCAACACCCGGGGAACCCACCCCCTTGTCTCGCCGCCGCCGGGCTCCGGTGCCGCGCGGCCGCTTCGCCTGGATCACCGGGATTCTCAGCTGGACTCTGCTGATTGCAAGCACGCTGTTCTGGTGCGCGCTGCTGTTTCCGCTGGCACTGCTGAAGCTGGCGCTGCCGTTTGCCGCCGTCAGGCGGCGCATCGATCCGCTGCTCAACGGCATCGCGACCGCCTGGATCTCCGGCAACACCGGCTGGTTCGCGTGGATCCAGCGCGAGCCGTGGGATGTCCAGGGCAATGAGGGGCTGCGCTATGCCGACTGGTACCTGGTGAACTGCAACCATCAGTCGTGGGCAGATATCTTCGTGCTGCAGCGCTCGCTGAACCGGCGCATCCCGCTGCTGAAGTTTTTCCTGAAGCAACAGCTGATCTATGTGCCGGTGATCGGGCTGGCGTGGTGGGCGCTGGACTTTCCGTTCATGAAACGCCATGGCAAGGCGCAACTGCGGCGCAATCCGGCGTTGCAGCGCCAGGACCAGGAAACGGCGAAGCGCGCCTGCGCGAAGTTTTCGCTGGTGCCGACCAGCGTGATGGTGTTTGCCGAAGGCACCCGCTTTACCGAGGCCAAGCGCGCGGCCCAGGACTCTCCGTACCGCCATCTGCTCAAGCCCAAGGCCGGCGGACTGGCGGTGGCACTGAATGCGATGGGCAACAAGTTCCGCTCGCTGATCGACGTCAGCATCGTGTATCCGGAAGGCGCGCCAGGCTTCTGGGACCTGGCCTGCGGGCGCGCCGGCCCGGTGCTGGTGCGCATGCGGCAGTTGCCGGTGCCGCCGGCCTTCTGCGAGGCTGATTACGGTAGCGACAAGGCCTTCCGCAGGGAATTCCACAACTGGCTGGCACGCCAGTGGGAAGCCAAGGATGCAGAGATCGATGCGCTGATGCCGCCGCGTGCCGGCTGAAGTCTCGCTACCCGGGCAGGCGGTCGACTGCCCACTTTCCCTGCCCCACCGCCGCGGTCAGCGAAGGGCTGCCGGCGTTGTCGCTGTTCGCGATGCTGATATTGCCCACGCCGGCCAGCCCCGGCCACGCCGCGTCGGGCGCCACGTTCTCACCCGCCAGGCTGTCGGGCATATAGCTGTATCCGTGTGCCCAGCGGTTGACGGTGATGCCGCGGATCACGTCCTTCGAAGCAAAGCCTTTGTGGCCGAGCATGCGGTCCAACTGCGCACGGATGTCGCGTTCCAACGTGTCGAAGGGCGTGCCGAGCAGCAAGGCACGGCCCGCGCGGAAGCGGTCGCGCGCCTGCATGCCGCTGTCAGGCACGGTCGGCACATAGAGCATATGCAGCACGGCGGGATCGGAGGGCTGTTTGCCCGCCGGCGGTTCCAGCCACAGGTCGGTATAGGCCATGGCCGGCGCGTGGATGCGGCGCGTGCGCAGCGCCGCGAACGCCTGCCAGTGGTCCAGCGCCACCTTGGTGTAGACCAGCGGCGCCTTGGCCTCGTTGTGCAGCACCTCTTTCTGCTTCGCGGGCAGCGACGGCAGCAGGTACGGGATCATCATGTTGTAGCCGGCCAGCACCACGTGGCGCGCCTCGACGCGATGCAGGTTGCCACTGAACCCGTAGGTCACGCGCGTGATATTGCCGTCGGGCTCAACCGCGATTGCGGTGCTGTTCAGGCGCAGGCGCACCAGTTGCCCGTCACGGTCCAGCCGGCTGTAGTCGAACGCGGCCGACACCACATCGGCCGGCCGGGCGATCGACGCCACGCCCGGGATCAGGCTCTGCACCAGCAGCCGGGCCAGCGAGGCATTGCCATCCGGAAACCACAGGCGCGAAGCCGGCGACTTGCCAAGGCGCGCATTGCCCGCCGGCGCGGGCATGTTGGCGCCGGCAGGCAGGCCGATGGCAATGGCGTCGGCAACGCAGATCCCATCGGCGTCCAGCGCATAGGCATCGTTGCTGCGGCTGCGCAGGAAACGCTGCCCGGCCAGGCCGATACCGGCCTTGTCACGCAGGAAGGTGGCGTAACGCATGGCGCGCAGCGCTGCCGCGCGCTCGGCGCCGGACAGCGCCGGCAGGTAATCGGTGGTGCCTGCGGCCAGCCGCGCCAGCGCGCTGCGGTCCTCCACAGGCAAAGGCGTGTTGTCCAGGAAGCGCGACAGGGCGGCCGCATCCGGGCCACCGGCCTGCTGCCCGCTGCGGGCATCGATCAGCTCGCCGAACGGATCGCCCGCCACCCATTGGTCGCGCCCGAAATGCTCCGCATCGAAAAACACGGCGCGGCCCATGTCGAGCGCGGCATAGGGATCCGCGGACGATGTGCCAGGCGGCCGCGCGGCATCGAGCCCGATCCCTGCCAGCAGTTCGCGCACCGCGGCGTCGCTGCCAGCGCCTGCCGGCATCTCTGCACTGCCGCCATAGGTCACCAGCCGCTTGCCGCGCACCGTGAACTCATTGCGCTTGGCATGGCCGCCGAAGTCGTCGTGGTTGTCCAGGATCAGGATGCGGCGGTTGGCGCCGAAACGGCGCCGGTAGAACCACGCTGCCGCCAGGCCGCTCAGGCCGCCGCCGACCACCACCAGGTCGAAAGCCTCGCGCGCCAGCACGACCGGGTATTTCGCGCCCTCGCGCGCCAGGCTATGCGCCAGCGTGTAGGTGCCGGGATGGTTGCCGCGCAGGCCGGTCAGCGCGGGTGGGTATGCCACGCCTGCCCCACCCTGCTGCGCGTGCAGCAACTGCACGGGCGCAAGGCCGGCGGCAATGGTCAGGGCGGTGCCGTTGAGGAAGTCTCTGCGCGTAATCGTCATCGGGTGCTCATCGGGATGCGTCGCCTGCCGCGGCCGGGTGCTGCGCGGCCAGCGCCTTGCGCCGTGCCGCCACGGCGGCTTCTGGCACCGGCGCGGCACGGTTGCCCCAGCTGCCGCGGATAAAGGTCAGCACATTGGCCAGCTCCTGGTCGTCCAGCGTCCAGCCATAGCCGGGCATGTGGTAATCCGCCGGCGCGGTGCCCACGCGCGCGGTCACGGCGCCGTCGAGCAACAGGTTCACCAGCGAGGCCGGATCGGGATCGGCCACGGTCGGGTTGCCGGCCAGCGGCGGGAACACGCGGGCAAAGCCCTTGCCGTCGGCGCCATGGCAAGGCATGCAGAACACCGCGTACTGGCGCGCACCGGGCACATCGAAGCGGCCCTGCCGCAGTTGCTGCGCGGTGGCGGCATCGTGCCGGAACAGCTTGTCCTCGCCCCGTGCGCCAGGCAGGGACTTCAGGTAGGCGGCGACGGCATCGAGGTCGGGCGCGCTCATGTACTGGGTGGCGGTGGAGACCACCGTGGACATCGGCCCGAACGAGGTCGCGTGCCCGTTGCGCCCGGTGCGCAGGAACTCGGCGATGTCCGCGCGCGACCACGCGCCCAGGCCGGTGACCTGGTCGCCGGTCAGGTTGGTGGCGGACCAGCCCTCCACGCTCGCCCCGGACAGGAAATGGCGGCTGCGCTCGTCCAGCCCCTTCTCGGCGAACAGGTTGCCGCGCGGCGTATGGCAGGCGCCGCAGTGCGCCACAGCCTGCACCAGGTAGGCACCGCGGTTCCAGGCTGCGCCGCGCGCGGGGTCGGTGCGAACCGGGTCGTCATCGACGAACAGGACGTTCCACGCGGCCAGCAGGCTGCGCATGCTGAACGGCCAACGCATCTGCGGCGCGGGATTGCGCTGGGTGACCGGCGCCACCTCGGCACGCAGGTAGGCGTACAGCGCCGCCACGTCCTCGGCACGCATGCGCGCGTACGACGGATACGGCATCGCCGGATAGAGCCGCTTGCCGTCACGCGCCACGCCGTGCCGCAAGGCGCGGTCGAACTCGGCCAGCGTATAGGCGCCGATGCCGCTGCCGGCGTCGGGCGTGATATTGGTCGAATGGATCGTGCCGACCGCCGTGCGGATCGGCAGCCCGCCGGCAAACGGCTTGCCGCCTTCGCTGGTATGGCAGGCGGCGCAGTTGGCGATGCGCGCCAGGTAGCGGCCGCGTTCGATCTGTTGCGTGTCGGTGGCGGCCAGCGCCATGCCCACGGGCAGCAGCACCGCCAGCGTCAGGCAGGCCAGCTTGCGCAGCGCACGGGCTGTGGCGATACCAGGTCCTTGGGGCAGGAGAAGCATGAGAGCAGTTTCAGGTCAGGCAGCCGACACCGCCCAGTTTGCCGCAAGCACCAGGCACACCACCAGCCCGGCGGCGACGGCCACGCCGGTCAGGATCAGCGGCACCGGGCGCAAGGTGTCCAGGTCGCGCTGGTGCTCCTGCCCCTGGCGCAGGCCAAAGAAGCCCCACAGCACGGTCCGCAACAGCCTCAACGGGTTCATGGCATCTCCTTGCACAACGCCTTTGTGTACGAGTGCCAATTATGGGCCGTCCGCGCCAGCCATAACAGCATCAGATAACGGGAAAATTTACGTATCAGTTTGCCTGCCCGGGAGATAATGCGCTCACCCGCCCCGCCCCCGCCAACCCGCCATGAAACGCTACGAAGCCCTCGCCGAGACCCTGGCCGCCGATATCCGCAACGGCAGCCTGCCGCCGGGCACGCGCCTGCCGTCGATCCGCAAGACCGTGGCTCAGTATGGCGTCAGCCCCTCTACCGCCTTCCAGGCCTACTACCGGCTGGAAGAACGCGGGCTGGTGCGGGCGCGCGAGCGCTCCGGCTACTACGTGGCGGGACCTGCGCGGCGCGAGTTGCCCCAGCCGCAGGCGCGGCCGTCGCGCCAGGTGTCGACGCAGGTCGACATCTCCAAGCTGGTCTTCGCCGTGCTGGAAGGCGCGCGTGACCGCGAGCTGGTGCAGTTCGGCTCGGCCTTTCCCTCGCCCGAGCTGTTCCCGTGGGAGCGGCTGGGCAAGTCGCTGGCGCGCGCCGGCCGCGCGCTCGATCCGTGGTACTCGGTCAACGACCTGCCGCCGGGCAATACCGCGCTGCGCCGCCAGATCGCACTGCGCTACCTGGGCGCGGGCGCGCCGCAGCCGGCCGGGGACCTGATCGTCACCAACGGCGCGCTCGAGGCGCTCAACCTGTGCCTGATGGCGGTGACGCAGCCGGGCGACGTGGTGGCAATCGAATCGCCCGGCTTCTATGCCTCGCTGCAGGCTCTGGAGCGGCTGCGGCTCAAGGCCGTGGAGATCCCGGTCGACCCCGCCGAAGGCATCGACCTGGGCGCGCTCGATGCCGCGCTGTCGCGCCACCCGGTCAAGGCGTGCTGGTTCATGACGCAGTTCCAGAATCCGCTCGGCGCCAGCATGTCGGAAGACAAGAAGAAGGCACTGGTGGCCTTGCTGGCGCGCCGCCAGGTGCCGCTGATCGAGGACGATGTTTATGGCGAGCTCTACTTCGGCAACCGCTGCCCGCTGCCGGCCAAGGCCTTCGACACGCAGGGGCTGGTGATGCACTGCAGCTCGTTCTCGAAGACGCTGGCGCCGGGCTTCCGCATCGGCTGGGTGGCGCCGGGCCGCTTTGGCGAGGCCATTCAGCGGCTCAAGCTGATGACCACGCTGTCGGCCGGCGTGCCCACGCAGGTGGCACTGGCCGAATACCTGCAGCACGGCGGCTACGACAAGCACCTGCGCAAGCTGCGCCATGTGCTGGAGATGCAGCAGGGGCGCATGATCGATGCCATCGGCCAGCACTTCCCGGAAGATGTGCGCGTGTCCCGGCCGGACGGCGGGTATTTCCTGTGGGTCGAGTTTGCGCCCGGCTTCGATGCACTGGCGCTGCACCATGCCGCGCTCGACGCAGGCATCGGCATTGCGCCCGGGCCGATCTTCTCTGCGCGGCAGGGATACCGCAACTGCATCCGGCTCAACTACGGGCATCTGTGGAGCGATGAGGCCGAGGCCGCCGTCGCCACCCTCGGCCGGCTCATCGCGCAGCAGCAAGGCAGCTAGCGCGCATCGCGATGGCGGCGCAGCGCCCACTCCAGGGTCTCGAACGCTGCCTGTACCACCAGTGCCAGCATGGCCGCCGGGATCGCGCCGGCCAGCAGCAGCGCTGTGTCGTTGAGCGCCAGCCCGGTGGCAATGCGCTCGCCAAAGCCACCCGCGCCGACAAAGGCCGCGATCGTGGCCGTTCCGACGCTGATGATGGCCGCGGTCTTGATGCCCGCCAGCAGCACCGGCAAGGCCAGCGGCAGCTCCACGTAGCGCAGCACCTGTCCGCCGCGCAGCCCGAGCGCCCGCCCCGCATCGCGCATGCCCTGCGGCACCTGCTCCAGCCCGGTCGCGGTATTGCGCACGATCGGCAGCAAGGCATAGAGAAACAGCGCCACCATGGCCGGCCAGACGCCGATGCGGCCCAGCAGCGGGATCAGCATCGCCAGCAGCGCCAGCGACGGCACCGTCTGCAGCACGTTGACCACGCCCAGCACAGCCTGTCCGGTGCGGCGCCGCCGCGCCGCCAGCATCCCCAGCGGCACGCCGACCAGCGTGGCGGCGCCGACCGCCCCCGCCACCAGGCCGACATGGCGCCGCGCCAGGCGCGTGGTGTCGGGCCCGAACAGCGCGGCAGCCAGCCGGCCGCGCGGCTCGGCACCGTCATGCGTTGCCTTTTGCCCTGCAGTGCCGGCCAGAAACGCGCGCGCGATCGCGTCGAATGACTGGCCATCGATCTCCGCCGCAGCGTTCATGGCGATCATGTCGTCGGCGCTGACGCGCCCGGCCAGCCGCTCCAACGCTTGCCAGGCCTGCGGGAAGCGCTTCGGTACGTCAAGGCGGTAGACCACCACCGCGTCGTAGCGCGGGAAGTAATGCCGGTCGTCCTCCAGCACGTGCAGCTTGTACTTGCGGATCTTGGCGTCGGTGGAATAGATATCGATGGCATCGACCTGGCCCGCGGCCAAGGCCTCGTAGGCAACGCCATGGTCCAGCCCGACCGGGCGTTGCGGCAGCCCATAGCGGCTGGCCAGTCCCGGCCAGCCGTCGGCGCGCCCCAGGAACTCGTGGGACAGGCCGAGCCTGAACTGCGGCTGCGCGGCGAGGTCACTGAGCCGGCGCAGTGCGCCAGCGCGGGCATCGGACACGGCCAGCGCGTAGGTGTTCTCGAAACCAAGCGGAATTGCCGCGCCCAGCCCCATCGGCGCCAGCGCCCGCTGGATGGCATCGAGGCCGGCTCCGGGGGGCAGTTTCAGGATCTCGGCGGCGAGCGTGCCGGTGTAGTCGGGATAAAGGTCGATGCTGCCGGCCTTCAGCGCCTCGAAGACGATCGCGGTATTGCCCAGCCCTGGCTGGTGTTGCGCGGCGCCGGGCGGCCCCGCGGCCTGGGTCAGCAGTTCGCCAAGGATGTACGACTCGGTGAAGCGCTTGGAGCCGACGCGCAGCGGATCTGCCGCGCGCGCCGGCATGGCGCCCGCGAGTGCAGCAGCCAGCACCCACGCCAGGGCCTGCCACGGCTGGCGCCCTTTTCGCCTTTTCTCCCGACTGCCACGGATCCAAGCCAAAACGTCTGTCCCGATGGTGAGCCGGTGTGCGCCCGGCATCGCTACATCATAGCTGGCGCATGTCCTTATCCAGAAATAGTATTTGTCATTTGCATGATGAAGGCGCCAGAATCCAGAAAACACATTCTTTCCAAGCGCGCCCCCATGGAAATCCGGCAATTGGAAGCCTTCGCCGCAGTGGTCACCACTGGCAGTGTCACCGCTGCCGGGCGGCTGCTGGGCCGCTCGCAGCCCGCCATTACGCGGCTGATCCAGGAGCTGGAAGCCGAACTGGGCTTTGCCCTGTTCACCCGCAGCGGCCCGCGCGTCAGCCCGACCGAGCAAGGCTTCCTGCTCTATGACGAGGTCGAGCAGACGCTGGCCGGCATGCAGCAGATCCGCACACGCGCCGCGGCCCTGGCGCGCGGCGATGGCCGGCCCCTGCGCATTGCCGCGACCCCGGCGCTGGCAGCAGGCCTGCTGCCGCCGGCGCTGGCGCTGGCCTTCGAACGCGGGCTGTGCGCACCGGAGCGGGTGTCAGTGCAGAACCTGTCGCCGGAACAAGTGGTGCATGCGGTCCTGACCGGCGCGGCCGATATCGGCCTGAACAGCCTGCCGCTGGAACACCGCGGCGTGACCGTGCACTGGATCGGCCAGTCAGCCTGCGTGGCGGCCGTGCGTGCCGACGACCCACTGGCGGCGCAGCCTGCCATTGCCCTGCAGGACTGCCGCGGCCGCCGCATCGTCACCATGCAGAACCCGTACCGGCTGCGCCGCCGCGTCGACCGGGCGCTGGCCGGCGCCGGCGTGCCTGAAGCGGGCGTGATCGACACCAATACCTCGATCAGCGCGCTCACGCTGGTGCGCGCGGGGCTGGGCATCGCCGTGCTGGAACCCGTGACCGCGCGCGGGCTGCCGCTGACCGATATCGCGGTGCGGCCCATCGATGCCGATATTCCTTTTTTCTTCGGCGTGATCACGCCACAGGCCCGCCCGGCCAGCACGGCGGTGCTGGGGCTGGTCCAGGCCGTGGCCGACGCCGCCGCCGAACTGTTGCCCGACCTGGTGCGGCGCGAGCCCGCCGAACACGGCGCGCTGCTGCAGTCGCTCTATGGCGATGCCAGCGACGACGCTGACACGCTCTCACAAGATGCCGGACTTCCAAGCCATGACTGACCTATCCGCCTCCGCCCCTACCCCCGCCGCCGGCCTCGCCGCGCTGGAAGCGCGCCTGCGCCAGGACCTGTCATGGCTGGAACTGCCAGCCAAGGGCTGGACCGTCCAGCGCACCCAGGGTGGCCAGGAAATCCTGGACGTCGCTGTCATCGGCGGCGGCATGGCCGGGCTGGCAGCCAGCGCCAACCTGGCGCATCTCGGCATCCGCGTGCGCGCCTTCGACCGTTCCCCGGCCGGCTTCGAAGGCCCGTGGGCCACCACCGCGCGCATGGAAACGCTGCGTTCGCCCAAGCAACTGACCGGCCCCGCGCTGGGCCTGCCGGCGCTGACTTTCCGCGCCTGGTTCGAGGCCCAGTTTGGCGCGACCGCCTGGGAGGCGCTGGACAAGATCCCGCGGCTGCAGTGGATGGACTACCTGCGCTGGTACCGCCAGGTGCTGGCGCTGGATATTCGCAACGAACACCAGGTCGATGCCATCGTGCCGCGCCCGGACGGGTTGGTGGCGCTGTCGATGCAGACCCCGGACGGCCCGCAAACCGTACTGGCGCGCCGCGTGGTGCTGGCCACCGGCCGCGATGGCCTGGGCGGCGCCTACATCCCGCCGGTCGCGGCCAAGCTGCCGCGCCACCTGTGGGCCCATTCGTCCGACGACATGGACTACGCCGCGCTGCGCGGCAAGCGCGTGGGCGTGGTCGGCGCGGGCGCTTCGGCGATGGACAGCGCGGCGACCGCGCTGGAAGCCGGCGCCGCCTGCGTGGAGATGCTGATCCGCCGCGCCGACATCCCGCGCGTCAACAAGGGCAAGGGCGCGGGCAATCCCGGCCTGGTCCACGGCCACCCCATGCTGTCCGATGAATGGAAATGGCGCATCCGCCATTACATCAACGCGCAGCAGGTGCCGCCGCCGCGCGGCAGCACCCTGCGGGTCTCGCGCCATGCCAATGCGCGCTTCCACCTGGGCTGCCCGATCGAAGCGATCGAGCCGCATGGCGACGGCCTGCGCGTGCTCACGCCCAAGGGAGTGTTCGAACTGGACATCCTGCTCTTCTCGACCGGATTCCGCATTGCCCTGGACACCCGGCCCGAGTTCGCCGCCTTCGCCCCGCAAATCCGCTACTGGCGCGACCGCTACACGCCCCGCCCCGGCCAGGAAGACCAGGAGCTGGACGACTCGCCGGACCTGGGCCCGGCGTTCGAGTTCCTCGAGAAGACGCCCGGCGCCTGCCCCGGGCTGTCGCGCATCCACTGCTTCTGCTATCCGGCCGCGCTGTCGCACGGCACGGTGTCGGGCGACATCCCGGCGATCAGCGACGGCGCGCGCCGGCTGGGCCAGGGGATCGCCGGGCTGCTGTACCAGGAAGACGTGGAGATCCATTACGCCAACCTGGAAGCCTACGCCGAGCCCGAAGTGTTCGGCGACGAATGGACGCCGGCGCCATGAGAACCCTGAGAGGCGCCGTCACCCGCTGGCCCTGGCGCTGGCTGCTGCGCCGCCTGCTGCAGGCGGCGGCGGTGGTGCTGGTGATGACGGTAATCGTCTTCGTCGGCCTGCATGCCATCGGCAATCCGGTCGACATCCTGATTGGCCAGGACGTGGACCAGGTCGACCGGGCGCGCATCATCGCCGCGCTCGGGCTGGACCAGCCACTGTGGCGCCAGTACCTCGGTTTCCTGAATGGCGCGCTGCATGGCAACCTGGGCAACAGCTTTGTCTATAGCGTGCCGGCGATCCAGCTGATCCTGCAGCGCCTGCCGGCCACGCTGGAGCTGGCGGTGGCGGCGCTGCTACTGGCCGTGCTGGTGGGCGTGCCGCTCGGGCTGTTCGCCGGTCTGTATCCCGAGCACCCGCTGTCGCGGGTGCTGATGACCGGCAGCATCGTCGGCTTCTCGCTGCCCACCTTCTGGGTCGGCCTGATGCTGATCATGGCCTTCAGCGTGCGGCTGGGCTGGCTGCCTTCGGGCGGGCGCGGCGCCACCACGGAATGGCTGGGCGTGCCGTGGTCCTGGCTGACCGCCGACGGGCTGCGCCACATGATCCTGCCGGCCATCAACCTGTCCTTGTTCAAGGTCTCGCTGGTGCTGCGCCTGACGCGCGCCGGAGTGCGCGAGGTATTGCCGCAGGACTGGGTCAGGTTCGCGCGCGCCAAGGGCCTGTCGCCGCTGCGCGTGGTGCTCGGCCACGTGCTGCGCAACACCATGATCCCGCTGGTGACAGTGCTGGGCCTGGAGTTCGGCTCCACCATCGCGTTCGCGGTGGTGACCGAGAACATCTTCGCCTGGCCCGGCGCCGGCAAGCTGATCCTGGACAGCATCAACGCGCTCGACCGGCCGGTGATCGTCTCCTACCTGGTGGTCGTGGTGTGCCTGTTCGTCACGCTGAACCTGATCGTCGACGTGCTCTACAAACTGCTTGATCCGCGCGTGCGGCTGGAGGGTGCGGCATGAACGCCAGCGACAAGACCAGCGCAGTGCCGGCCGAAGCCTTCGCGCCGCCCGCCGCGCCCGCCGTGCCTGCGTTACGGCGCGAAGCGCCGTGGCGCCGCGTGGCGGCTGACTTCCTCGTCTCGCGCACCGCCGTGTTCGGGCTGGTGGTGCTGGTGCTGCTGGTGCTCACCGCACTGCTGGCGCCGTGGATCACGCCGCAGAACCCCTATGACCTGCTGCAACTGGATGTGCTGGACGCGCGCCTGGCGCCTGCCACCGCCAACGGTGCCGGGACCTACAGCTACTGGCTGGGCACCGACGGCCAGGGCCGCGACATCCTGTCCGGCATTATTTACGGGCTGCGCATCAGCCTGCTGGTGGGCGTCGGCTCGGCGGCGCTCGCCGGCGTGCTCGGCACGCTGCTGGGGCTGCTCGCTGCCTATGCCGGCGGGCGCGTGGACAGCCTGATCATGCGCACCGTGGACCTGCTCCTGTCCTTCCCGTCCATACTGGTGGCGATGATGATCCTGGCCTTCCTGGGCAAGGGCGTGGGCAACGTGGTGCTGACGCTGGTGATCCTGGAGTGGGCCTACTATGCCCGCACGGCCCGCGCCCAGGCCCTGGTGGAGAGCCGGCGCGAATACGTCGAGGCCGCGCGCGGCCAGGGTATCGCGCACTGGCGCATCGTGGTCGGGCACATCCTGCCCAACTGCATGCCGCCGCTGATCGTGATCGGCTCGCTGCAGGTGGCGCGCGCGATCACGCTGGAGGCCACGCTGTCCTTTCTCGGCCTGGGCGTGCCGGTCACCGAGCCCTCGCTCGGCCTGCTGATCGCCAATGGCTACCAGTTCATGCTGTCCGACGAATACTGGATCAGCTTTTTCCCGGGCATTGCGCTGCTGCTGACCGTGGTGGCCATCAACCTGGTGGGCGACCGCCTGCGCGACGTCCTCAACCCGAGGCTACAGAAATGAGCGCGCCCGCCACGCTACCCGATATCCCCACGCTGGAAGTGCGCCACTTGCGCACCCATTTCGACACCCGCAACGGCGTGCTGCGGGCGGTGGACGATGTCTCGTTTGCCGTGCCGCGCGGCCGCATCCTGGGGCTGGTGGGCGAATCCGGCTCGGGCAAGTCGGTCACCGGCTTCTCCATCATGGGGCTGGTGGATGCGCCCGGCCACATCGCCGGCGGCGAAATCCTGTTCCAGGGCCGCGAGCTGACGCGCATGCGCCCGGCCGAGTTGCGCCAGCTGCAGGGCAACCGCATCGCCATGATCTTCCAGGATCCGATGATGACGCTGAACCCGGTGATGCGGATCGACGCGCAGATGATCGAGGCGGTGCGCGCGCACAGCAAGGCCAGCCACAAGCAAGCGCGCGAACTGGCCCGCGACACGCTGGGCATGATGGGCATCCCGAGCCCGGACGAACGGCTGCTGGCCTACCCGCACCAGCTTTCCGGCGGCATGCGCCAGCGCGTGGCGATTGCTACCGCCATGCTGCACCGGCCCGACCTGATCATCGCCGACGAACCCACCACCGCACTGGATGTCACCATCCAGGCCCAGATCCTCTCGGAGGTGCAGACACTGGCACGCCAGCACGGCACTGCGCTGATCTGGATCACGCACGACCTGTCCGTGGTGGCGGGTCTCGCCGACGAGGTCGCGGTGATGTACGCCGGCCGCATCGTCGAGCAAGGCCCGGTGGACGATGTGCTGGACCACCCGCTGCACCCCTACACCGCCGGCCTGATCGCGAGCCTGCCGAGCCTGAACCAGCGCGGCCAGCGGCTGCGGCAGATTCCCGGCATGACCCCCGACCTGGCCGCGCTGCCGCCCGGCTGCGCCTTTGCCGCGCGCTGCCCGCGCGCAAGCGCCGTGTGCGGCGCAGCGCCGGCCATCACTACCCCCGCGCCGCGGCGCCAGGTGCGCTGCTTCCACCCAGGCCAGCTGGCCGTCAGCATGGAGCCGGCATGACTGTCAGCCAATTGCATCCCGCTCACGCGGGCCACACGCAAGCCGTACCGGCGGCAGCTGAAGGCGGCAGGCCACCGCTGGTGTCCGCCCGCGCGCTGGCCAAGCGCTTCGGCGAGCGCAAGCCGGGACGCATCGGCCAGGCGCTGGAGCGCCTGGGCTGGTCCGAGCCCGCGCGCGTCACCCACGCCGTGGACGGCGTCGACCTCGACCTGAAGCACGGCGAAGTGCTCGGGCTGGTGGGCGAATCGGGCTGTGGCAAGTCCACCCTGGGGCGCATGATCGCGGGCCTGCTCGATCCCTCCTCCGGTGAGATCCACATCGACGGCCGCAGCCCCGCCAGCCTGGACCGCGCCGGGCGGCAAGCGCTGCGCCTGAAGATCCAGATGGTGTTCCAGGACCCCTATGCGAGCCTGAACCCGCGCCTGCGCGTGGACCGCATCGTCGGCGAGGGCGCGCGCCTGCAAGGGCTGGTGGATGCGGCCGGTTTCGACGACTACGTCAGCGCGCAGCTGCAGCGCGCCGGGCTGGATCCGAGCCTGCGCCAGCGCTACCCCCACCAGTTCAGCGGCGGCCAGCGCCAGCGCATAGGCATTGCGCGCGCGCTGGCGGTGCAGCCCGAGCTGCTGGTGTGCGACGAGGCTGTGGCAGCGCTGGACGTGTCGATCCAGGCCCAGGTGCTGAACCTGTTCATGGACCTGCGCGAGCAGCTGGGCCTGAGCTACCTGTTCATCAGCCACGACCTGGGCGTGGTCGAACATATCTCCGACCGCGTGATGATCATGTACCTGGGCCGCGTGGTGGAAAGCGCGCCGACCACGGAGATCTTCCGCCGCCCCAACCACCCGTACACGCAGGCGCTGCTGGCCGAAATCCCGCGCCTGGATGCCCGCCACAAGACCTTCACCGCCATCCGCGGCGAGATCCCCAGCCCGCTGGCACCGCCGGCCGGCTGCCACTTCCACCCGCGCTGCCCGCATGCCATGGCGCGCTGCGCGGTGGAGCCGCCCAGGTTGCGCGGCATCGCCGTCAACCATCTGAGCGCCTGCCATCTCAACGAAGGCTGACGCTCACCGTATCGCCCCTTTCATCCCAGAAACCGCCCCGAGGAATCGCCCCATGAATCGCTCGCCGTCCTTCTCCTTGCGCGCCACCGTGGCCGCCATGCTTTGCGCCGCCGCGGCGGTTGCTTCCGCGCAGTCGCTGACGATCGGCTTTGCCGACCCGTTGTCGTCGCTGGACCCCCAGCTGAACAACCACGCCGGCGACCGCTCGGTGGACCTGCACTTCTGGGACCTGCTGATCGAAAACAAGGACAACAAGCTGCAGCCGGGGCTGGCGCTGTCGTGGAAGGCGCTGGACGACAAGACCTGGGAATTCAAGCTGCGCCGCGACGTCAAGTGGCAGGATGGCAAGCCCTTCACCGCCGAGGACGTTGTCTTCTCCTACCAGCGCGCACGCAACGTGCCGGGTAGCGTGGCCTCGTTCTCGGGCTACCTGCGCACCATCGAATCAGCCACCGCCAAGGACCCGTACACGCTGCTGGTCAAGACCAACATCGCCAACCCCGACCTGCCGCTGAACCTGGCCTCGGTGCATATCGTCAGCAAGCACGTGGGCGATAAGGCCAATACCGACGATTACAACGCGGGCCGCGCGGTGGTGGGCACCGGCCCGTACAAGTTCATCTCGTACACCCCGGGCGACCGTGTGATCATGGCGCGCAATGACGGCTACTGGGGCGCCAAGGCGATCTGGCAACAGGTCAACTACCGCTACATCAACAACGGCCCGGCGCGCACGGCAGCGCTGCTGTCCGGCGACGTGGACGTGATCGACAAGGTCTCGGTGTCCGACCTCGCCAAGCTCAAGCAATCGCCCACCGTCAGCGTGTTCCCATACAACGGCCTGCGCGTGATGCTGTTGCAACCGAGCTTCAAGCCTGGCCCCAACCCCTACATCACCGACAACGCCGGCAAGCCGCTGGACAAGAACCCGCTGCTGGACGTGCGCGTGCGCCGGGCGCTGTCGCTGGCCATCAACCGCGAGGCCGTGGTGGGTCGTATCCTGCAGAACACCGCCACCGTAGCCAACCAGTGGATGCCCAAGGGCACTTTTGGCTACAACCCCGAGGTCAAGGACATCGCCTATGACCCCGCCCAGGCCAAGAAGCTGCTGGCCGAGGCCGGCTTTCCCGACGGCTTCAGGCTGACCATCCATGCCCCCAACGACCGCTACCCGCAGGGCCCGGAAACGGCGCAGGCCGTGGCGCAGTTCTGGACGCGCGTGGGCGTGAAGACCCAGGTGGAAGTGGTGCCCTGGTCGGTCTACTCCGGCCGTGCCAACAAGAACGAGTACGCGGTCAGCATGCTGGCTTGGGGCAACGGCACCGGCGAGGCCAGCTATGCGCTGGTCAATGTGCTGACCACCGTGGACGCCAAGAAGGGCCTGGGCGCCTCCAACTGGGGCCACTACAGCAACCCGGCCGTAGACCGCGCGCTGGAGGAATCCACCGCCGAGTTCGACGTGGCCAAGCGCGAAACGATCCTGCGCCGCTCGGTCAAGCTGGTGTCCGACGACGTCGGCGTGGTGCCGCTGTACCACTACCAGAATATCTGGGCGGCAAAGAAGGGCCTGAAGGTAACGCCGATGACCAGCGACCGCACCGCCGCCATGATGGTGACGCGGACGGGCAAGTGAGCATGGCCGTGATGACCGCCCCAACCCTTGACATCATCCCGGCCGATGCGCTCATCGACGTGCCGCGCCGCATCGCCATCACCGGCCTGCGGCCCGGCGAGACCGTGGCCGTCAGCACGCGCACCGTACGCGGCCGCGACGTCGCCTGGGCCAGCCAGGCCGACTTCATTGCCGCAGGCGACGGCAGCGTGGACCTGGAGCGCGATGCGCCAGTGCGCGGCAGCTATGACGGCGTGGCGCCGATGGGCCTGCTGTGGGCGCAGCGGCCGGTGGCATCGGACAGCCGCGAGCTGTTCCACACCGACGCCACCCGACCGCTGGTGACCGAGATTACCGTCACGGCCACCGGCGGCGAGGCTCGCGGCGAGCTGGTGCAGCGCCTCGCCGCAGCGGGCGTGGTGCGCGAAGACATCCGCGTGGACGGGCTGGTTGGCACGCTGTACCGCCCGCCTGGCGCCGGTCCGCACCCGGCGGTGATGGTGCTCAACGGGTCCGGCGGCGGCATCAACGAACCGCGCGCCGCGCTCTATGCCTCGCATGGCTATGCCGCGCTGGCGCTGGGCTACTTCAAGGCGCCGGGCCTGTCGGACTATATCTCCAACACGCCGCTGGAATACTTCGAGCGTGGCCTGCAATGGATGCATCGCGAACTGCGCCCGGCGCACGGCTTTATCGCCCTGTCCGGCCAGTCGCGCGGCGGGGAGCTGGTACTGCTGCTGGGTGCGACCTTTCCCGATCTGGTGTCGGCGGTGGTCGGTTACGTGCCGGGCGCGGTGGTGCATAGTGCGCAGAATGCCGCCGACCCGGCCATCGGCCGTGAGGGCGCGGCCTGGCTGCACCATGGCAAGCCGCTGCCGCATGTGTGGGAGAACAACCCCGACGCTAGCTGGGCACCGTTCGACGAAGGCCCGGCGCCGCACCGGCACGAGCGCGCCATCCTGACCGCGCTGAAGAATGCCGAGGCCGTGGCGCGCGCCCGCATCCGGGTGGAGCACATCCGCGGGCCGGTGATGCTGCTGTCCGGCACCGACGACGGCTCGTGGCCGTCCAGCCTGTATTCGCGCATGGTCGCCGACAAGCTGGCCGAGACCGGCCATCCGTATCCGGTCGAGCACCTCGACTTCGAGCACGCCGGCCATGCCATCCTGTTTCCCTACGTGCCCACCACGCAAGCGGTCTACGCGCATCCGGTATCGCGCCGCATCAGCACTACAGGCGGCATGCCCGAGGCCAATGCCGGTGCCGACGAGGCATCCTGGCACGGGGTCCGCGCATTCCTGGCGCGGGCGCTGGCCGCGCGCAAGCAAGCCGCCGGGGACTGACGCTCACGGCTGCGCCAACACGACAACGAATCCTTCGACACTCCGGGAGTCTTCACTTGACCCAAGCCAATGCTGCCGCCACTGACGTGGTCGACCAGGTCGCCAGCCTAGCCGCCGGCTCCGCCATCCACACGCTGCGTCACGCACGCGACAAGGTGGTGGCCTCCACCCAGGGCAGCTACAACGGGCTGTTCGATCCTGCCCTGCCCGGCCTGACCCTCGCCGAGCGCCTGCTGGTCGCGCTCTACGCCGCCCGCCTGGCCGGCGCCGCCGACCTGGTGGCCCACTACCGCACCCGCCTGCAGGCCATCGAGGCCGACGCCCCGCTGGTCACCCTGGCCGAGCAGGGCAACCCCGACACGCTCGCCGACGCGCGCCTGCGCGCCATCCTGGCCTTCACCCGCACGCTGAGCGAGCGCCCCGTGGAAGGCGACCAGGCCGCGCTGAAGACCCTGCCCGCCGCCGGCCTTGCCACGCCCGACGTGGTAACGCTGGCGCAACTGATCGCCTTCCTGTCCTACCAGGTGCGCCTGGTGGCCGGACTCAAGGCAATGCAGGCACTGGGCGCCGGCGCACCAGCCACCACGGCCGTGCCCACCACGGCCGGCAACCTGCTGCAGAACCCGATCCGCGCGCATGGCTTCACCAACGAAGTGCTGGACTGGAAGGCCTGGCTGGACGTGGTATCAGTCGACAGCGCCACGCCCGAGCAGATCGCGGTGCTGGAGGAAAGCCACCCCAAGGCCAAGGTATCCGACTACTACCTGTTCCTCGTGCACCAGCCCGAGATCCTGCGCCAGCGCTCCACTGCCTTCAACGCCATCATGTACGCCCCGGGTGGCATGTCGCGCGCCGAACGCGAACTGGCCAGCACGGTGGTGTCCCGCATCAATGGCTGCGTCTACTGCGCATCGGTCCATGCGCAGCGCTTCGAACAACTGGCCAAGCGCAACGAAGTGATCCGCCAGGTGTTCGACGATCCCCATACCGCCGGCACGACTGCGCGCGAGCAGGCAATCGCGAAGTTCTCGATCGAACTGACCGAACGGCCCGCCGAAGTCACTGCCGAGCAGCTCAAGCCGTTGCGGGAAGCGGGCGTCACGAATCCGGAAATCCTGGACCTGATCCACTCGGTCGCCATCTTTGCCTGGGCGAACCGGCTGATGCTGAACCTGGGCGAGCCGGTGTATCCGGAGCAATCCGGGGAGTAGGCCGTCAGGCGCCAGCCGCAACGCACGCGGGCGCTTAGCCCGCGTTGTGGTGCACCGCCAGCCAGACGCTGGGCTGGGTGGCATCGGTCCACGCTACCCGGTGGCGGCAGTGCGCGGGAAGGTGCAGCCAGTCACCCGGCTTCATGGGATGCTGGCCGGACTGCCCTTCGATCTCGATGGCGGCGCTGCCACTGACCAGCAGCACCCACTCCGCCTCTGCACTGTCGTACCAGAAGCCTTCGGGACTGGCCTGCCCGTTGGAGACGATGCGCTCGATCCGCAACCCGGGCCGTTCCAGCAACGGCTGGAAGAGTTCCTGCGCGGCGCCGGCCGGGACCTCCGCCAGCAGGTTTCCGTGTTCAGGCTGCATGCTGCCTGTTCCATAAAATCTGCTCAAAGTTGAGCATTGGATTTATCCGCACTTCGTTGACGCGGCTTGCGCCGCCCGACTGAAGCCACCTGACGCTCAGTTGCGCCGGAGGAGCGCGCGAGCAGAATCTGCTTCACCTGGAGGTGAGGCATGTACCGGGTAATTTCCCGGTCGTGAATCCTGTTCCACACGTTCCGCGCAGCATCGGTGTCCGCCTGAAGAACGTCCCCGTTGGCACGGTAAAATTTGTCGCCCTCGCGCTTGCCTTCCAGCAAGCCCGTGAACGAGTCCATTTGCGACGTGTAGGCGGCGTTGACGACGACGTGCGTCGCTCCACGCTGCGTGCAAACTTCATCGAGCGCTTGAGCCAGTACACCCTTGGCCCATGCGCTCATGCGGCGGTTGTAGCAAGAATTGAGTATCAGTTGCTCGCTCCTGGAAGTCGTGGTTGCGGGGCCTGTCAGTTGCCCGGCCCGGGCGCCAGTACGTCGCGCGCGCCGTTGCGGCCCATCGGCGACACCAGCCCAGCCACCTCCATCTGCTCGATCAGGCGTGCCGCGCGGTTGTAGCCGATGCGCAGCTGGCGCTGCACGGCGGAGATCGAGGCGCGGCGGCTGGTCAGCACAAAGCTGGCGGCTTCATCGTAGAGCGGGTCGGCCTCGCCGTCGCCGCCACTGTCGCCGAACAGGTCGGTGCTGCCAGCCTCGGCCGGGTCGCCGGCAAGGATGGTTTCATCGTAGTCCGGCTCGCCGAACTGCTTCCAGTGTTCCACCACGCGGTGCACTTCGTCGTCGGCAACAAAGGCGCCATGCACGCGCTGCGGGTAGCCGGTGCCAGGCGGCAGGAACAGCATGTCGCCCTGGCCGAGCAGGCTCTCGGCGCCCATCTGGTCAAGGATGGTGCGCGAATCGATCTTGGACGAGACCTGGAACGCCACGCGCGTCGGGATATTGGCCTTGATCAGGCCGGTGATCACGTCCACCGAGGGGCGCTGCGTGGCAAGGATCAGGTGGATGCCGGCGGCGCGCGCCTTCTGCGCCAGGCGCGCGATCAGTTCCTCGATCTTCTTGCCGGCGACCATCATCAGGTCGGCCAGTTCGTCGATCACCACCACGATCATCGGCAGGCGCGACAGCGGCTCGGGCGCTTCCGGCGTCAGCGAGAACGGATTCGGCACTTTGCGCTCGGCGGCCTCCGCGGCGCGGATCTTCTGGTTGTAGCCGGCCAGGTTGCGCACGCCCAGCGCGGACATCAGCTTGTAGCGCTTCTCCATCTCGCCAACGCACCAGTTGAGCGCGTGCGCGGCCTGCTTCATGTCGGTGACCACCGGCGCCAGCAGGTGCGGGATGCCCTCATAGACCGACAATTCCAGCATCTTGGGGTCGATCATGATCAGGCGCACGTCTTCGGGCGTGGCCTTGTACAGCATCGACAGGATCATGGCATTGACCGCCACCGACTTGCCCGAGCCGGTGGTGCCGGCCACCAGCAGGTGCGGCGCGCGGGCCAAGTCGGTCACCACCGGATTGCCGGTGATGTCCTTGCCCATGGCCAGCACCAGCCTCGAATGGTGCGCCTGGAACGAGGCCGCATTGACGATCTCCGACAGCCGGATCATCTGCCGGCGCGCATTGGGCAACTCCAGCCCCATGCAGGTCTTGCCGGGAATGGTCTCGACCACGCGGATCGAGGTCACGCCCAGCGCGCGCGCGAGGTCCTTCATCAGCCCGACCACCTGGGCGCCGCGCACGCCCATGGCGGGCTCGACCTCGAAGCGGGTGATCACCGGGCCGGCGCCGGCGCCGACCACGGCGACTGGCACCTTGAACTCGGCCAGCCGCTGGGCGATCAGCTCACCGGTTTCGCGCAGGCGTTCTTCCGACACCTGTTCGGCGCTGTCGACCCCGGTCTCCAGCAGTCCGGCCGGTGGCAGGCGGTAGTCGACGACGGGGCGCTGAGGCGGCGGCGCGACCGGCACCGGCACCGGCGCAGGCTGGGCGGCAGCCAGCGGCACGGTGCGGCCGACCACGGCGGGCAGCACGATGCGCGGCTTGGCGGCCGGGGCCGGAGCCTGGTTCAGTTCAGGCGCCTCAGCGGGCTCAGGGACTTCCGGGGCTTCAGTCGCTTCAGGCGCTTCTGCTGCCTCAGCGGGCTCGGCCGCATCCGCTTCCGCCTCCTCGGCGATCAGGCCGTTGCCGTCCATCAGTCCGTCCGTTTCGTTGTCCTCCGCGGGTGCCGGGGCGCTGGCATCGAGAGCGCTGCCCTCTTCCATCGCGGAGCTTGCCACGGCCTGGGCTACGGCCTCGGCGCCGGTGACATCCAGTTCGGGCCCGGCTGCTGCCAGCGCTTCGGGTTCCCCAATGACAACGACGCGATCTCCGCTCCCGGCTTCGGCTTCGGCTTCGGCTTCGGCTTCGGCTTCGGCTTCGGCTTCGGCTTCGGCTGGCAGGGTGAGGGTAGCCAGTGCATGCGGTTCTGCGTCGCCGCCAATCTCCGGCGCCGAATCCGGCACAGCCGCGTCCAGTTGTTGCGGTTGCGGCGCAGCCGCTTGCGGCACTTCCGGCTTGCCGGCCAGCGCCTGCAACTCGGCCAGCAGGTCAAGGGCTTCCTGCCGGATCGCGGCAAGCGTGGCTTCGTCGGCTTCGGCCGGCACGGCTTCCGGCGCAATATCGCCAACGATATCGGTGTCTGCGGACACTGGTTCCATGGCAGGCGCTTCGTGCACTGCCACTACCTCAGGTTCCGGGCTGGTAACCGGCTGCGCGGGAGCGGCCACGGCTTGCGTGGCGCCAGTGGGCGCCGGCGCAGCGGCGGCGGCTTCGGCTTCGGCCGGCGCGGATACGGCGGCAGCTACGGCGACTGAAGCAGCGGCCGCGGCGATGCCCTTTCCGGAAGCCTCAGGCAGCGTCGTAATCGCCGAACGCACCAGGGGCTGCGGTTGGCGGAACGGGCTGCTGACCACCGTGCCGCGCAGAGGCTGTGCCGGCCGCGGCGCTGCAGCCGGTGCAGGGGCTGCCGTCGCGGCCGGCTTGCGTGCCGCCGGCTGGGCAGGACGCGGTGCCGGTGCCGGTGCGGCAGGTGCGGGCGGCGCGCTGCGCGCCGGCTTGACCGCGTTCGGCGACTCGGCATGGTGCAGCCAGATCTCGCCCGGCTGCGGCGGGGATTCACGCGTGCGGCGCGGCGGTTGCCAGGCGGGCTGGCGCCGCGCCGATACCGCTTCAAAGCTGCGATGGCGCGGGGCGGGCGCAGTCCAGCCGGGGTTGCCTGCCGACGGCGGCTCCCAGCGCTCTGCCTCGCGCAGCGGCTGGGTGGGCGCAAAGGAAACCGGCGGCTCTTCCGGCGCCGCGTCGGGCGCGGCGCCGCGGCGCGGCTTGCGCGCGAACAGGCTGCGCCAGGTTTCGCCGAACACCATCGGCGCGGCCAGCGCCAGCACGCCCAGCATCAACAGCAAGGCACCGGTCCAGCCGAACAGGTTGCCCATCATGCCGGCCAGCGCGCGGCCGGCCGAACCGCCGGCGCTCGATTCCGGATCGGTGCCACTGGTCAGCGCTTCCAGGCAGGCGCTCGCGCACAGCACGGCGAGCGTGCCAAGCCAGACGCGCAATGAGCCCGGGCCTGCCAGCCGGCGCTCGCCGGCGAGCCTGCGCGTCACCAGCCGCCAAACCAGCGGCACTATCCAGAAAGTCGAGAATCCGAACCAGCCAAAACCCATTATCGACATGCCATGTTCAAAACTACGGGCAGCGATTGTAGCGGTTATGGCAGGCGGCGATTGAATCGGAAAGCGCAAATATTCGTAACGCAGCCCGTTTCCGGGGCGATGGCGCAACGATCCCTGTGCGATTCCGGATGCCAGCGGCGCCAGACTTTGCGCCATCCGGTGGTTGGCGCAGCGGCGCCGCGCTACCATGCGGCAACCCCCGATCGAAATGCACTCCAGGCGGCCCGCCGCCTCCCCCCTCCCCCATGCCGATCCGCTACGCCAGGCTGCGCGTTCTTGTCGTCGAAGACCATCCGTTCCAGCGCGTCGCAGCCGAGGGACTGCTGCGGCATCTGGGCGTGCAGGCCCTGGTTTCCGCTGAAAACGGCACGCAGGCGGCCGAGATCCTTGCACGCGAGCCGTTCGACATCGTGCTCTGCGATATCGAAATGCCTGGCGGCAACGGCCCCGAGCTGATTGCCGAGCTGCACCGGCGCGGGCAGCATGCCTTTGCCGGGGCGGCGCCGGTGTGGATCTGGGTGACGGCGCTGGCTGAGGACATCCTGGATTCAAACCGCGGCCTGGCGCACGCCGCCGGCATCCCGCGCGTGCACGCGCTGCGCAAGCCGCTGTCGCGCGATGCGGTGGAAGAGATCCTGGCCGATGCGCTGGTGCGCCAGCCTGCCGGCGGATCCGCCCCGTCGCCGTGGTCACCCGACGACGCGAAACTGCTCGCCGCCACCCAGTCGGGCACGGACCTGCTGGTCATGCTGCAGCCCCAGCACGACATTGCCAGCGGCCGGCTGGCCGGCGCCGAGGCGCTGGTGCGCTGGCGCCATCCCGAGCACGGCCTGGTACAGCCCGACCTCTTTATCCCACGGCTCGAAGCGCTCGACGCGGTCGACCCGGTGTTCTTCTTCGTGACCCGCCAGTGCCTGGCAGCGCAGCAGCGGCTGCGCGCGGCAGGCATCCACATCACGCTGGGCATCAATGCCTCGGCGCAAACCCTGTGCCGGCCCGGCGTGCTGGAGGCCTTTGATGCCCTGGTGGCCGCCAGCGGCGTGCCGCGGCAGGCGCTGACGGTGGAGTTGACCGAGGGCTATCCGGTGCCCGATACGCTGGCCCTGTCGGTCGCGCTGAACCGCTTGCGGCTGCTGGGCTACGGCGTGGCAATCGACGATTTCGGCGTCGGCATCGCCACGCTCAAGCTGCTGGCAGACCTGCCTTTCACGCAGCTGAAGCTCGACCGCTCGTTCGTTGTCGATGTCGACGGGCATGGCCAGCGTGCCGTCATCTGCCGCAACATGATCAACCTGGCGCGCGAGCTGGGCCTGGAGTGTGTGGCCGAAGGCGTCGAAACCGACGCGCAGCGGGCAGCGCTGCTAGCCCTGCGCTGCCCGCTGGGCCAGGGCTACCTGTGGTCTGCGCCCAAGCCGGCCGAAGTCTTCGTCGCGGATGCCATCGACCGGGCAGCAACCACGCCACCGGCAGCCTGACATGGCGTGGAGCCGGCGCTACTGCCCGGCCCGGAACGGATACTTTGCAAAGATCTGCGTCACGGTCTTGTCGATGCGCTGCTGGGCGCTGGTCTTGTCGCTGGTGTCCACGCTGCCCACCGCCACGCCTTCCCAGACCAGCTTCATCTGGCGCCGGTCGACCAGGTCGATGTTGACCGTGCCTTCGGTGTAGGTATAGACGTCGTTGTAGAAGCCGTAGCCCGGCCACGGCGCATACAGCCCGCCGCGATATCCGTAGTAGCCCATCATCGGCGTCGGCGCCGGGCTGACCTGGACCTTCTCCTGCAGCCGGGCATTGAAGTTGACCAGCAAGTCCGGCGACTGCGCCGCATAGCGGTAGCCGCGTGCGGTCAGTTCCCGCTGCACGGCAGACTTGAAGTACTGGGTGGTCAGGCTTTCATAGCCCTGGCGATCGGTGCCAAGGTGCTCGACAAAGCCGAAGCTGCGATAGACGCTGAAATCCGTGCTGCGGTTGTAGTCAGTCTTGATGTCGGGCACGCTGGCGCAGCCTGACAGGACCAGCGCCGCGGCCACGACCGGAAAGAGCTGCCGGAAGGGTTTCACGATACATCTCCATGAGTCCGCGGCAGCGCGCACATGCAGCCATGCAGGCACGCGCACGCGCCACCGGCGCCGGAACGCCGGCGCACCGTACGCCATCTGACCCGATCGGCTAGACAGAATGTATTGACCTGCCGCACCTCAAGCGACGTGGATTAGGCTTGAGGTGGGTTAAACCAGAGGCCCAGA